>MHZX01000067.1 GCA_001828935.1 Rhodocyclales bacterium RIFCSPLOWO2_02_FULL_63_24
GAGGGATTCGAACCCTCGTTAGGATATTATCCTAAACACGCTTTCCAGGCGTGCGACTTAAACCGCTCATCCACCTCTCCGCATCGCTTGCCGATCCTAGCTGGTCAAGCAGGGCGCGAATTCTAGCAGATCAGCCTTCGCTGTGCCGCAGGGACAGGTCGATCGCGCGCACGTTCTTGGTCATGCTGCCGATGGAAATGCGATTGACGCCAGTTTCGGCGATGGCACGCACGGTTTCCAGGCTAATTCCTCCAGATGCTTCCAGTTCCGCACGTCCTGCGGTGAGGCCGACCGCCTGGCGCATTTGCGCCAGGTCCATGTTGTCGAGCAGGATCATCTCGGCATTGGCGTCCAGGGCTTCGGCGAGTTGCTCCATGGTTTCCACTTCGATCTGGATGAAGACATCGTCGCGACCGATCGCTCGCGCCTGCTCCAGTGCGGCGGTGACGCCGCCGGCCGCCATGATGTGGTTTTCCTTGATCAGGATTCCATCGTAGAGACCGAGACGGTGATTGTTGCCGCCGCCGCAGGTGACAGCATATTTTTGTGCCAGGCGCAGTCCGGGCAGCGTCTTGCGCGTATCGACGATGCGGGCACCCGTGCCGGCGACAGCGTCGACGTAGCGGCGTGTCGCTGAGGCGGTGGCGGAAAGCAGTTGCAGGAAGTTGAGCGCGGCGCGCTCGGCGGTAAGCAGGGCGCGGGTGCTGGCTTCGATTTCGCACAGCGTCTGGCCGCCGACGATCGGGTCGCCATCGCTCGCGTGCCAGCGGATGGCGACGAGCGGATCGAGACGGCGAAAACAGGCATCGAACCAAGCGGAGCCGGCGAGGATGGCATCTTCGCGGCTGATCACGGTGCCTTGGGAGCGTCGCGTGGCGGAGCTGAGCAGCGCCGTCAGGTCACCGCCGCCGATATCCTCCATCAGGGCGGCAAGCACGTTGCGCTGGACTTCGGCGGCAAGCTGTAGAGGAAGTTCCATGATCGTTCGATGCGTGCAGTTCAGGTGCGGTTGATTCTAGCACCCGAGGCTGGGCTTCCTTGGTCGATAGACGGTTGGCAATTCTTCCTGCAAGGCACTCGTTCGGGCGCCGTCGCACGGTAGTCAATTCGCCGGCATCAATGCGTCTTGGCACCCCGCAGGCTTAGTGTGGTGGAAGGCGCTTCGAAACTGTCGGCGCGGGAGACGTCCCAGAACACCTTGAACACCGGATGATCGGGCACTCCGGCGAGCAGTTCGCCGGGGCGCGCCCAGTGGTGCAATGCGGCCAGCGAGCGTACCTCGGTGGCGGAAACGCGACGGATCACGTGTTCGGGGCCCAACTCGCGTGGATGATTCAAGCCGGCGGCACCGAGCATCTCCTTCAGCGCGATCAGGGTGTTGCGATGGAACTGGTGCACGCGCGAAGACTTGTCCGCGACATCGAGCGCACGCATACGCAGCGGATCCTGTGTGGTGACGCCGGTTGGGCAGTGGCCGGTGTGGCAGGTCTGTGCTTGGAGGCAGCCGAGGGCGAACATGAAGCCGCGCGCCGAGTTGCACCAGTCGGCACCGGTGGCGATGGTGCGCGCCATATCGAAGGCAGTGACGATCTTGCCGGAAGAGCCGATGTTGATCTGATGGCGCAGGTTGACCCCGACCAGGGTGTTGTGCACCAGCATCAAACCTTCGCGCAGCGGCGCACCGACGTGGTCGGTGAATTCCAGCGGGGCGGCGCCGGTTCCGCCTTCGCCGCCGTCGACGACAATGAAGTCTGGGGCGATGCCGGTGGCGAGCATGGCCTTGACAATGGCGAACCACTCCCAGGGATGGCCGATCGCCAGCTTGAAGCCGACCGGTTTGCCACCCGATAGCTCACGCAACCGGGCAATGACGCCGACCAGTTCGAGCGGTGTGGAAAACGCCGAATGCCGGGCCGGTGAGATGCAGTCGCTGCCCATCGGCACGCCGCGCGCCTCGGCGATTTCCCGGGTCACCTTGGCACCGGGCAGCACGCCGCCGTGTCCCGGTTTGGCCCCCTGCGAGAGCTTGATCTCGATCATCCTGACCTGGGGCAGGCTGGCGTTCTCGGCGAACTTCGCCTCGTCGAAGCGCCCGTCGGCATCGCGGCAGCCGAAGTATCCGCTGCCGATTTCCCAGGTCAGATCGCCGCCGTTCTGGCGGTGATAGCGGGAGATCGAACCCTCGCCCGTGTCGTGAAAGAAGTTGCCGCGCCGGGCACCCTCATTCAAGGCCAGGATCGCGTTGGCCGAGAGGGCGCCGAAGCTCATCGCGGAGATATTGAACACGCTGGCCGAATAGGGTTGGGTGCAGGCGGGGCCGCCGATACTGATGCGGAAATCGTGGTTCTCGATGTGCACCGGGGCGATGGAATGGTTGATCCATTCGTAGTGCGGCTCGTAGACATTGAGCTGGGTGCCGAACGGACGCTTGTCCGCCGCCTGCTTCGAGCGCTGGTAGATGACCGAGCGCTGGGCGCGGGAGAAGGGCAGCTCCTCCGAATCGGCCTCCATGAAGTACTGGCGGATCTCCGGCCGGATGTATTCGAAGAAGAAGCGGAAATGCGCGAGCACCGGGTAGTTGCGGCGAATCGCCTGGCGTACTTGAAGGAAATCGGCCAGACCGACCAGGGCCAGGGCGCCGAAGACCAGGGCCGGCCACAGCCAAAGGGAGGACACCAGCAGCAGCGCAAAACAGCCCAGGCTCAGGACGGCACAGATGGCCCAGGCCCAGTAGCGTTGCGGAACGATGTTGTCGAGACCCTGCAACATGGACGCCCTCCCGGTAAGTGGTTCGGTGTGGCCGCGCTACGCTGCTACTTTACCTCATGCTTGACGTTTAAAGCGTTCCGACAAGGCAATCGAGATGCTGCTGCCGGCAATCACCACGATGCCAATCACGGAAGGCAGATCGGGCAGGTGATCGTAAAAGACCCAGCCCAGGAGCATGGCCCAGATCAGCTGGCCATAGAGAAAGGGCGACAGGAATGAGGCCGCAGCGTAGCGGAAGGCACGGGTCAGCATCAGGTGGCCGGTGCCGCCGTAGATGCCGAGCGAGGCAATCAGCGCCGCGTCGATCCAGTTCGGCGTCGGCCCGCCCCAATACAGCGGTGCCGCCAGCGTCATCGACACGGTGCCCACCAGGGCCGTGTAGAACAGCATGGTGACGGTGTTCTCGGTTGGCGATAGTTGCCGCGTCTGGATCTGGTAGATCGCATAGCAGGCGGCGGCCAGCGTCATCCAGACGATGCCCTGCAGGTTCAGCGCGCCACCGGGACGGGCGATCAGCAGGGCGCCGCAAAACCCGGCGAGCACCGCAATCCAGTGGCCGCCGGTGATGGATTCCTTGAGCAGCCAGTGCGACAGGATCACCACGGCCAGCGGCGTGACAAACAGGAAGGCCGTGCTTTCGGCCAGTGGCATCATGGAAAAGCCGGCCATGGAAAAGCCGGTGGTCCCCGTCAGCATCAGCGCGCGAATGACCTGGGCCAAGGGGCGCGTCGTGGCGATCAGTTGCAGGCGCATCGCGGGCGCCAGAAAGATCAACATCATCAGGCAATGGAAGGTATAGCGGCCCCAGACCATCATCGGGATCGGGTAGGTCTGCGACAGATGCTTGGAGGTGGCGTCGAGCGCGGCGAAGCACAGCGTCGCGCCGAGCATCAGCAGCACGGCGAAGCCGACCTTGCGGCGGGCTTCAGGCATTCGCTGCGATGAGGCGATTGAACAGGGTGCGTGCGGCTTGGATCAGTTCGCCGGCGGCGATGCCGATCGGGCCGTTGCCCGCTGCCGCCAGCGCATCGGCTGCCGCGCCATGCAGATACACGGCGCCGGAGAGCGCGGCGGCGGCTGGCCAGCCCTGTGCCAGAAGGGCGCCGGCCATGCCGGCGAGCACGTCGCCGCTGCCGCCGGAGGCCAGCCCGGGATTGCCGGTGGTGTTGATTCGCCAGCGCCCATCGGGGTGGGCAATCACGGTGCCGCAGCCCTTGAGCGCAACATGGGCCTTAAAGCGTTGCGCAAGATTCAGCGCCGTGCCGACGCGGTCGGCCTGCACCGCCTCAGTGGTGGTCGCCAGCAACCGCGCGGCTTCGGCCGGGTGCGGCGTGATGATCGTCGGTGCGCTGCGCCGCGCGATGCGCGCGGCCAATACCGGATGGGTCGCCAGCAGATTCAACGCGTCGGCGTCGAGCAGCACTGGAAAGTCGGCGCTGGCGGTACGGCGCAGAATCTCCAGGGCGGCATCGGAAGCGCCCAGGCCGGGGCCGATGACGGCCACCATTGCCTGTGCCAGTGCATTTTCGGGCGAGCGCAGCATCAGCTCCGCTTGCAGCGGGTCGACGGCGAGCGCTTGCAGCAGTCCGGCAAACGTGCGGCCGGCACCGAGTTGCAGTCCCGCACGCGCCGCCAGCAGCGCCGCACCCGTCATGCCGGCCGCACCGCCGATCACGGCCAGCGAGCCAAAGCTGCCCTTGTGGCTGTTGCGCGCGCGCGGCCTCAGGCATTCATGGAAATCATCCAAGGCGAGCAGGGCGCCGGGAAATTCGTCGAGTTGCAGGCCGAGGTTGGCAACGCTGACCTCGCCGCAATGGTCAGGACCATCGAGCGTATACAGTCCCGGTTTGCCTCCGATAAAGCTGAGCGTATGCGTCGCGCGCACCGCCACGCCCATGACCCGTCCGCTATCGCCATCCAGGCCGCTGGGAATGTCCAGCGCCAGCACCGGGCCGCGGAAGGCGTTGATGCGCGCGATCAGTTCGACGTAGGCACCGGAAATGGGCCGCGCCAATCCGATGCCAAACAGGCCGTCGACCACCAGTCCAAAGTTGCCGGCCGGCAGCTTGCCGTCGGCACCGGCAATCACCACCTGAATGCCCTGTTCGCGCAGTACGCGTGCCACAACCCGGGCGTCGCCACCGTTGTTGCCCGGTCCGGCGAAGACCAGCACGGGAGCCCGACGATCCTGAAGCAACTGTCCGGCGAATTCGGCGGCGGCGCGTCCCGCGCGCTCCATCAGGGGCGGTGCCGCATCGGCGTAGCGTGCCTCCACGGCGCGTAATTCGGCAGTGCGCAAGAGCAGTGTATGCATGATGCGATTGTAACCGTCAGGCGATTTCGACCAGAGTCTGAATTTTCCAGCCTTGCGCAGTCAATTGTTCGCGCAGATGGCGCGCTACGGCGACCGCATCGGGGTTGTCGCCATGGACGCAGACGCTGCCGATCGGCGTCGCGATGCGCGTGCCGTCCACGGCCAACAGGGCGCCGGCGTCGAGCATCGCCAGCACATGCGCCAGGCAGGCATCCGCACCATGGACCATGGCGTCGGCGCGCGCGCGGGGTACCAACTGGCCGTCGGGCAGATAGGCGCGGTCGGCGAAGATTTCCTCCACGACCCGCAGTCCGGCGGCGCGTCCCGCTAGCACCAGTTGCGATGCCGCCGGGGTCAGCAGGATCAGGTTGCGATCGACGGCATGGATTGCGCGGCAGATCGTGTCGGCCACGCCGCGGTCGGTGCAGGCGAGATTGTTCAAAGCGCCGTGCGGCTTGACGTGGGTGACTTGCGCCGCTTCGAGCGCGGCGATGCCGGCCAGCGCGCCGATCTGGAATGCCATCTGGTTTTCGAGTTCGGCGGCGGAGAGCGCCATGGCGCGACGGCCGAAGCCTTGCAAGTCGGGATAGCTCGGGTGGGCGCCGATCGAGACGCCGCGCTGCCTTGCCAGGCGCACGGTGTGGCGCATCACGTCGGGGTCGCCGGCATGTCCGCCGCAGGCGATGTTGGCCGAGGCGACGATCTCCAGCATGGCGGCGTCATCGCCCAGGCGCCAGGCGCCGAAGCCTTCGCCGAGATCGGCGTTGAGGTTAATTCGCTTGCTCGGCATCGATCACTCCGTCGATCAGGTTGGCGGCATACAGCGCGTCGAGGTCCAATTCGGCCCCTCCCGGCACCATGCTCGCGATGCATTCTGCCAGCGTTGCCGCGGCGGCGCGACGCGCGGCCAGCGCCTGCGCCATGCTCACTTCGACAAAGCGCAAGATTTGGCCGGGCAGAGCCTGGCCGAGGCGCGGCAGGTCGGCGCCGATCACGGCAGCGATTTTCGGGTAGCCGCCGACCGTCTGGCAGTCGGCCAGCAGAATGATCGGACGACCGTCGCCGGGCACTTGTATGACGCCGGGCGTAACGGCGTCCGAGACGATGTCGGCGCCGTAGGCCGGATCGTGATCGAGGCGTGCCCCGTCGAGGCGCAGGCCCATGCGGTCGGCTTCGCGACTGACGGTGAATTCTTCGTTGAGTAAACGCGTCCAGGCCGCGTCGGTGAAGTATTCGCGCTGCGGACCGGGCACCACGCGCAGCGGCCCGCCAGCAACTTGTGGGGGCTGCGGCAGGCGCAGCAGAAGCGGCGTTCCGCCGGCGCCGACTGCTAAGAGATCGCCGGCTTGCAGGGCGCGTCCGTCGATTCCGCCCAGTCCGGCGCGGGCATAGGTGGAACGGCTGCCCAGCACCGGCGGCAGGCCGAGACCGCCGGCAATTGCCAGATAGGCAACGCCGCTGTGCACCTTGCCGACCACCAGCGTCTCCCCGGTCGCCAGGTAGTGACTGTTCCAGGATCGAGCGTCTCGGCGCTGGCCATAGGCGTCGTCAATGTAGGCTTCACACTGGCCGGCGATGGCGAAGCTCACCGGGTTCACGGCGCGCAGCCGAGGTCCCAGCAGACGCATTTCCAGGGCGGCTGTTGTCAGCGGGTTTCCCACCAGCGCATTGGCCAGCGCCAGCCATTCGGCATCGAGCGCACCGGACAGCGGCACGCCCAAGTGGCGGTAACCGGGACGGCCGGCGTCCTGTACGGTCACGGGCATCGGGCAATCGAGAATCTCGATCACTTGGCCCGCCATGCGCTGCAGTCGATCTCGCGCGTCGCGACGGCGGCGGCGAGACGCTGGAACTCGTCGCGACCGATCGGCACGAAGCGCACCGTGTCGCCCGGTTCAAGCAGGGCCGGCCGGGCCGTGTTGCCGAGGTCGAACAGCCGTGCCGGCGTGCGGCCCAGCAGATGCCAGCCGCCGGGACTTTGCCAGGGGTAGATGGCGGCCTGCGCGCCGGCGATGGCAAGGCTGTTGGCGGGCACCGCGGCGCGCGGTGTGGCCAGTCGGGGCAGTTGCAGCCACTGCGGCAACTCACCGAGGTACGGAAAGCCGGGCAGGAAGCCGATCAGGAAGACGTGCAATTCGGTCGCGCACAGCGCCTCGATCACCTCCGTTTCGCTGCGTTGGGTCGCGCCTGCGACGTGCGCCAGATCGGGGCCGAATTCGTCGCCGAATACCACGGGAATTTGCCACCGTGTCGGACTCTGTCTGCCGGGGATTCCGCTTCGCGGGCCGGCAAGCGCCGACTCCTGTGGCGGTGCCTGGGCGGCGTCCAGAAGATGCTGGCCCAGCGCCTGCCGATCCAGCCGCAGCGGATCGAAATGCACGGTGAGCGAGCGGTAGGTGGGCACCACGTCGCTGATGCCCTCCAGCTTCAAGGCGGACAGGGCATCGCGCGCCGCAATGACCTGGGCATTCAGCGCGGGATCGATTCGATCGTCGAATTCGAGCGTCAGCGCGCCGTCACCGAGAGCGAGGAGGCGCGGTTTCATCCCACCATGCGCTGCGGCAGCCAGGTGATGATGGCCGGGAAGGCATAGAGCAGGCCGACCGCGCCCACCATGAGCAAGAACGCCGGCATTGCGGTGCGGGCGATCCACGGCAACTGCCTGCCGGTCATGCCCTGGATCACGAACAGATTGAAGCCGACCGGCGGCGTGATCTGCGCCATTTCGACCACCACCACGAGGAACACGCCGAACCAGATCAGGTCGATGCCGGCGGCGATGATGGTCGGCTGGATCACGGCGATGGTCAACACCACCATCGATATGCCGTCAAGAAAGCAGCCGAGGATGATGAAAAAGATCATCAGGCCAAAGAGCAGGCCGAACTGGCCGAGGCCGAGGCTGGCAATCCATTCGGCGAGATGGCGCGGCAAACCCAGATAGCCCATCGCCAGTGTCAGGAAGGCGCTGCCGGCCAGGATCAGGGCAATCATGCAATACAGGCGCGTGGAGCCCAACAGGCTGTCGCGGAAAGTGATCCAGCTCAGCGAGCCTTGCGCGGCCGCCAACAACAGGCTGCCGACCACGCCCAGGGCCGCCGCCTCGGTAGCCGTGGCGATGCCGACATAAATCGATCCGAGGACCAGGGCGATCAGCAGCACCACCGGGATCAGGTGGCGCGACGCGTAGAGCTTCTGCCTGAAAGTGGTCTGCTCGGTTACGGACGGCACGGCATCGGGATTGAGCAGCGCCCAGACCACGATCCAGCCCATGAACAGGCTAGCCAGCAGGATGCCGGGCAGCACGCCGGCGATGAACAGCTTGGCGATCGAGACTTCGGCGGCGACGCCATACACGATCATGATGATCGAGGGAGGAATCAGGAGGCCCAGCGTTCCTGCGCCCGCCAGCGTGCCGACCGTGATGGCTTCCGGATAGCCGCGCTTCTTCAATTCGGGCAGGGTGATCTTGCCGATCGTGGCGCAGGTGGCGGCCGAGGATCCCGACACCGCGGCGAAGATGGTGCAGCCGATCACGTTGACATGCAGCATCCGCCCGGGGAGTTTCTCCAGCCAGGGCGCGAGGCCCTTGAACATGTCGGAGGAGAGTCGGGTGCGAAACAGGATTTCGCCCATCCAGAGGAACATCGGCAGGGCGGTCAGGGTCCAGGACGAGGAGGCGCCCCAGATGGTGACCGCCATGGCATCGCCGGCCGCACGCGCGGTGAACAATTCCATGCCCAGCCAGCCGACCCCGAGCAGGGCCAGTCCGATCCAGATGCCGCTGCCAAGCAGGACGAACAGTGCCACGATCAGGCCGAAGGTGATTGCCAGATCCATTATTCGCTCCTCGCGGGCTCGCCGTCGGCGGCGCGGTGCCGCAGTTTGTCGCCGCGCAGCACGGCGACCAGTTCGTCGGCGATGGCCACGGCAAAAATCACAGTGCCGAGCGCCATGCCCAATTGAGGAATCCATAGCGGCGTCGCATCGGTACCTTGCGAAATGTCGTTGAACTGGAACGACTGCCAGGCCAGGCGCAGCGCGAACCACGCCAGCAGGACTGCGCAGAACAGTCCTGCGGCATGGCTCCAGAGTTCCAGCGCGTGGCGCAGGCGCGGACCGGCATGATCGAGGATCAGCGTGACGCGGATGTGCTCACCGTGTTTGAGGGTATGGGCTAGCGCGAGGAAAGCCGCTGCCGCCATGCAATACCCTGCATAGGCGTCGGTGCCGCGGATGTGGAAATCCAGCAGGCGCCCGCTGACGGAAAGCAGGATCATCGCCAGGGTGCCGATCATGAACAGCGCCGCCATCCAGGCGGCGGCGCCGTAGATCCGGTCAAGGACGTGTCGCATCGACCGGCTTACTTCTTGTAGGCGTCGAGGATGGCCTTGCCTTCAGCGCCGGCGGTCTTTTGCCATTCGCCGATCATGGTGTCGCCGACTTTCTTCAAATCGGCTTTCAGGGCCGCGGACGGGGCGGCCACGTTCATGCCGTTCTTCGCCAGTTGCTCGACATAGAACTTGGTCTTTTCCTCGCTGGTCTTCCAGCCGCGGGCTTCGGCGTCGCCGGCGGCCTTGAGCAGGGCAGCCTGGGTTGGCTGGTCGAGGGCGTCGAAGGCTTTCTGCGAAACCAGCACCGCGTTCTTCGGCAGCCAGGCCTGGGCATCGTAGAAATACTTGACCTGTTCCCAAACCTTCTTGTCGAAGCCGGTCGCGCCGGACGTCATGAAGGCCGATACCGTGCCGGTGGCGAGTGCTTGCGACAATTCCGCTTCCTGGATGGTCACCGGCTGCGCACCGAGCAACTCGGCTATGCGCGAGGTCTGCGGGCTGTAGGCGCGCCACTTGACGCCCTTCAGGTCGGCACCCGAGTTGATGGGCTTTGCCGAGAAGATTCCTTGCGGCGGCCAGGGCACGGAAAACAGCATCTTCATGCCTTGTTTCGCCAGCAGCGCTTCGACGGCCGGTCTCTGCGCAGCCAGCAACTTCTTTGCTTCGACGTAGGAGGTGGCGAGAAACGGAACACCGTCGGCGCCGAAGACGGGGGACTCGTTGGAGGCTCCGACGAGAATGATTTCGCCGATCTGCGCCTGACCGCCCTGTACCGCGCGCTTGATTTCGTTGGCCTTGTACAGCGAGCCACCCGCATGCACGGTGATCTTCAGCTTGCCGGCGGTGGTCTTGTCGACGTCGGCGGCGAACTGGGTGATGTTTTCAGTGTGGAAGTTGGCGGCTGGATAGCCGGTGGGCATGTCCCACTTGGTTTGGGCCGTGGCGGAGAATGCAGTGAAAGCGAAACCGAGTGCGGCAAAGAGGGTGCAAACGCGGGTTTTCATCGGCGGATTCCTCACAAGAGATGGCGGGTTGAAGGAGATTAAGCGAACAGCACGTTAACATTTCATTTACAAAACGTCAATAAAATGTTTAAATATTTTCGTCGAGAAAACATCGCGGGTTATCACCATGACAAAGCCAGGCAACAAGACAGCGTCGGAATCGGCCATCGCCGGAGCGGATGTGCGGCGCATCGTTTCTTCCGAACATCTGGTGTCCGACAAGTGCCCTGAACTGTCGGAACTCGAGTTCGGTCTCATCATCGCGAGCCACGCCTTTGGTCGCTGGATGACACGTTGCATGGCCGGCGCAGGGGTCAAGGACATGACCGAGACCGAAATCCTCGTGGTACATCACGTCAATCATCGGGGCCGCGAGAAGAAGCTGGCCGACATCTGCTTTGTGCTCAATATCGAAGACACGCACGTGGTCTCTTACGCGCTGAAGAAGCTCGCCAATCTTGACCTGGTGTCAGGCAGCCGGCGCGGCAAGGAAGTCTTCTGGTCGACCACCCAAAAAGGTGAGGCGTTGTGCGAGCGCTACCGCCAGGTGCGCGAGGCCTGCCTGATGCCAGGCTTCTCCGGCGCCGAGGAAGAAAACCTGCGGCTCGGCGACATGGCGCGCCTGCTGCGTACGCTATCCGGTCGCTACGACCAGGGCGCGAGAGCAGCCTCGTCGATCTGATCGGCCGCTACACCACACAACAGGGAGTACTTGTAACGCCATGACTACCCCGCACAGCCGCCTTTCCTATCTCGATCCGGCCAGACCCGAACCCTGGGCCAGCTTCATCGAGCAGATCGACCGGGTCGCGCCTCACCTCGGCAAATTGTCGCGCTGGATCGAGACGCTCAAGCATCCCAAACGAATACTGATCGTCGACGTGCCGATCGTGCGCGACGATGGCACGGTCGCGCATTACGAGGGCTATCGCGTGCAGCACAGCCTGTCGCGCGGCCCCGGCAAGGGCGGCGTGCGTTTCCATCCGGCGGTAACGCTCAACGAGGTGATGGCGCTGGCCGGCTGGATGACCATCAAGAATGCTGCCCTGGGGTTGCCTTACGGTGGCGCCAAAGGGGGGATCCGCATCGATCCGCGGCAATTCTCCCGTGCCGAACTGGAACGCATCACCCGGCGCTATACGTCGGAGATCGGCATTGTCATCGGGCCGGACAAGGATATTCCGGCACCCGACATCGGCACCGATCAACAGACCATGGCGTGGATGATGGACACCTACTCGGTTAACGTCGGCCACACCGCCAGCGGCGTGGTCACCGGCAAGCCGATTGCGCTCGGTGGTTCATTGGGTCGCCAGGAAGGGACAGGACGCGGCGTTTTCATCGCCGCGCGCGAAGCCGGTGCCCGCGTCGGCGTGCCGATCTCCGGGGCGCGCATCGTGATACAGGGTTTCGGCAATGTCGGCGGCGTCGCCGCGCGCATTTTTTGCGAGCACGGCGCGCAGGTAGTTGCCCTGCAGGATGCCGAGGGTGCGATCGCCAATCCGGCCGGGATAGACATTCCCGCCGCGCTGGCCCACGCGGCAACACACGGCAGCCTGTCCGGTTTCACTGGCGCGACTGCGGTCAGCGAAGACGACTTCTGGCAAGTCGATAGCGACTATTTCGTTCCCGCCGCCCTGGAGGGGCAGTTGACGCCAGACCGCGCGCAGCGCTTGCGGACCCGAATCGTCGTCGAGGGCGCCAACGGACCGACCACGCCGGCCGCCGACGACATCCTGGGCGAACGCAATATCCTGGTGATCCCGGATGTGCTGGCCAACGCGGGCGGCGTCACCGTGTCCTACTTCGAATGGGTGCAGGATTTCTCCAGCTTCTTCTGGAGCGAAGAAGAGATCAACGCGCGCCTGGAAAGCATCATGATCAAGGCCTTCGAGGCGATCTGGCAGACGGCGCGGGAGCGCCAGGTGTCGATTCGAACCGCGGCGTTCATCATCGCCTGTCAACGCGTGCTTGCCGCACGCGAGCAACGCGGTCTGTATCCCTGACCGGTTTCCGCCCCAGGGGGCGGAAGCAAGCTGGCGCCGCAAGACTGCGGGCGCTTTTGACTTCACCCGTTCTGCGGGGAAGGGGCAGGTTTCCCGGCTTGCTGGACGACGCGGTTGCGGCCGGCCTGCTTGGCCTGGTACATGTTGCGGTCGGCGTGGGCCAGCAACAGATCCAGGGTGCTGCCATCCTGGGGATAGCTTGCGGCGCCGATGCTGACCGTGGTGCTGACGAGTTTGCCGCCGAGTGCCAGCGCGTTTGCCGAAACCGCCTCTCGAATTCTTTCGGCGACATCGAGCGCGCCGGCAGCCGGGGTTTCCGGCAGCAGCACGAGGAACTCGTCGCCGCCCTGCCGCGCCAGCACGTCGGTATGCCGCAGTTGCCCCTGGATGCTTTTCACCAGCGACGTCAACAGGGTGTCGCCGGCCTTGTGCCCATGATCGTCGTTGACCCGCTTCAGATTGTCGCAGTCGATCACCAGCAGACTCATGGCCCTGTTGTAACGCGTGGCCTGTCCGAACAGCCGGTCGGCGACGATGGCGAATCCTCGCCGGTTGAGCGTCGAGGTCAGTTCGTCGGTTTCCGACAGGAGTTTGACCTTGCTCAGGCCATAGCGTATGTCCGAGGCGAACATGGTGGTGATGTAGGCCACCAGTACGAACGGGGCAAACTGGGCAAATATTCCTGCCGCATGTTTGAGCGAGATGAGTTCCAGGGCTGAGGACTGCCCGCCCAGGAACATGAAGCAGGCGGCGATCAGGGCCAATTCCAGGAGTGTGGTGAGCTTGCCGAGGGCCAGCGCGCTGGTGATGATGACCAGCAGGTAGGAGTTCAGCAGGGGGCTGTCGAGCCGGCCGGTGTGCCACAGCGCCCAGGTGATGAAGGCGGTCATGATCCAGGTTTCCACCGCAAGCTTCCAGCGCGATTCGCGCTTGAAGAAGTGGGCGTAGCGGAAACCCATGACGCACATGGCGTAGAGCACCATGGCGAAGGCGATCACCGGCTTGTCGTCCGCCTCGATGCCGCCGAACACGTGGTAGAGCAGCACCACGACCAGCAGCAGCCATTCGATCTCGGCCACGGACCGCGAGATTCCCCGGAGTTCCTCCTGCTCAATGGAAACGGAGCCGTTGGTCCCCTGATCCGCACTCGCCATTTTTCGTTCTCCTCCCATCGATACTTGCGGCCCGGCAACAAAGTCATTATGCCATTTGTCGGAAGTCAGTATGGCGTGCCGGTGCGTTTTTGGTTTCCCCTGGCGTGCCGAGCCGATTTCATCGGTCCGGTGCGACAGGTATCGCCGTTACGCCAGCGCCGACTTTCCCGGCTTGCAAGTGTTTCCGTGCATCGTCGATGAGCCAGTGTGGCGACGGTGGGTCTATGTCTTTCGGACTACAATTGGGAAAAGTTCGGGACGACAAAATGCCAACGCGGGGGTGTGATCTGGGGAGAGGTCCGAGCTCGATGCCAAGGATGGCGCATTGCTTGAGGGCTGGTCGCAGGCGATGGGGCATTCTGGTCGCTGCCTGGTTCGTGGCATGCGGTTGCAGCGTCTGCCTGTTGCCCCTGGACGTTGCAGCGGCACCGCGCAAGGTACTGATCGTCTACTCCTGGCACGACCAGATGCCATGGCAGGCCGGGGTCAGGACAGGATTTGCGGAGCACCTGCAAACGGCGGCGGCGGCCGACAGACCGGATATCTACGAAGAGCGCATCGACGCCGGCCGCATACAGGATGCCGGCGCCGATGTCGGCTTGTACAACTACCTGCAGGCGAAGTATCAGCGGGTGGCGCCGGACGTCGTGGTTGCCGAGTCGCAAAGCGCGGCGAATTTTCTCATTCGCCATCCAGACCTTTTCCCCGCCGCGAAGCGTTTTGCGGTGAACGTTGCCAATCCAGGAAATATTCCGCCGGAACAGACCTTCGTGGTGACCGAAGATCCGGGGCGGGCGCTGAAGGCGATTCTTGAAGTGATGCCGGATCGCGAGCGGCTCGTGGTGGTGCTTGACCGAACCGGAATCGCCGGAAATACCAAGAAGGGATTGGTGGAAGCCGCAGCGTCGCTGTCGTCCAGGATTCCGGTGGAAATTCTCGAAGAGTTCGGCTTCGACGAACTGTACGCCCGGGTGGGCTCGCTGCCGCCGCGCAGCGCCCTGCTGTATTTCCCGGTGTTCCATGATCGACACGGCGCGCGCCGGATACCCCGTGACGTTGCAAGCACGCTCGCCGAGCATGCCAACGCGCCGATCTTTGCCCATCACGATAGCTTTCTGGGCACCGGGATCGTCGGCGGTTACCTGATCAGCGCGCCCCGCGTCGGCAAACTGATCGCCCTCATCGCGCTTGGCTCGCCCCTGCCGCACAGCCTGGAGGAGATCAATTCGGTTATCAAGGATTACCAGTTCGATGACCGGCAGCTTCAACGCTGGGAGATTCCGGATGCCAGGCTGCCAATTCCGCATACGGTGTTCATGCGCAAGCCATCGGCCTGGATCCTCTATCGCTGGCAGATCGTCGGCGTTGCCTGCCTACTGGCGCTCGAATCCCTGCTTATCTTCGTGCTCCTGCGCAGCATGCGCGACCGGCGTCGGGCGCTCGCCGATCTGGCCGAGGAGCATGCCAGTCTGGAACGAAGGGTGGAGGAGCGCACGATAGCGTTGAAGGCCGCCAACGAACAGTTGGCTTTGCTGAGTTTCAGCGACGGCTTGACCCATCTCGCCAACCGCAGGCGATTCGATGAGTTGCTGGAAGCGGAATTTCTTCGTCTGCGCCGATCCCGTGCGCCGCTGTCCCTGATTATTCTCGACATCGATTTTTTCAAGAACTTCAACGATACCTACGGGCATGTCGTGGGTGACGATTGTTTGCGGCGGGTCGGCGCGCAGATTCGCGGCGTGGTCAGCCGGGCACCGGATCTGGCAGCGCGCTACGGTGGCGAGGAATTTGCGATCATCCTGCCGGAAACCGGCGCACAGGGAGCCCTCGCTCTGGCGGAGCAGATCTGGGCCGGTATCACCAGTCTTGAAATACCGCATGCGGCATCCAGTGTGGCCGATCACGTTACGGTCAGTCTTGGCGTGGTGACCGTCGTCACGAGAGATATGCAGTCCAGCACCGAAGTGGTCGCGCTGGCGGACGAGCAACTCTATCTGGCCAAGGCGAACGGGCGGAATCGCGTCGTGGCCAAGGCGTTTGGCTGACCGCGGCGCAGCGAACTGCCTCAGGCCGAGGGCTGCCCCAGCCCGGTGCCGCGTTCCAGGCTTTGGCTGAAGCGCGACATGGCGTAGCAGCCGATCCAGTAGATCAGGCCGATGAACAGGTAGCCCTCAAGATAGTAGGGGCGCCATTCGGCATCGCCCGCCAGTGCCAGCGAGAGTGCGCCGGTCAGGTCGAACAGGCTGACCACGGTCACCAGCGAGGTGTCCTTGAAGACGCTGACGGCACTGTTCATGATCGATGGAATCACGGCGCGCAGCGCCTGCGGCAGGATGATCCAGCGCAGCGACTGCCAGCGGCCAAGGCCCAGCGCCGCGGCCGCGTCGTGCTGGCCGCGCGGCACTGCCTGCAAGCCGCCGCGTATCGTTTCCGACAGATAGGCCGCGGCGAACAGCACGATGCCGGCCTGCACCCGCAACAGCACATCGATCGAGAATCCTTGCGGCAGGATGATCGGAAACAGAAAGGAAGCCAGAAACAGGACCGAGATCAGCGGCACGCCGCGCACCAGTTCGACGTAGAGCACGCATAGGCCGCGCAGCAGCGGCAGATCGGACAGCCGTCCGAGCGCGACCAGCAGTGCCAGCGGAAAAGCCAGCAGCATACCCATGGTGGCGAGCAGCAGGGTCAGCGGCAGGCCGCCCCACTGATCGCTGGCGACCGGGCTGAGACCGCAGCATCCGCCGCGCATGAGGATGAAGCAGAGCGGCAGGGCGAGTGTCCAGGCAACCAATAGTCCGCCGCGCCCGAGCAGACGCAGCCCGCTGGCGACGATCGTCAGCAGCAGAATGCCGGTCGCCAGCAGCGGTCGCCATTGTTCGGCATGGGGATAGCGGCCGAACAGGATGAAGCGGTATTTTTCGGCCACCACGCCCCAACAGGCGCCGCCGTGATTCACCGCCTGGCAGGCGCTGGCGTCAGCCGCGAACACGGCCTGCAACAGCATCCACTCGATCACCCCGGGCAGCCAGTAAAGCGCACCGGCAACCAGCACCAGCGAGGTGAGGCCGCTGAATACGTCGGAAAACAGGTTGCGCCGCAGCCAGTCGCGGCTTGCCGCGATGCGACTCATGAGCGCTCCACCCAGCGACCGGTACGGCGCTCCAGCCAGGCGCTGAGCCAGGCGGTGAGCAGGGAGAGCATCAGATACACGGCCATGATCAGGGCGATGCATTCGGCGGCGCGGCCGGTTTGGTTCAGCGTCGTGTTGGCGACCGAGACCAGATCGGGATAGCCGATGGCGACCGCCAGCGAGGCGTTCTTGGTCAGGCTCAGGTGCTGGTTGGTGAGTGGCGGGATGATGCTGCGCAGGGCTTGCGGCAGCAGCACCAGGCGGAACATCTGGAGCCGCGTCATGCCCAGCGCCAGCGCCGCGTCGCTCTGCCCGCGCGGCACCGACTGAATCCCGCCGCGCACCGTTTCGGCGACATAGGCCGCCGTGTAGAGGCTCAGTCCGAGCAACAGGGCGAGGAATTCCGGGGTCAGTGCGGCGCCGCCGACGATGCCGAATTCGCCGCGCAACGGCAGATCCAGCAAGCCGCCATCGCCGCCCGGCCAGGGCAAGGCCAAGCCGCTCTTGCTGAGAAAGACATGAGGACCGAGTTGCAGGGCGGCGCTGGCCGGCGGCAGCAGATCGGTGACCACGAAGTACCAGGCCAGCAGTTGCAGCAGCAGCGGAATGTTGCGCAGGGTTTCGACGTAGCCGGCGCAGAGTCCGCGCAGCAGCAGATTGGGCGATAGCCGCCCGAGTCCGATCAGGGTACCCAACAGCGTGCTGGCGAGGATCGCCGGCAGGGCGACGCGCAGGGTGTTGGCCAGTCCGGCGGCCAGCGCCCACCATGTGCTGTCGGCGGAATCGAAGGGCAACAGGCTCTCGCCGATGGCAAAGCCAGCCGGGTCGCGCAGGAAGTCGAAGCCGCTGCGGATGCCGCGCTCGGCCATGTTGCCGGCGGTGACATCGAGCAGCCACCACAGCGCGGCCAGCAGCGCCGCGGCGAGCAGGGCCTGGATTCCTAGCTCGCGTCGGCGTCGACCTTGCATCGCGGAGAAGTCGGCGCTGGCAGGACGGCGCTTCAGCGGATCGGCGGCGCGTACATCAGGCCGCCCTTGTTCCACAGGGCATTGAGGCCGCGTGGCAGCTTGAGTGGCGACGCGCTGCCAACATTGCGCTGGAACAGCTCGCCATAGTTGCCTACCGCCTTCACCGCGCGTGCCGCCCATTCGCGCTCCAGCCCGAGCAGCTTGCCGCTGTCTTCGGCGCTGCCCAGCAAGCGCTGGATGGCCGGATCGCTGCCGGCTTTCATCTGCTCCAGATTGGCCTGGGTGACACCGTATTCTTCCGCCTCGATCAGGGCGAAGATCACCCACTTGACGATCGCGAACCATTCGTCGTCGCCGCGCCGCACCACTGGCCCCAGCGGCTCCTTGGAGATCAGCTCGGGCAGGACAACGTAATCGTCCGGCTTGGGCGCCTCCTTGCTGCGGATGAAGGCCAGCGCCGAGGCGTCGGTGGTGTAGGCCTGGCAGCGGCCGCTGAAAAAAGCCTTGATCGAGGCCTCGAATTTTTCGAACACCACCGGCTTGATCTTGATGCCCTGCGCCTTGAAGTAGTCGCTCAGATTTTTTTCGGTCGTGGTGCCCGACTGCACGCAGATTTCCGCGTTCTTCAACTGCCTGGCGCTGCCCAGCTTGAGCTTCTTCGGCACCAGGAAGCCCTGGCCGTCGTAGTAGGTCACGGCGGTGAAATGCAGGCCCAGCGAGGCATCCCGCGTCAGGGTCCAGGTCGTGTTGCGCGAGAGCAGATCGACCTCGCCCGACTGCAAGGCGGTGAAGCGCTGCTGCGCGTTGAGCGGAACATACTTGACCTTGTTCGCATCGTTCAGCACGGCGGCCGCGATGGCGCGGCAGACATCGACGTCGAGGCCGTTCCAGCGGCCCTGGCTGTCGGCCGCGGAGAAGCCGATGACGCCGGTACTGACGCCGCATACCAGTTGCCCGCGCTGCCTGATCTGGTCGAGGGTCTTGCCGGCATGGGCCGCAGGGAACTGGAGCGACAGCACCAGCAGCGCGATGGCCGCGGGCCAGTTGGGCGCGACGTTCGGGAGGTTCATGGCTGATCTCATTCCGTGAAGTGTGGGGCGGGACGGGATGCCGCCAGGAACCGCCAATTCTAACGGCCGTCGCTGCCGCCCACCATCTCCGCCGGCTTCACCCAGCGGTCGAATTCCTCGGCCGTGACATGTCCCAGCGCCAGCGCCGCTGCGCGCAGCGTGCTGCCGTCCTGGTGCGCCCGCTTGGCGATCTCGGCTGCGCGGTCGTAGCCGATGTGCGGCGCCAGCGCCGTCACCAGCATCAGCGAGCGTTCCAGCAGTTCGGCGATGCGCTCCCGCTTGGCCTCGATGCCGCGCACGCAATGGGTTTCGAAGCTGCTCATGCCGTCGGCCAGCAAGCGTACGCTTTGCAGGAAGTTGTGGGCAATGAGCGGCTTATGGACGTTCAATTCGAAATTGCCGGAGGCGCCGCCGATGCCGATGGCGACGTCATTGGCCATGACCTGGCAGCAGAGCATGGTCAGCGCCTCGCATTGGGTCGGGTTGACCTTGCCCGGCATGATCGAGCTGCCCGGCTCGTTTTCAGGGATGCCGATCTCGCCCAGTCCGGAGCGCGGCCCCGAGGCCAGCCAGCGGATGTCGTTGGCGATTTTCAGCAGCGCCACGGCGAGTGTCTTGAGCGCGCCATGCACGGCGACCAGGCCGTCGTGGGCGGCCAGCGCGGCGAACTTGTTGGCGGCGCTGACGAAGGGCAAGCCGCTGCTGCGGGCGAGTTCCGCCGCCACGCGGGACCCGAATTCCAGGTGGGTGTTGAGGCCGGTGCCGACCGCGGTGCCGCCGACGGCGAGCGGATAGAGCGAGGGCAGGGCGGTATCGATGACCGCCGCGGCATGGTCGAGCTGGGCGCAGTAGCCGGAGAACTCCTGGCCCAGGGTCAACGGCGTCGCGTCCTGCAGATGGGTGCGGCCGATCTTGACGATGTCGGCGAATGCAGCGGCGCGCTCCGCCAGCCCGGCGCGCAGGCGAGCCAGCGCCGGTAACAGCGCGCGGACGATGCCGAGGGCTGCCGCAAGATGCATGGCGGTGGGAAAGATGTCGTTCGACGACTGCCCAAGATTGACGTCGTCATTGGGATGGACGCGGCGACGCCGTTTGCCGTCGGCGCCGCGCTTGCCGCCGAGCAGCTCCGCGGCACGGTTGGCCAGCACTTCGTTCATGTTCATGTTGCTCTGCGTGCCGGAGCCGGTCTGCCACACGGACAGCGGAAACTCCTGGGAATGATTGCCGGACAGCACTTCCTCGGCGGCGGCGACGATGGCCGCAGCCTTGTCCGCGGCCAACAATCCGAGTTCGCGATTGACCTGGGCGCAGGCGGACTTCACCGCCGCCAGGGCGAGGATGATTTCCTCCGGCATGCGCTCGCTGGAAATGGCGAAGTGTTGGAGCGAGCGCTGGGTCTGCGCTCCCCACAGCCGTTCGGCCGGCACCTCGATGCTGCCGAAGGAATCGCGTTCGGTTCGTGTCCCGCTCATGATGCGTTCCGCATCGGGAAAAGTGTCACTATTCGAATAGCGGCCATGGGGTCTCTCCTGCGGGGTGGACTTTGCCATCTTAGGCTCAATTTCGGCGGCCATTCGCCTTGCCGCGCGGACGGCTGGGGCATCTGCCGTAGCGCGTTGCGCTGATGCCCCTCGACGAAGGCCTGGCGCCGGATTCCACGGCATTGATGGAGGAACTATCGAGCGGAAAAGTCGTCGAAATAGTTGTCTCATCGGGCAGTTCCCGTAGATCGAAAGGAGGCGTGATCGCCATGACAACCAAACGATGGCAAGACATGGTCAATCTGGTGCTCGGCGCGTGGTTGTTCGTTTCGCCGTGGGCCATGGGTTATATGGACAGCGTCATGAGCGCGACGTGGAATGCCTACGTCGTCGGCGCGGTGACAATGGCGTTTGCGGCGTATGCGGTGTATTTGCCGCGGGCGTGGGAGGAATGGATCAACATGGTGTTCGGGGTGTGGATGATCGTTTCGCCTTGGACACTGGCCTTTGCGTTCCATACCGGGGTCGCCATGAATACCGTAATAGTCGGCGTTGGCGTTACGGCGATGGCAACGTGGGCCATGTTCAGCGACAAGGAGTTCGAGAAGTGGTGGCATGACCACCACCCCGCGTAAGGGCAGGGAAACGCGGACCCGCGAAATCGGGTCCGCCTTGCTTGGCGGATCGCCGCGGCGTTTGCTTGTGGTGTTTGCGATGATAGTTCCGAGAGGAGGTGATCATGATGCAACTGGAACTCAATGATCAGGAACAGGAGATGCTGACCGAAGTGTTGAGAAGTTTTCTATCCGAGATGAGAACCGAAATCAGCCATACGGATAGTAAGGCGTATCGTGAGCGGCTCAAGGATCAGGATCTGTTGATCAGGCAGATTCTGAGCAGGGTGGCTCGCGCATAAGGCTCCGTTGACGGGCTGCGGCGCGGCAGATGACAAACTGAAGCTTCGCCGCTGGATCGCATATGACCATGATCGGGTGGATGCTGGGGGTCGTCGCGTGCGCCGCGGTTGCAGCGGGGGCCGCGGCGCAGGTAGGCAACGACGAGGGCTTGGCGCCCGTCCTGGTCTATCATCGCTTCGGCCCGAGCGCAGCCGACAGCATGACAGTGCGGACTGCGATGTTTGCGGCGCAACTGGAGTTGCTCAAAGACCAAGGTTATGCGGTGGTGCCCTTGCGGCAGTTGGTGGCGCGCATCGACGGCGGCGCCGGGCGCCTGCCGGAGAAGGCGGTGGCGATCACCGTGGATGACGGCCATCGCTCGGTGTATTCGGAGATGCTGCCGCTGGTGCGGCGCTACCGGATTCCGGTCACCCTGTTCATCTACCCCTCGGCGATCTCCAATGCGAGCTACGCACTGACCTGGGCGCAACTCGAAGAGCTGCGGCAATCGGGCTGGTTCGATATCCAGTCCCACACTTATTGGCATCCGAATTTCAGGCAGGAAAAAAGGCGACTGTCTCCCGACGCCTATGGCGAGTTGCTGCGCACGCAGCTTGTCAAGCCGCGACGGATTCTGGCGCAGCGCCTCGGCGTCGACGCAAATCTGCTGGCCTGGCCGTTTGGTATTTACGACGAGGAGTTGATTGCGGCTGCCCGCAGCGCCGGCTACCTCGCCGGCTTTACCTTGGAGTGTCGGCGTCCGCGCCCCGCCGACCGACTCCTGGCATTGCCGCGCTGCCTGATGACCGATGCCGTCGGCATTGGCGAATTCCAGCAACTGTTGCGGCCGGGCGTCGAAGCTCTGCGCCGGCGGCCATGAGGACGCCGCTGCTGGCCGCTCTGGCCTTGTTCGGTGCGCTGCTGCTGCCGGGCGGCGTGGCAGCGCTCGACGGCAGGGTGATCGACGCGCACAGCGGCCAGCCGATTGTCGACGCCGTTGTCACCGTGGCGCAGACGACGGTGCGCACCGACGCGCACGGCGTCTTCCGCATCGGGGCCGTCGGGCCGACCGTCGCGGCGCGCGCCGTCGGTTACCGCCGTGCCGCGCGCGAGGTCGAGGCAGGGGACGGCCGGTCGCTCGAAATACGCCTGGTGCCCTTCCGACCCAAGGCGCTTTATCTTTCCTTCTATGGCATCGGCGACAAGGCCTTGCGCCAGTCGGCGGTCGACCTGATCGGGCGCACCGAACTCAACGCACTCGTGATCGACGTCAAGGGCGACCGCGGCATGATTCCCTACAAGAGCGCCGTCGCGCTGGCCGGCGAGGTGGGCGCGCAAGCGGTCACCACGGTGCGGGATATCCACGGACTGGTGGATTCCCTGCGGCAGAAGGGCATTTACCTGATCGCGCGCATCGTCGTCTTCAAGGACGATCCGCTCGCCACGGCAAGGCCGGAGCTGGCGGTGAGAAGCCGTGGCGGCGCAATCTGGCGCGACCGCGAACACCTGGCCTGGATCGATCCATTTCGGCAGGAGGCCTGGGACTACAACCTCGATATCGCGGCCGAGGCGGCTGCCATCGGTTTCGACGAGATCCAGTTCGACTACCTGCGTTTTCCCGATACCGACGGCCTGGCGTTTGTTCAGGCCAATACCGAGCCGAACCGCGTCGGCGCCGTGGCCGGCTTCCTCGCCGCGGCGAAGAAGCGACTCGCCCCCTACAATGTCTTCCTTGCCGCCGATATCTTCGGCTACGTTTGCTGGAACCTCAATGACACCTTTATCGGCCAGCGGCTCGATGCGCTGGCGCCGCAACTCGACTACCTCTCGCCGATGCTCTATCCCTCGGGCTTCCAGTACGGGATTCCAGGCTTCCGCGACCCGGTGGCCCACCCGCAGGAAATCGTGGCCTTGAGCCTGGCGCGGGCGGGCGAGCGCAGCGGGCTGTCGCCGCTGCGTTTCCGCCCGTGGCTGCAGGCCTTCCGCGACTATGCCTTCGATCACCGCCCGTTTGCGGACAAGGAAATCCAGCAACAGATTGACGCTGCCGAGGCGTTCGGCAGCGACGGCTGGATGTTGTGGAATCCGCACAACCGTTACAGCACTGCCGGACTGCGCGCCGCTTCCCCCGCCGCGGAATCTCCTTAGCCCATGGGCGTCCTCGCCAAGGCGGTGCTGTTGTGCCTGTGTGCCACGCTGACGACGGCAGCGGCGGAACAAGGCGGCCGCCTGGATGTCGAGGCGCTGGCGTCGATCGGCGCCATCGTCGAAGGCGAAATCCATGCAGGAAACCTGCCCGGCGCCGTCGTGGAGATCGGCCATCGCGGCCGGATCGTCTATCGCCAGGCCTTCGGCAACCGAACCGTCGCGCCGGCGCCGCAGCCGATGACCGCGGACACGGTGTTCGACCTCGCGTCGCTGACCAAGGCGATCGCCACCACCACGGCGGTCCTGCAACTGGTCGAAGCGGGACGCCTGCGCCTGGACGCTGCGGTTGCCCACTACTGGCCGGCCTTCAAAGCCAATGACAAAGGGCCAATCACGGTGCGCCAGCTCTTGGCCCACAGCTCGGGTCTGCGTCCCGACCTCGACATGCGGGCGGACTGGTCCGGCTATGGCGCCGCGCTGAAGCTGATTGCTGCCGAGCGCCCGGTCGCGCCCGCCGGCAGCCGGGTCATCTACAGCGACATCAATTTCGCGGTGCTGGGCGAATTGGTACGGCGCGTCTCCGGCCTGTCTCTGGACGTGTATTGCCAGCGCCGCATTTTCGAGCCGCTGGGCATGCAGGACACGCGTTTTCGCCCGACGCCAGCGCTGCGCCAACGCGTTGCGCCAACTGGCTTTCGCGGTGGGCGGCTGCGCCAGGGTGAAGTGCACGATCCGATGGCGCGCCGCATGGGCGGCGTGGCCGGGCATGCCGGGCTGTTTGCCACCGCCGACGACCTTGCGTTATTTGCCCAGGCCCTGCTTGACGCGGGCATGGCGCATGGCGAGCGCATCCTGCGCGCGGACACGGTCGCCCGGCTGGGGCTGCCGCAACTGGCAGGCGCGCCGCAGTTGCGCGGGCTCGGCTGGCGCAGCGAAGCGCCCTTCGCCGCCAACCGTGACGAACTGCCGCCGGTCGGCGCCATCAGCCATTTCGGCTACACCGGCACCGCGCTGTGGATCGATCCGGTCAGCCAGACCTTCGTCATTGTCCTCAGCCACCGTGTGCACCCCGATGGCCGCGGCGACGCCGAGCCCTTGCGGCGGCAGATCGTCGCCGCGGTCGGTGCGGCCCTGGGCCCGCTGTCCTGGGCGCAAGTCTCGGCGGCGCAGCCGGTGCTGGCGCCCTATGCTAGCCTCCGGCCATTGCGCCGCGAGCCGCTGGCGACCGGCATCGACGTCCTCGCCGGTGCGGGTTTCGCACCGCTGGCGGGACGGCGCATCGGCCTCATCACCAATCACAGCGGTGTCGATGCGGCCGGACGCAGCAGCTTCGATCTGTTGCGTCGGGCGCCGGGCGTTCAGCTCGCCGCGCTGTTTACGCCCGAGCACGGCCGCAGCGGCGAGCTGGACACGCGCATCGCTTCCGCCACCGACGCCGCCAGCGGGCTGCCGATCTACAGCCTTTACGGCGCGACGCTGCGGCCGACACCGGACATGCTCGCCGGTCTCGACGCCCTGGTGTTCGACGTCCAGGATGCCGGCGCCCGTTTCTACACCTACATCACGACGATGGCGTACGCCATGGAAGCCGCGGCGGCGCAGGGCATTCCGTTCTATGTGCTGGACCGGCCCAATCCCCTGGGCGGCGAGGCGGTACAAGGGCCGCTGCTCGATCCCGAGCTGCGCTCCTTCACCGGCTATTTCCCGCTGCCGGTGCGTCATGGCATGACGGTCGGCGAACTCGCGCGGCTGTTCAACGCCGAGAACCGCATCGGCGCCCAACTGGAAGTAGTGACGATGCGCGGCTATCGTCGCGGCGACTGGTATGACCAGACCGGGCGCGCCTGGATCGCCCCTTCGCCCAACCTCCGTAGCCTTGACGCCGCCATCCTCTATCCGGGAGTCGGCATCATCGAGGGCGCCAGGCTGAGCGTAGGGCGCGGCACGGCGACCCCCTTCGAACTGGTCGGCGCTCCCTGGATCGACGCAGACGCACTGGCCCGCGCGCTCAACGCCCGCGCCATTCCCGGAGTGCGCTTCGAGGCTGCGAGCTTCACGCCGGCGGACAACCGCTACCGGCAACAACGCTGCCACGGCGTGCGCATCCATCTGCTCGACCGTGAGTCCCTCGACGCGCCCCTGCTCGGCATTGAACTCGCGCACGCGCTGCACTCGCTCTACCCGAAGAATTTCCAGCTCGATCGCATCCTCGGCTCGCTCGGGTCGCGCGCGACGCTGGAGGCGATTCGCGTCGGCGAGGACCCGCGTCGCGTCGCGGCGGCATGGCAGGACGCGCTCCTTCAGTTCCGCGAGGTGCGCGCGAAACATCTTCTCTATCGGGAATAGCGCGCGGCAGCACGACGTTTGTCAGATCGGCCCTGGGGGCGAAGATTCTCGTGGTTCCGGATTCCTCTGTGGGTGGACGCAGAAACGCCCGAGGGCCGCTTTTGACAAAACCCATGCTTCGTTGCAAGGTGTCTCCGCCTAAGCGACAAATTTCGCGTTCGCGCAACCTTCAATTCAGGGAGAAGTTCATGAGCACTCAAAAAATTGCCATCGTCGGCATGGGCCGTATCGGTTCCGCATTCTTCAAGCAGATGCGGGCGCGGCGCCAGCAGGGGATCGAACTACTCTGTGTCGCCGAAGTCAGCGATACGCCGGGCCGCAAGCAGGCGGTGGCGGAGGGAGTTCCGCTCCGCACGCTGGACGAGATAGTGGCTTTGGGCGGCGGCGTCGATGTGCTGTTCGATTTGACCGGCTTGCCGGCGGTGCGGCGCGAGTTGCGCGAAAAGATGTTGGCTGTCGGCAACCGCCACACGGTGATCGCGTCGGAATCCATCGTTCGCGTGATCTGGTCGCTGATCACCGACGAAACGCTGCCGGAAATCGAAGGCCGCTCTACAGGCTATTGAGCATGGTCTGACGCTAATCGTCCTGCGCTTGTCCGCTGGGCGGGGGCTGACGGCCATCGGTCTGGACAACGCGCGTCGGCGCGGACTCGGTGGGAGTGTCTGTGCTGTCGCTAGATTGGGCCTGCGTCACGGACGAAGGTGCGTCGGGAGGGTTGCTTGCCTCCGGACTGGAAGCGGTCGCGGGCGCTGGCCGGGTCGCGGTTGGCGGCGGAATGTCGTCCTCGATACGTGCGCGCAATTGGAAATCGGCCAGGCTCCAGGCGATGCCAAGCAGGATGATGAGCCAGAGGAAGAGTCCCATTGCAGCACGATCGTCAACAAGCAGGTGCGGTGAGCGGCAGTTCGCCTTGCGCCGCTGCGGCCGTCACCGGTTGTGCGCTGCTTGCGGAGAGTGCGCTGGTACGCACGCCGAGCAGGCGCAGCCTGCGCTCCAACGGCACGCGGCGCAGACACTCGCCCGCTGCGCGACGGATGGCGGCCGGGTCGGCCGTGGGATTGGGCAGCGTCAGATCGCGCGTCACCGTCTGGAAGTCCTCGAAGCGCAGTTTGATGCCGATAGTGCGGGCGAGATAGCCCTTGCGCTGGAGATCGCCTGCGACGCGGGTGCAAAGCGCGGTGAACACTTCGGACAGGGTGCTACGGTCATGGCGCGGATGGAGGTCGCGTTCGAAGGTGGTTTCCCGGCTGATTGATTTGGGTTCGGAATGCGTTACCACCGGTCGCTCGTCGATCCCATGCGAAGCCTGGTGCAACCATTCGGCGTAGCTGCGGCCGAAATGACTTTGGAGGAACGCCGGCTTCGCATGCGCGAGCTCGCCGATAGTGGCGATGCCAAGCGCCGCCAGCTTTTCGCCGGCTTTGGGGCCGATACCGTTGATCTTGCGTACCGGCAACGGCCAGATGCGGCGCGGGATGTCGCTCTGGTCCAGGATCGTGAGTCCATCCGGTTTTTCGAGATCCGAGCAGATTTTTGACAGCAGCTTGTTGGGACTGATGCCGATCGAGCAGGAGAGTCCTGTGGCGTCCTTCACCGCGTGCTTGATGCGCCGCGCGAGAGCGAGGGTATCGTCGGGGAGGTCCGTCAGATCGATGTATATCTCGTCGATGCCACGGTCTTCTATCTGTGGCGCTATGGCCGCGACGGCCGTCTTGAACAGGCGTGAGTAATGGCGATAGGCATCGAAGTCGATTGGCAGCAGAACGGCATCCGGGGCCAGTTGCGCCGCCTTCATGACGCCCATGCCGGAGAACACGCCGAGCGCACGCGCCTCGTAAGTCGAGGTCGTGATGACGCCGCGCCCGACATAGTCACGCAGACGGGAAAACCGGCGGCTGCCGTCCGCCTGTTGTGTTGGCTGATGATCACGGCGTCCGCCGATCACCACTGGCAGGCCGCGCAGTTCGGGATAACGCAACAGATCGACCGACGCGTAGAAGGCGTCCATGTCGAGATGCGCAATGCGGCGGGCGGAGGTGATCATCGTGGCGCAAAGATACCGGAAAATCCGGGGACGACGATCGAGGCTTCGGTTTGGGCTAGGATTGGTACCTTGAGCAATACCGGAAACGGCATGGGGACTCTGCCATGATCAATGAACTGCTGCCGACACTGACGACGAAGATCGCCGCCCTGCGTCGCGATATTCACGCGCATCCCGAGTTGGCCTTCGACGAACATCGTACCGCGGCGAAGGTTGCCGACTATCTGGAAGGCCTGAAGCTGGAAGTCCATCGCGGGATCGCCCGCACCGGCGTGGTGGCAAAGCTCTCGCTGGGAACCAGCAAGCGCGCAATCGGGCTGCGGGCCGACATGGATGCGTTGCCCTTGGCGGAACTCAACACCTTTCCGCATCATTCGACGCACAAAGGAAAGATGCATGCCTGCGGCCACGACGGTCATACGGCGATGCTGCTGGGCGCGGCCGAGGCTTTGAGCACGCTGCGCAATTTCGACGGCACCGTGTATTTCATTTTCCAGCCGGCGGAAGAACATGAGGGCGGCGGCCGGGTGATGGTGGAGGAGGGTTTGTTCGATCGTTTCCCTATGGGCATGGTGTTCGGACTGCACAATTGGCCGGGCATGCCGGCCGGCAGTTTCGGCGTTACCGAAGGCCCCGTGATGGCGGGTACCGATCGCTTCGAAATCGAGCTTACCGGACGCGGCGGCCACGCCGCGATGCCGCATCAGGCGGTGGATGTGGTGCTGGCCGGCAGCGCTCTGGTGCAGGCCCTGCAATCCCTGGTATCGCGCAACACGGACCCGTTGGCGGCGGCGGTGGTCAGCGTTACCCGTTTTCATGCCGGCCATGCGGACAATGTCCTGCCCGAGTCCGCCGTGCTCGGAGGGACGGTGCGCACGCTCAACGGCGAGTTGCAGGACGCGCTTGAACTCGGCTTGCGGCGCGTTTGCACCGGCATCGAGGCGACTTACGGCGTGAGCATCGATCTGCGCTACGAGCGCGGCTATCCGCCCACGGTCAATGCGCCTGATCCGAGCTTCATCGCCCGCGAAGCGGCGCGGCAGGTGGTGGGTGACGGCCAAGTACTGACGCACCTGGCGCCGAGCATGGGCGCCGAGGATTTTGCCTACCTGGCACGGGTGGTGCCGGCCTGCTATGTCTGGTTGGGGAACGGCCCGGGTGAAGGCGGCTGCATGCTGCACAGCCCGCACTACGACTTCAACGACGAGATCATCGCCACCGGCATTCGTTACTGGGTGCGGTTGGCGGAGCGAGCGCTGGCGTAGGGCTCAATTGTTGTCGCGGAAACAACAACGGGCAGCCAGGCTGCCCGTTGCTTTGCCGAAGTGAAACGCGATTACTTGACGCGGTTCTTGTACTCGCCGGTACGCGTGTCGATTTCGATCTTGTTGCCGATCTCGACGAACAGCGGCACGGGCAGTTCCATGCCGGTGCTGATCTTGGCGGGCTTCATGACCTTGCCCGAGGTGTCACCCTTGACTGCGGGCTCGGTGTAGATCACTTCGCGCACCACGCTGTTGGGCATTTCCACCGAAATCGCCTTGCCGTCGTAGAACACCACTTCGACCGGCATGCCGTCCTCGAGGTAGTTCACCGCATCGCTCATGTTTTCGCCTTCGACTTCGTACTGGTTGTACTCGGCGTCCATGAACACGTACATGGGGTCGGCGAAATAGGAGTAGGTGCATTCCTTGCGGTCGGGCACCACCTGCTCGAACTTGTCGTCGGCTTTGTAGATGGCCTCTGACGCAGCGTCGGTGAGCAGATTCTTGAACTTGAACTTGACGACCGCCGAACTGCGGCCGCCTTTGCTGTATTCGGCTTTTTGCACGACGAGTGGTTCGTTGCCGACCATAATGACGTTGCCGGCACGGAGTTCCTGGGCGATTTTCATGGCAGTGCTTCCTGAAGCGAAAATTAATAACCCGCTATTTTAGCCTTTCAAGGCAGAACTGCACAAGCCTGCTGGCAAGATCGGGGCGCGCGGCGAGTGTTATTGCCCATTGTTGCGAAGCTTCTTCCAGACCGGGCAGGCGGGCGGCAAAATCGGGCCAGTCAGGCGTGCCAACGCCATTCCATGCGTGCCAGAAGGCTTTCAATTGCGCTCCGGCGGGATGAATATCCAGGAAGGCATCCAGTTTGGCGCGGTGGGCGTCGTCGGCTTGCGGATAAATGTGCCAGACGAAAGATTTGGCGGCCCACTGGGCGCGGACAAAAGATTCCTCGCCGCGGACAAAGTTGAGGTCGCAGGCCCAGAGCAGTTCGTCGTAGCGTGTCTGGGGCAGGAAGGGCAGGGGATGGACGCTCAGATTGCCGCGTATCCAGGCGGCCTCGCTGTTGCCTGGCCGCAGCAACCGGATCGGTCGCTCCGCGTCGGCCCAGGCTCTGAGTAATTCCGGCAACGCGGGGTTTTCGTAACTGAACAATGAAATCGTCAGTTCGTCCGGTAATTTGGCGGGCAGGCCGAACTCGGTGCGGAAGGCCGTTTCGTCGAAAGCCTTGCAACGCGCGTCGTAGTCTCGCTCGCGCAGCAGCCCGCCAGTGCCGTCGGAGAACCCGGGAAAGAAGAAGTGCTTGACCAGCGGCAGGCGCGGGTGCGGCGAGGGCAGGCCGTGACAGCCGGCAACCCAGCGTTCGGCCGAGAGGTATTCGAGATTGACCCAGACCGGTGGCTGGCTGCGGGCCGCCATGGCGTCCACGTAAATCGGCGGCAGTTCGCAGCCGAAGGCTTCGATCACCACATCGGCGGGTTCGGTGGCCAGCCACGGCGTGGGCCACGGTTGCACTTCAACCGGACTGGCGGCGTAATCCGGCGCGAGTCGCTGCAAGGGGGCCAGATCGTCGATCCATAGCCGCATCCGCCAACCGTATTCGTCGGCCAATTGGCGTGCCAGACGCCAGCAGACTGCGGCATCGCCATAGTTGTCGATGACGGTGCAGAAAATGTCGCAGCGCGTTGGATTGTTGGTCATGGCGAGGCGGTATCCTAGCCGAATGAACGCACTATTACGTTGTACCGACTGTCCGCGGCTGGCAGGTTTCCTCGCCGCTGTGCGCAGTCGCAACCCCGACTATCACGCCCGTCCTGTGCTGCCCTTCGGCGATCCGCGGGCTCGCCTGCTGATCGTTGGCCTGGCGCCCGGCATGCACGGCGCGAATCGTACGGGCAGGCCTTTTACCGGCGACTATGCGGGCATCCTGCTCTATGAAACACTGCATGCCTTTGGTTTCGGCTCGAAGCCGGTATCGCTGGCCGCAGACGATGACCTGCGGCTCTCCGATTGCCGCATCACCAATGCAGTGAAATGCTTGCCACCGGAAAACAAGCCGGAGCCGGCCGAGATCAGGACCTGCAACCATTACTTGGCGGCCGAGTTGAGAAATTCGCCCGACGTCCGGGTGATCCTTGCGCTTGGGCTGGTGGCGCACAAGGCGGTGCTGATGGCGCTGGGGCTCAAGCAGTCGGCGTTGGTCTTCGGCCATGGTGAACGCCATGTCTTGCCCGACGGCCGCATCCTGATCGACAGTTACCACTGCAGCCGCTACAACACCCAGACTCGCCGTCTCACCAGCGCCGACTTCCAGAATGTCTTCCACAAGATCCGTGATGAGCTCGATGCCTAACGCCGGCCCGCGTAGCGGGAATCCCGGCGCGCAGAGCGCAGGTTTCGATTCGCAGGAATTCCTGGCGACCCTGACCGACGCGCCCGGCGTCTATCGCATGCTCGATGGCGAAGGCAAGGTCTTGTACGTGGGCAAGGCGAAGAATCTGAAGAAGCGCGTCTCATCCTATTTTCAAAAGACCGGCCACAGTCCTCGCATCGCTCTGATGCTGCAGCAGGTGGCGACCATGGAGGTGACGGCGACACGTTCCGAGGCAGAGGCGCTGATCCTGGAAAACACCTTGATCAAGAAGCTCGGGCCGAAATACAACATCCTGTTTCGCGACGACAAGTCCTATCCCTACATCGGCATCGGTGGCAAAGACGGCGGCGGCGAGTTTCCTCGGCTGTTCTACCATCGCGGCGCCTTCGAAAAGAAATCGCATTATTTCGGGCCTTTTCCCAATGGTCTGGCGGTGCGCGAGAGCATCCAACTGATCCAGAAAACATTTCTGTTGCGTACCTGCGAAGAGGCCGTGTTCGCCCACCGCACGCGGCCCTGCCTGATGCATCAGATCAAGCGCTGCAAGGCGCCCTGCGTGGGATTGATTTCAGCACAGGACTATGCCGCCGACGTGCGGTTGGCCGAGATGTTCCTGCGCGGACGCCACTCGGAAGTGATTGACGGCCTGACGCAGCAGATGGAAGTCGCCGCCACGGCGCTGCGCTTCGAGGACGCCGCCGCCTTGCGCGACCAGATCAGGGCCTTGCAGGCCGTGCTGCATCGCCAGTACGTCAGTTCGACACGGGATACGGATGTCGACATCATCGTCGCTGTGGTCGAGCGCGGCAACCTGTGCGTGAATCTGGCCATGGTGCGCGGAGGGCTGCATCTCGGTGATCGCGCCTACTTCCCGCAGGCGGCGGCCGAGGCGGAGGCCGCCGAGGGCTTGGCGGCCTTTGTCGCCCAGCACTATGTGGAGCTGCCGGCCCCGGCGCAGATGATATTGAGCCCATATCCGATCGAGGATCTGCCTGGCGGCGTCAGTTCGGGGCCGCCGCGGAACGAGATGGAACGCGCCTGGGTTGAGATGGCGACGACCAATGCGCAGTTGGCGGTGCAGGCACGGCGGCAAGCCAAAATTCGCAGCAGCGGGCGTCTGGCGGCCTTGCAGGAGGCGCTCGACCTGCCCGAGCCGCCGCGCCGCATCGAATGCTTCGACATCAGCCACACCATGGGCGAGGCCACGGTGGCGTCCTGCGTGGTCTGCGTCGATGGTGCGATGAAGAAAGGCGACTACCGCCGTTTCAACATCGAAGGCATCCAGCCCGGCGACGACTACGCGGCGATGCGCCAGGCCCTGACGCGACGCTACGAGAAGGTGGCCACCGGCGAGACGACGGCGCCTGATCTGGTTCTGATCGATGGCGGCAAGGGCCAGCATCGAATCGCACGCGAGGTGTTCGCCGAGTTGGGCCTGGATCATTTGGCCAGCATTGGCGTGGCCAAGGGCGAGGACAGGAAGCCGGGACTGGAAACACTCTTCGTGCATGGGCGCAGCATGCCGCTACAATTGGGCATGGACCATGCCGGCTTCCACCTGATCCAGGAAATTCGCGACGAGGCGCATCGCTTCGCCATCGTCGGTCATCGGGCGCGGCGCGCAAAAGCGCGCGGGCGTTCGAAGCTGGAAGATGTCGCGGGTGTCGGGCCGGCGCGGCGCAAGAAGCTGCTGGCGCAATTTGGCGGCCTCGACGGGGTAAGGGCTGCCACTGTTGAAGACTTGTGTCGTGTCGATGGGATATCGCGGCGCCTGGCCGATGAAATACACAAGATGTTGAGATGACATGCCGCTGAATATTCCGAATCTGTTGACCTGGGCGCGCATTCTCCTGATTCCCCTGGTGGTAGGTGTTTACTACCTGCCGCTGACAATCGCCGAGCAGAACCTGGTGGCGACGGCTGCCTTTCTGGTCGCCGCCATCACCGACTGGGTCGATGGCTGGCTGGCACGCAAGCTGAACCAGACCTCGGCCTTCGGTGCCTTCCTCGACCCGGTGGCGGACAAGCTGATGGTGGCTGCGGCGCTGGTGGTGCTGGTGCGGCTCGATCGTGCCGATGTCATGCTGGCTTTCATCATCATCGGTCGCGAGATCGCCATCTCGGCCTTGCGCGAGTGGATGGCAAAGATCGGTGCGGCGAAGAGCGTCGCCGTTTCATTGATCGGGAAACTGAAAACCATCGCGCAGATGACGGCGATTCCGCTTCTGTTGTGGCACACGCCGATCGGCCCGCTCGACGTGTATCGGGTCGGCACCTGGTCGCTTTGGGTCGCCGCGCTGCTGACGTTGTGGTCGATGATTTACTACTTGCAAAAAGCGTGGCCGGAAATCTCGGCGCGCAGTCGTTGACACATCGAAAGCGGACGCTATAATGCGCGCCTGTTCTGCGGGAGTAGCTCAGTTGGTAGAGCGCAACCTTGCCAAGGTTGAGGTCGAGAGTTCGAGACTCTTCTCCCGCTCCAGATTCCCAAGGGAAAGCGTTTCGGCGCTTTCCCTTTTTAGTTCCGGTAGTTCCAGTCATGGTCCCTCGACCCTGGCGCGATGGCAGAGTGGTTATGCAGCGGCCTGCAAAGCCGTGTACCTCGGTTCGATTCCGGGTCGCGCCTCCAGTGTTCCTCCGCTTCGAGTTTTTTATCGGGCCCGGATGGTGAAATTGGTAGACACAAGGGACTTAAAATCCCTCGGCGCAAGCCATACCGGTTCGATTCCGGTTCCGGGCACCACGTGATAGTACTCAATCTTCTTTGCGACCACGGACACCGCTTCGAAGGGTGGTTTGCATCGGGTGAAGCGTTTCGCAACCAAAGCCAGAGTCGCCTCGTGCATTGCCCTCAGTGCCAGACATCGGCGGTGACCCAGTTGCCATCGGCGCCTCACGTAAAACGAGGTGCGACCGAGGTGGTCTACACGGAAAAGCCATCGACGGCGGTTAGCGTACCCGGCGTGGCGCAAATGCATCGGGTCCTGATGACCCTCGCGCGCCAGGCGGAGAACGTCGGCGAGCGTTTTCCGGAAGAAGCGCGCCGCATTCACTACGACGAAGTTCCCGCGCGCAACATTCGCGGTGTGGCGACGGCCGATGAGACCCGCGATCTGCTTGAAGAAGGGATTGTGGTTCTTCCGGCGCCGGTGCTGTCCGAAGACGAGATTCACTGACGCTCAGTTCGGCTGCGGCGACTTCCAGACGCGTGGCGAGAACCTGAAGACCTGCGGATCAGTTGCGTCAACCTGACCCCTGACCCAGCCGAAAAAGGGCGAGCCGAAGGTTTCGACTCGAGTGAAATTTTTCACCGTTTCTCCGCTTTCCGGGTCTTCCATCGGCTGATTGACCTGATGACGGTGGGTGTCGCCATGCACCAGCACGACCTGGCCGGGAAAAGCTTGGGTTGCTTCGCGCAACTGGATCAGGAAGTCGCGGTAGCCGGGGTTGGATTTGCCGGCATTGGCGGCATGAAAGCCGGGATTGCCCTGGATCGCGATCAGGATGCCCGCCAGTTTCCTGCTGCGTGCGAGCGCAAATGCCTGGGCCAGCCAGGCGCGGTTGGCGGCGCTGCGTTCGATGAACTCGGCGCCGGGTTCGCCGTTGCTTCGCGTGCCATGAAAGTTGTTGTCGCTGCCCGGCAGATTGAGGGCGACAAACAAAACACCGCCGGCTTCCCACCTCACGTTTTCGCGATAGCTGGCAAAGGCTTTGTCGTTGCTCTGTCGCTCAAGTCTTAGCTGGCGCTGGCCCAAGGCAAAATTACCGGCGAAGAACCATTCGCGCAGCTTGCCCAGCCGCTCCAGCGGGTCATAGCGACCGTTGCTTTGGCGATGACAATCGGTCCAGTCGTTGTCGCCCGGGACATAGATCAACGGATGCCTGGACTTCTGAAAGGAGGCCAGGACGTCTTTCAGTACCTCGTCGCTGCAGATGCTGGCGCCGCTCTTGAGGTCCCCGTCATGAATCACGAAGGTCAGATTTTCGCTGTCCATGTCAGCGATCAGATCCGGCAGGTGGTCGCGCTCCCAACGAGTGTAGGGCGTGTCGCCGAACAGGCCGAAGGCCACGGATTCGGCGGCTGCCGGCGGCACCAGCAGAACAAGCAGAATTAGCCGCCAGAGCCGCAGCAACGGCTTCACTCCTTGGCTTGGCGGACCAATTGGTAGAGTTTTTCCAGCGCCTCGCGCGGACTGAGGTCGTCGGGATTGAGGTCGCGCAGGGCATCGAGTGCTGGATGCGGCGGTTCGGGCAGCGGCGGCGCGCTGGCAAACAGGTCGGGCTGGACCAGCGAGCCAACTTCACGATTTTCCAGCAGCGTCAGGCGGCGACGCGCCTCGCGCACCACGGCGGGCGGCATGCCGGCCAGGGCGGCGACCTGGACGCCATAGCTCTGCGAGGCCGGGCCTTCCTCGACCGCATGCAGGAAGACGATCTTGTGGCCATGCTCGACCGCGTCGAGATGCACATTGGCGCATACCGGGTAATCCTGCGCCAGGCGGGTCAGCTCGAAGTAGTGCGTCGAGAACAGCGTCCACGCGCGGTTCTTCTCGATCAGATGGCGCGCGATGGCGAAGGCCAGCGCGACGCCGTCGAAGGTCGAGGTGCCGCGGCCGATTTCGTCCATCAGCACCAGCGACTTGTCCGTCGCGCCATTCAGGATGGCCGCCGCCTCGGTCATCTCGACCATGAAGGTGGAGCGTCCGGAGGCAAGGTCGTCCGAGGCGCCGATGCGCGTGTAGATCGCGTCGATCGGCCCCAGCCGGCAACGCGCGGCGGGGACGAAGCTGCCGCAGTGGGCGAGCAGGACGATCAGCGCGGCCTGGCGCATGTAGGTCGATTTGCCGCCCATGTTGGGGCCGGTGATCAGCAGCATGCGGCGCGCCGCCGAGAGACGGGTTTCGTTGGCGATAAAGCTATCGACCTGCCGTTCCACTACCGGATGGCGACCGCTCTCGACTTCGATCGCTGCCTCGTCGCAAAACTCCGGCTGGCGGTAATCGTTACGTACGGCGGCGGTGGCGAAGGCGGTCAGGCCATCGAGTTCGGCAATCGCGCGGGCGATGCGTTGCAGTGCTGGAATGTGGATCATCAGCGCGCCGAGCAGTTCGTCCCAGAGTTGCTTTTCCAGCGCCAGTGCGCGTTCGTTGGCGGACAGCGCCTTGTCCTCGAAGCTCTTCAGTTCGGGCGTGATGTAGCGCTCGGCGTTTTTCAGCGTCTGCCGGCGGCGGTAATCGTCGGGAATTCTTTCGACGTTGGCGTGAGTGACCTCAATGTAGAAGCCATGCACCTTGTTGAACTCGACCTTGAGATTGGCAATCCCGCTGCGTTCGCGTTCCCGCGCTTCGAGTTCGATGAGGAAGGCGCCGCAGTTGTGCTGGATCGCCCGCAGTTCATCGAGATCGGCGTTGTAGCCGGGTGCAATGACGCCGCCTTCGCGGATCAGGGCGGCGGGCTCCTGCGCCACGGCCTGGGTCAGCAGGCCGACGCAGGCTTGTGGCGTGGCCAGCGCGGCAAGCAGTTCGGCCAGCCGTGTCGCCGTCTCGCCAGCGCCAGCGCTGTGTGTCCCTCCGGGAACTGTTGCGCGAATGTTATCGAGGCGGGAAAGGCTGTCGCGTAGCGAGGACAGGTCGCGCGGCCTGGCATTTTTCAGCGCCACGCGTGCGGTGATGCGGTCGATGTCGGCGAAGCCGGCCAGTGCCTTGGCCAGCGCCGCGCAAGGCCCATTGCCGGCATCGCCAATCAGTCCGGCGACGGCTTCGTGTCGCGCGCGTGGAATAGCGCGGTCGGTCAGCGGGTGATGCAGGCAATGGCGTAGCCAACGCGAACCCATGCTGGTCGCGCAGGTGTCGAGCAGCGAGAGCAGGGTGGGAGAGACTTCGCCGCGCAGGGTTTCTGAAATTTCCAGATTGCGCCGGGTGGCGGCATCCAGACGCAGGTAGGTGCCCTCGTGCTCGACGCTGAGTTGGGTGACGTGGGCCAGCGCCTGCAACTGTGTTGTCTGGGCATAGCGATAGAGCGCGCCGGCCGCCGCCAGGGCCAGTTCTTCGTTGTGCACGCCAAAGCCGGCCAAGTCGCGCGTACCGAAGTGTTCGGCCAGCGCATGCGCGGCGGCGCGGGTATCAAAATGCCAGTCCGGCAGATGCTGGCTGACGGCGCGGCTGTCAGGCAAGGCGGAGCGGTGGCTATCGGCCAGCAGCAGTTCGGCCGGACGCAGGCGCTCGAAGTGGGCGGGCAGGGCGTCGAGCGAGGTTTCCAGCAGGCGCAGGTCGCCGTTGGCGAGGTTGAGCCAAGCCAAGCCGGCGCGCTGGCGGTCGATCGTCAGCGCCAACAGCAGGTTGTCCGTCTTGTCGTCGAGCAGGTTGGCATCGGTCAGCGTACCCGGCGTGACGATGCGGGTTACCGCGCGCTCCACCGGCCCCTTGGTCAATGCCGGGTCGCCGATCTGTTCGCAGATCGCCACCGAGACGCCGAGCTTGACCAGCTTCGCCAGATAGCCATCGGCGGCGTGATACGGAATGCCTGCCATCGGGATCGGCTTGCCGGCCGACTGGCCGCGCGCGGTCAGCGTGATGTCGAGCAGGCGCGCGGCGCGCTCGGCGTCCTCGTAGAACAGCTCGTAGAAATCCCCCATGCGGAAAAACAGCAGCTTGTCCGCGTGCTCCGCCTTGGCGCGGAGCCATTGCTGCATTACCGGGGTGTGCGCCGCCAGTTCGGCGGCCGTCAAGGCGGCCGACATCAGGCCAGAATCAGGCGGCCAGGGCCGCAGTCCGGTGCGGCGCGATGAGTTGCAGCAATTGCGCGAATATCTTGGGGTTGCCGCCGATGATGTTGCCGGTTTTCATGTAGTTGGATTCACCGGCCAGATCGCCGACCAAACCACCGGCCTCGGTGATCAGCAGGGTGCCGGCGGCCATGTCCCATGGCGACAGGCCGAGTTCCCAGAAACCGTCCATGCGGCCGCAGGCGACCCAGGCCAGATCCAATGCGGCGGCACCGGGGCGGCGCATGCCCGCCGTTTTCTGCGCCACTTCGCGGAATATCGCCAGATAGGCGTCGATATGGTCGAACACGCGATACGGGAAGCCAGTGCCGATCAGCGCCTCATCGAGCTTGCTGCGCTTGGCGACGCGAATGCGCTTTTCGTTGAGGAAGGCGCCGCCGCCCTTGCTGGCGGTGAAGATTTCGTTGCGGTTGGGGTCATACACCACGGCTTGCGTCATCACACCTTTGTGCGCAAGGCCAATGGAGATTGCGTACTGCGGCAGGCCGTGGATGAAATTGGTGGTGCCGTCGAGCGGATCGATGATCCATTGGAATTCGCTGTCGGCGCTGGTGCCGGCCAGCCCCGACTCCTCTGCTAGAATTCCGTAGGCCGGGTAGGCATCGCGCAGTACGTCAAGGATTGCGGCTTCCGCGGCGCGGTCAACCTCCGTTACGTAATCGCTCTGCTGTTTGACGTCGATCCTGAGTTTGTCGACGTCCATACTGGCGCGATTGATGATCTGACCGGCTCGACGCGCGGCCTTTACGGCTATGTTAAGCGTGGGATGCATGGACTTTTAAGGCGAGGCTGGCAAGAGGGGCGCATTCGGCGCAGGAAGTTTGCAATTCTATCCCGGGATACCGTTTCGGCCCAAGGGGCCCGGGACATATCCTGGGATACCGTCCCGGCCCAGAGGGACCGAGACATACTATGAACACGACGCCATTGCCCGCACCTGCCGTTCTCGATCGCATTCGCATCGTTCTTTCTCACCCCAGTCACCCGGGAAATATTGGTGCAGCGGCGAGGGCGATGAAGACCATGGGTTTATCGCGTCTGGTTTTGGTCAATCCGCGGAATTTCCCCGATGCCCAGGCGGATGCCATGGCGGCGGGTGCCACCGATGTATTGGTGAACGCCGACGTCGTCGCTTCGCTATCGTCGGCGCTGAGCGGCACAGTGCTGGCCATGGCGATGACGGCGCGCAGGAGGGAATTGGCGGTGCCCGCGCTGTGGGCACGCGACGGCGCCGCGGAACTGGTGACGATGGCTGCCACCGCGGATGTTGCGCTGGTGTTCGGCAACGAGACCTCCGGGCTTTCCAACGACGAACTTTCCATGTGTCGGCGCTGGGCGATGATTCCCGTGAATGCCGAGTTCAGTTCGCTCAATCTCGCCGCAGCGGTGCAGGTGATGTGCTACGAACTGAGACTGGCGGCCCTCGATCCTGGCCGGCCTCCGGCCATATCCGGAGCGGGCTTGCTCGCAAGCCATGACGAAGTCGAGGGATTGATCGCTCATATCGAACGCGCGGCCTTGTCCAGCGAGTTTCTTGATCCAGCCAGCCCAAAGCGCCTGATTCCCCGCTTGCGGCGCATGTTTTCCCGTGCCGGCCCGGAAAAGGAGGAGGTCGCGATCCTGCGCGGCTTGTTCGCGGCGTTGGAAAAGGGACTGAAGACCCCAATTGAAGTAGATGCAGCGAAGGCCGCGCGCAAGCTTGAAAACTGAATTGCAAATAAATGCTTGACCCCGACGCTCGGGATTTCTACCATTTCAGAAAGTACTAATGGATCAATCCATGTTTTCCCGTTTGCGCGAAGATATTTCCTGCGTTTTTGAACGCGATCCCGCTGCCCGTTCTACATGGGAGGTGCTGACCTGCTATCCGGGTTTTCATGCGCTGACGCTGCACCGTGCTTCACATTGGCTGTGGAGTGCACGTTTGCGCTGGCTGGCGCGCTTTCTCTCGCATTTTGCACGCTGGATCACCGGCATCGAGATTCATCCCGGCGCGACAATTGGACGGCGGGTGTTCATAGACCATGGAATGGGCGTGGTCATCGGCGAGACGGCAGTGATCGAAGACGAATGCACGCTTTATCACGGCGTTACGCTGGGCGGCACTTCCTGGAACAAGGGCAAGCGGCATCCCACCTTGCTGCGTGGCGTGGTGATCGGTGCTGGCGCCAAGGTGCTGGGGCCGATTACTCTGGGCCAAGGCGCCAAGGTCGGTTCCAACGCGGTGGTGGTGCGCGACGTTCCCCCGGGGGCGACTGCTGTAGGTATTCCGGCGCGCATTGTCGAGGATCGGAGCGAGATCGACCGTGAAGTCAAGGCTGGGCAGATGGGCTTTTCGGCCTATGCCGTGACGCGTGCCCAGGATGATCCTCTGGCGCAGGCCATCCACGGCCTGCTCAATCACGCGGTGGAAACCGACCGGCGCATCGAGGCCCTGCTGAAGACCATGACGCGCGCCGGAGTGTCGCTGGAAGACGATGTCGCCACAGCCGACAAGTTCGATCCAAACTATTTGTCGAAAATAGTTGACTAAATTAATCGGGATACAATATATTTGACTGGAATGCTCAGGTATTACCTGGTGCATTTCCCGACAGTATTTACCCCGACGGAGAGTTCTCATGAGACTGACAACCAAAGGACGTTTTGCGGTAACCGCAATGATCGATCTTTCCCTGCGCCAGCATACCGGGCCGGTAACCTTGGCCGGCATCAGCGAGCGGCAGAAGATTTCCCTTTCGTATCTTGAGCAGTTGTTCGGCAAGCTGCGCCGCCGTCAGTTGGTGTCCAGCGTGCGTGGACCCGGTGGCGGCTATTGTCTGGCCAAGTCGCTGGAAGCGATTTCTGTCGCCGACATCATCCACGCGGTCGACGAGTCGCTGGATGCCACGCAATGCGGTGGCAGGGGCGATTGCATCGAGGACCAGCGGCCCTGCATGACGCACGAACTATGGACCAGCCTGAACGAAAAGATGTTCGAGTACCTCAATTCGGTCAGCCTGGCGGAGTTGGTCGCCCAGCAGCAGGAGAAGAGCGGGGCGCCCGCGGCCAACATCCTGCACGACGAGCGTCCATCGCGTCGCCTGCGTCGTCCAGTCGAGGCTTTCGTCGCCGCCTGATCGCGTTTGAGCACCGCCATGTTCGCTCCCGTCTATTTCGATCACAACGCCACCACGCCGCTGGATCCGCGCGTGCTGGAGGGCATGCTGCCGTATCTCGCGGTGCACTATGGCAATGCCTCCAGTCGTCACGAGTATGGCCGTGCGGCGCGGCGTGCGATCGACGAGGCGCGGCAGCGGGTGGCGTATGCTGCGGGTGCACATCCGACCGAAGTGGTGTTTACCAGCGGCGGCTCAGAGGCCAACAATCTTTTCATCAAGGGCGCCGCCGCGTTTCTTGCGCCGGGCATCGTGGCGATTTCCGCTATCGAACATCCCTGCGTGCGCGAGCCGGCAAAACAGTTGAAGCGCTCCGGCTGGCGTCTGCGCGAGATTGCCGTGGATGCTGATTGCCGTGTCGCCAGCGCCGACTTTCGCGCCGTGCTCGATGAGAAGCCGGCGCTGGTTTCCGTCATGCTGGCGAACAACGAAACCGGCGTTATACAGGACGTAGGTACGCTCGCCGCTCAGGTCAAGCCGACGCGGGCGTGGTTTCACACCGATGCGGTGCAGACATTCGGCAAACGTCCGCTCAATTTCCGAACCCTCAACGAAGCCGGTGTGCATGCCCTGACGCTCTCCGCACACAAGCTGGGCGGTCCCAAGGGTGCGGGAGCACTGGTGGTCGACAAGCGCGTCGAACTGCAAGCCTTGATCGCTGGCGGAGGTCACGAGCGCGGCCTGCGTTCAGGCACCGAGAACGTTGCTGCGATAGTCGGCTTCGGCCTTGCAGCCGAATTGGCGGCAGCTCGCATCGCCACTGGCAGCGGGCAGATTGCTGCCTTGCGGGCAGAACTCGAAGCCGGCCTGGTGGCACAGGGGGCGACGGTGTTCGCCAGTAATGCCGAGCGTCTGCCCAACACCAGTTACTTCGCCATTGCCGGGATCGACGGCGAGACCCTGGTCGGCAAGCTGGATCGCGCGGGTTTTGCTGTGGCGGCGGGAGCGGCATGCTCCAGCGCCAATCCGGAGCCATCGCATGTGTTGCTGGCAATGGGAGTTGCGTCCTCGCTTGCCCGTGGCGCCGTGCGCGTCAGCCTGGGTTCTGACAACACGACAACGCAGGTGCGCGATTTTCTTGCGGCGCTGAAGGCTACAATCTTGCAACTCAAGGGTCTCACGGCCCTGACAAGCTGAACTGGAGAAATCTGTAATGACTGCAGGCATGAAACTGCCGGTGTATCTCGACTACTCCGCGACTACGCCGGTCGATCCGCGCGTAGCGGCGAAGATGATTCCGTGGCTGACCGAACACTTCGGCAACCCGGCGTCACGTTCCCACTCCTACGGCTGGGAAGCCGAGAAAGCCGTGGAAGAAGCGCGCGAAGAAGTTGCTGCGCTGGTGGGTGCGGACGCCAAGGAAATCATCTGGACCTCGGGCGCGACGGAATCGAACAATCTGGCAATCAAGGGCGCGGCGCATTTTTACGCCGGAACCAAGGGCAAGCACATCATCACGGTGTCCACCGAGCACAAGGCGGTATTGGATACCGTCAAGGAACTCGAACGCCAGGGTTTCGAGGCGACTTACCTGGTGCCGCAGGAAAACGGCCTGATCACCGTCGAGCAGTTCAAGGCGGCGCTACGGCCCGATACTGTGGTCGCTTCGGTGATGGCTGTGAACAACGAGATCGGCGTGATCCAGCCGATCGCCGAAATCGGCGAGATCTGCCGCGAGAAGGGCGTGATCTTCCATGTCGATGCGGCGCAGGCGACCGGCAAGATGCCGATCGATCTGGGCAAGCTGAAAGTTGACCTGATGTCCTTCTGCGCGCACAAGACCTACGGCCCGAAGGGCATCGGTGCGCTTTACGTTCGGCGCAAGCCGCGCATCCGGTTGGAAGCGCAGATGCATGGCGGCGGTCACGAACGCGGCATGCGCTCGGGCACCCTGGCGACGCACCAGATCATCGGCATGGGCGAATGTTTCCGTCTGGCGCGCCTGGAAATGGCCACCGAGAACGAGCGTATCCGCATGCTGCGCGACAAGCTGCTCAAGGGCTTGATGGACATCGAGGAAACCTATGTCAATGGCGATGTCGAACAGCGCGTGCCGCACAATCTGAACGTCAGCTTCAATTTCGTCGAGGGCGAGTCCCTGATCATGGCGGTCAAGGACATCGCCGTGTCGAGCGGCTCGGCCTGCACCTCGGCGAGCCTGGAGCCTTCCTATGTGCTGCGTTCGCTGGGACGCTCCGATGAACTGGCGCACAGTTCGATCCGCTTCACCCTGGGTCGTTTCACGACGGAAGAAGAAATCGATTTCACTATCAAGCTGCTGCACGACAAGCTGGGCAAACTGCGCGAGCTTTCCCCGTTATGGGAAATGTACAAGGACGGCGTGGACCTGAATTCCGTCCAGTGGGCCGCACATTGATGCGGCAAGCCGCATCAATGTGCGGCCCTTCGGGGAAGGTGGACAGCCCACCCCCCAACCCCTGCCCCGAGGGCGGGGACGACTAGTTGGAAATACTTTAGGAGTTGCATCATGGCATACAGCGAAAAAGTACTGGATCACTACGAAAACCCGCGCAACGTCGGTTCCTTTGCCAAGGACGACCAAGGCGTCGCCACCGGAATGGTCGGCGCACCGGCTTGCGGCGACGTTATGAAGCTGCAAATCAAGGTCGGCAAGGATGGCGTGATCGAGGATGCCAAATTCAAGACCTACGGCTGCGGTTCGGCGATTGCGTCGTCTTCCCTGGTGACGGAGTGGGTCAAGGGCAAGACGCTGGACCAGGCCCTGGAAATCAAGAACACCCAAATCGCGGAAGAACTGGCGCTGCCGCCGGTGAAGATTCACTGTTCCATCCTGGCCGAGGATGCGATCAAGGCCGCAGTGGCCGACTACAGAAAGAAACAGGGAGCCTGATCATGCCGGTAACACTTTCCGAACCCGCAGCCAAACACGTCGCGAATTTCATTGCCAAGCGTGGCAAGGGCGTCGGGATCCGCCTCGGGGTCAAGACCTCGGGTTGCTCGGGCATGGCCTACAAGCTCGAATTCGCCGATGCGCCGGAACCCGAAGACCATATCTTCGAGAGCCATGGGGTCAAGGTGCTGGTCGATCCCAAGAGCCTGCCGTATCTTGAGGGCACCGAACTCGATTACACCAAGGAAGGTTTGAACGAGGGCTTCAAGTTCAACAACCCGAACGTCAAGGACCAGTGCGGCTGCGGCGAATCGTTCAACACCTGAGCGGCGAATGACTACGTTCGACTTGAATTTCGCCGACGACTACTTCACGTTGTTTGGCCTGCCGCGCGTTCAATCGCTAGACCTGGCGGGCCTCGAGAACTGTTATCGCGCGGTCCAGGCCAAGGTGCATCCAGACAAGCATGCACATGCGACCGATGCTGATCGGCGCTTGGCCATGCAGTGGGCGACGCGGGTCAATGAGGCATTTCAGACGCTGAAGTCGCCGGGGCGGCGGGCGCGGTATCTGCTGCAGCTGCTGGGTCATGATCCGCAAATCGAAAGCAATACGGCGATGCCCGCGGAGTTCCTGATGGGGCAGATGGAGTTGCGCGAAGCGGTGATGGAAGCGCGCGCCGCGGCTGACGAAGCGGGGCTGGAAGCAGTCCGCGAACGTCTGTTGGACGAAATCAAGGCTGAATACGCACGGCTGGCGGAGTTGATAGACCTGACCAAGGATTTCACTGCTGCGGCCAATCTGGTGCGACAACTCATGTTCCAGGAAAAACTGCTGAACGAAATCGACGACGCGCTCGAAGCCGTCACAGCTTAAGTACTCAAATAACAACATGGCACTTCTTCAGATTGCGGAGCCGGGAGAGTCCGCGGCGCCCCACGAGCATCGTCTCGCCGTCGGTATCGATCTTGGCACCACCAACTCACTGGTGGCTACCGTCAGAAGCGGCATGAGCGTGGTGCTGAATGATGCACGCGGACGGCCGCTGTTGCCCTCGGTCGTCAGCTACGCGGCCGACGGTAGCGTCGAGGTCGGGTATGGTGCGGAAGCCAAGCAGTCGATCGATCCCAAGAACACCGTTGTATCGGTAAAACGCTTCATGGGCCGCGGACGGCGCGACATTGCCCATATCGAAACCCTGCCCTATGACTTCGTCGATGCGGAGGGAATGGTCAAGCTCAAGACCATCGCGGGCGTCAAGAGTCCGGTCGAGATTTCCGCGGAAATCCTGAAGACCGTACGCAACAGGGCCGAGGCTTCGCTGGGAGGCGAGCTGACAGGGGCGGTAATCACGGTGCCGGCCTACTTCGACGATGCCCAGCGGCAGGCTACCAAGGATGCGGCGCGCCTCGCCGGCCTCAATGTCTTGCGCCTCCTGAACGAACCAACGGCTGCTGCCATCGCCTATGGCCTCGACAATTCGGCTGAGGGCATCTACGCGGTGTTCGATCTGGGCGGCGGAACCTTCGACATTTCCATTCTTCGCCTGTCCAAGGGCGTCTTCGAGGTCATGGCGACCGGTGGCGATTCGGCCCTGGGCGGCGACGATTTTGACCACCGCATCTTCTGCTGGATCATCGAGCAGGCCAAGCTGGCCCCGCTTTCGCCACAGGATGCGCGCCTGCTGCAAATGCGTGCGCGCGAGGCCAAGGAGCAACTGTCCCAGCATGGCCTGGCACCGATCACGGTCAAGCTGGGGAGCGGTGAGTACGTCGATCTGGTGCTGACCACCGAAGTGTTTACCGAGATTTCCCGCACCCTGGTGCAAAAAACCTTGACCCCGACCCGCAAGGCTTTGCGCGATGCTGGTCTTACGGTGGCTGACGTGCGGGGCGTGGTGATGGTCGGCGGCTCGACGCGCATGCCGCAGATCCAGCACGCGGTGGCCGAATTGTTCAAACAGGAACCGCTCAACAATCTCGATCCGGAAAAGGTGGTGGCCTTGGGCGCGGCGATTCAGGCCAACCTGCTGGCGGGCAACCGTGCCGCCGGGGACGACTGGCTGCTGCTTGACGTGATACCGCTGTCACTGGGACTGGAAACCATGGGCGGACTGGTCGAGAAGGTCATTCCGCGCAATTCGACGATTCCGATTGCGCGTGCTCAGGAGTTCACGACCTTCAAGGATGGCCAGACGGCGATGGCGATCCATGTCGTGCAAGGCGAACGCGAACTGGTTTCCGATTGCCGCAGTTTGGCGCGCTTTGAACTGCGCGGCATACCGCCGATGGTCGCGGGTGCTGCGCGCATCCGGGTGACCTTCCAGGTCGATGCGGATGGGCTGCTCTCGGTAACGGCGCGCGAACAGACTACCGGCCGCGAGGCACGCATCGAAGTCAAGCCTTCCTACGGTTTGAGCGATGACGAAATCGCGGGCATGCTGAAAGATAGTTTCAGCCATGCCGGCGACGATGCTTTTCGCAGGGCATTGCGCGAGGCACAGGTGGAGGCTCAGCGCCTGATCGAGGCTACGCAGTCGGCGTTGCTGGCCGATGCGCAGCTGCTGTCGACGCTGGAGCGGGCGCATATCGACGCCGCCATCACAAAATTGCAGACTCTGATGATCGGCGATGATCGCCATGCGATCGATAGCGCCATGCAGATCCTGGGCGCCGCCACCAATGAATTTGCAGCACGGCGGATGAACCAGAGCGTGCAGCGCGCGCTCGCCGGACGCAAAATTGACCAGTTATCCCTATGACCCAGATCATTGTTCTTCCCCATGTCGAGCTGTGCCCGGACGGCGCGGTAATCGAGGCGGCTCCCGGGACATCGATCTGCGATGCGCTGCTTGGCAACGAGATCGAGATCGAACATGCCTGCGAAAAGTCCTGCGCCTGTACTACTTGCCATGTCGTCGTGCGCGAAGGATTCAATTCGCTGGCAGCCGCCGAGGAAATCGAGGAGGATCTGCTGGACAAGGCCTGGGGCCTGGAGCCCACCTCGCGCCTGTCGTGTCAGGCGGTTGTCGGGCAGATCCCACTGGTGATAGAGATTCCAAAATACACTATCAACATGGTCAAGGAAGGACACAAGAAGTGAAGTGGACCGATAGCCTCGAAATCGCCATTGCGCTTGCCGATGCGCATCCAGAGGTGGATCCGACCCGCCTCAATTTTGTTGACCTGATGCGCTGGGTCATGTCGCTGCCCGGCTTTGAGGAAAACGAGAGCCATTGCGGCGAAAAGCAGCTGGAAGCGATACAGCAGGCGTGGATCGACGAAGTCGAGTGAACCATGCTGGTCGACACCCACTGCCATCTCGATGCCGCGGAGTTTGATGCCGACCGTACCGCTGTAGCGGATGCGGCGACGCTGGCCGGGGTCGGGATGATTGTGGTACCGGCAGTCGAGCGCGCCAACTTCGGCGCCGTGGCCTCGGTATGTCGGGACTATCCGCACTGCGTGGCGGCTTACGGAATTCATCCCATGTATGTGCCGCAAGCTCGGGACGAGGACCTGGAAGCCCTGCGCGATACAGTCTTGCGCGAGCATCCGCTGGCCGTTGGCGAAATTGGTCTCGATCGATTTGTCGAACCGCGCGACGACCGGCGCCAGGAGCGCTATTTCACCGCACAGCTGGAACTCGCCCGTGAAACCAGTTTGCCGGTGCTGTTGCACGTCCGTCGCGCCATCGATCCGGTTCTCAAGCAGTTGCGGCGTTGCCGAGTGTCCGGCGGAATTGCCCATGCTTTCAATGGCAGCAGGCAGCAGGCCGACGAGTTCATCAAACTGGGATTCAAGCTTGGTTTTGGCGGCGCGATGACTTTTCCTCGTGCCAGTCGCATTCGCGAATTGGCCGCCACCTTGCCGCTTGATGCAATTGTCCTTGAAACTGATGCGCCGGATATCCCGCCGGAATGGAGAGTCGGCGCCCGCAACACGCCGGATCAATTGCCGCGGATTGCGCAAGTCCTTGCCGACTTGCGTGGTATTGAGTTGCAGGCAGTGGCAGCGGCCACCACAGCCAATGCCGCCGCCGTGCTTCCTCGTCTCCCGATGCTTCACTGACGCTGGCTGTGGATCATAATTGCCGGCGCACCTATCGCTTTCACCCCACCAACCACCCCTAAACAGGAGCGATCCATGAGTACAAAAATAACCCTGCGCGGCAACCCCGTAAATGTCGATGGCGATCTTCCCGCTGCCGGAGCACAGGCCCCCGACTTCAATCTGACCAGCGCCGCACTGGCCGATGTCTCGCTCAAGGACTTTGCCGGCAAACGCAAGGTGCTGAACATCTATCCGAGCATAGATACGCCGACCTGCGCCACATCGACCCGCAAGTTCAACGAGGCCGCCGGAGATCTCCCCAACACGGTGGTGCTCTGCGTTTCTGGAGACCTACCTTTTGCTGCCAAGCGTTTCTGCGAACTGGAAGGCTTGAAGAACGTCGCTCATCTGTCGACCTTTCGTCATCCGGAATTTCTCACGGCCTGGGGCGTCGCGATGGCCGACGGACCGCTGGCCGGACTTACTGCCCGTGCTGTGGTCGTACTGGATGAGAACAACAAGGTGATGCACAGCGAAATGGTGCCGGAGATCGCGCAGGAGCCCAACTACGCGGCAGCGCTCAAGGCACTCGGCTAAGTCAGCGCAAAACCGGCGTCCTGCCGGCGCCGACTCTTCAACAAAAACGGGAGCCGCGGCTCCCGTTTTGATTAGGTCGTCTCTTCGCGGTTGGCGCGTTTGCGTTCGTGCTCCTTGAGGAAGCGCTTGCGCAGGCGGATCGACTTCGGCGTGATTTCGACCAGTTCGTCGTCGGCGATGAACTCGACGGCGGATTCCAGCGTCATCAGGATCGGAGGTACCAGACGCACGGCTTCATCGGTGCCCGAGGCACGCACGTTGGTCAGCTGCTTGCCCTTGATCGGGTTCACCACCAAGTCGTTGTCGCGACTATGCACGCCGATGATGATGCCTTCGTAGAGCGGGTCGCCGGGACTGACGAACATGCGGCCGCGATCCTGCAGCTTCCACAAGGCATAGGCGACGGCGGCACCGTCGTCCTGCGAGATCAGCACGCCGTTGCGGCGCTCGGCCATGACGCCGGCCATGGGGCCGTAGTCGTCGAAAATATGGCTGGCCATGCCGGTGCCGCGGGTCAGGGTGAGGAATTCGCCCTGGAAGCCGATCAGGCCGCGCGCCGGAATACGGTATTCGAGTCGGACTCGGCCCTTGCCGTCCGATTCCATGTTCAGCAACTCGCCGCGCCGGCGGCCGAGTTCCTCCATGACGCCGCCCTGGTGGTCGTTCTCGATGTCGACGGTGAGCAGTTCGTAGGGTTCGCATTTCTCGCCGTTGATGTCCTTGAACAGCACGCGCGGGCGCGACACGGCCAGCTCGTAGCCTTCGCGGCGCATGGTTTCGAGCAGGATGGTCAGGTGCAGTTCGCCGCGGCCGGACACCAGGAAGACATCGGCATCGTCGGTCTCTTCCACGCGCAAGGCGACGTTGGACAGCAATTCCTTGTTGAGGCGCTCGCGGATCTGGCGGCTGGTGACGTACTTGCCTTCCTTGCCGGCCAGGGGCGAGGTGTTGACCTGGAAGTTCATGGTCAGGGTAGGTTCATCGACCACCAGCGGCGGCAGGCCAATCGGAGCGGCCGGGTCGCAGATGGTGACGCCGATGCCGACCTGCTCGATACCGGTGACCAGTACGATGTCGCCGGCTTCCGCCTCGGTCGACTGTTCGCGCTCCAGGCCCGTGAACATCATGATCTGGCCGATCTTTGCCTTGCCCTTGCTGTCGTCGCCGTACATCACGGCGACTTCCTGGCCGGCCTTCATGCGGCCCTGCTTGATGCGGCCGATGCCGATGCGACCAACATAGCTGTTGTAGTCGAGCGAGCAGATCTGCAATTGCAGAGGCTGGTCAACATTCACGTCGGGCTGCGGCGTGTGTTGGATGATGGCTTCGTAGAGCGGGCGCATGTCGGTGCCCGGCTTGGTTGCGTCGAGCATGGCAAAGCCGTTCAGGGCCGAGGCAAAGACCACCGGGAAATCGAGTTGTTCCTCGGTCGCGCCGAGTTTGTCGAACAAGTCGAAGGTGTGGCTGATGACCCAGTCGGGTCGGGCGCCCGGCCGGTCGATCTTGTTCACCACGACGATTGGCTTCAGGCCCAGCGCCAGAGCCTTGCGCGTGACGAAGCGGGTTTGCGGCATCGGACCTTCGACGGCATCGACCAGCAGCAGCACGCCATCGACCATCGACAACACGCGCTCGACTTCGCCGCCGAAGTCGGCGTGTCCGGGCGTGTCGACGATGTTGATGTGGGTGCCTTCGAAGTCGATGGCGCAGTTCTTCGAAAGAATGGTGATCCCGCGTTCCTTTTCGAGATCGTTGGAATCCATTACCCGCTCGGCGACAGCCTGGTGGGCGGCGAAGGTGCCGGACTGACGGAGCAATTGGTCGACGAGCGTGGTCTTACCGTGGTCAACGTGGGCGATAATGGCGATGTTTCTGAGGGCGCGGGACATAGTGGCGGTTGGCGTTGTGTTGCGAAGCGGAAAAACCGAAAATTATATCACGCCTTCCGTTCCGTTCCGATTGAATTTTCAGGGGATTTTTTATGCTTGGCATCATAGGCGGCAGCGGCTTGACTCAGTTGGCGAACCTGGACGTATCGCACCGCGAGGTGGTGCGGACGCCCTACGGTGAGCCTTCAGGCCCGCTCACCTTCGGCCGCATCGGCTGTCAGGATGTGGTCTTTGTCGCTCGCCATGGCTATGGGCACACCATTCCACCGCACCTGGTGAATTACCGCGCCAATATTCACGCGCTGGAAGTCTCCGGCGTCACGAAAGTCATCTCGGTGGCGTCGGTCGGCGGCATCCGCCACGACCTCGTGCCCGGCGCGCTGGTGGCTCCGCACCAGATCATCGACTACACCTGGGGTCGCGAGATGACCTTTCAGTCCGGCGGTGACGGACCGGTGGTGCATGTGGATTTCACCGAACCCTATGATGCAACGGTGCGCCAGCTGCTGCTCGCGGTTTCGCGCCGGGTCGGCGAGGACGTGATCGATGGTGCGGTGTATGCGACGACCCAGGGGCCGCGGTTGGAGACGGCGGCGGAAATCGATCGTCTGCAGGGGGACGGGGCCGATATAGTCGGTATGACCGGCATGCCGGAGGCAGGTCTCGCGCGCGAACTGGAATTGCCCTATGCGGCGCTTTGCGTGGTTTCAAACTGGGCGGCGGGACGTGCCGATTCGGTGCACGGGATCAAATTCGATAGCCTCGAAGCTGTGCTGCAACTGGCCATGGCTCGCGTCCGCCGCATCATCGAAGGCATTTGCGAAGAATAATGGCGCACGCGGCGCGCGCAGGCAGTGCTTGCAGATCGAATTCGTTGGCCCCGATGGACGGACGGATTTCGCGGGTCGGCCTGGAGGCGAAATGATTCGCGAGGTCCTGCGCATGGGCGATTCGCGCTTATTGCGTGTGGCACAACCGGTGACGGATTTCGGCAGCCCGCAACTCGCCGAGCTGCTGCAGGACATGCGCGACACCATGGCGCATTTGGATGGCGCGGGCCTCGCCGCGCCGCAGATTGGGGTCGACCTGCGCGTAGTGATTTTTGGATGCGGCATCAACCCCCGTTATCCGGAAGCGCCGCCGGTTCCCGACACGGTCCTGATCAATCCCGAACTCGTGCCGCTTTCCGCCGAGGAAGAAGAAGGGTGGGAGGGATGTCTTTCGGTACCCGGTTTGCGCGGCTGGGTGCCGCGCTGGAGGTTCTTGCGCTACACCGGCTACGATGAAGCCGGTCAGCGTTTCGAGCGCACCGTCGAGGGTTTTCATGCACGCGTCGTGCAGCACGAGTGTGACCATCTCGACGGTATTTTGTACCCGATGCGGGTGCGTGACTTCAGGCGCTTTGGTTTCATAGCCGAGCTGTTCGGCGACTCGGTGGAGTCGTCGGCCGATAGCTAGCCGGAGAATGACGACCTGATGTAAAGCTCGTGGCCGCTCGGGGTCGGCAGAATCTGGACGCTGGTATAGGTGCGCTCATCGGCGCCGGGAAGCGCGCAGATGCGCAGCAGCGATTCGGCGACATCACGCGACAGAGAGGGGTTTTTCCCGGCGCCGTCGTTGGGGGCGATACCGATAGTTTCCATCGGGGCAATCGTGACCATGTTCACTCCTTGCATTTGATTTGTTCACGGCGACCTGGGAAGCAGGCCGGCCACTTTGCAAGCCGAACATTGCAACTAGCGTTCCAGCAGCCGCAATGCCGGATAAATCATGAATTGATCTGTGATTTCTCTTCTGTTCCTGGTTTGCCGGTCAATTGAATGTCGCGCGGCGAAAATTGCCGGCCATCGCGCGTGGCGGTAGTGGCAATAGCTGCCGCGGGCCGAGTCGCAGTGGTGAAGAAGAAGCTTGTTCCGCGCGAACCCGGAGGGATCAACAGTCGGCGTCGGCGGGGCGGCGAACGACGCGAATAGTCCTATGCCGCCACTTCCACCCGGTTGCGCCCGCCATGTTTGGCGGCATACAGGGCGGCGTCGGCCCGGCTCACCGTTTGATCGGGGTTTTCGACACCGTCGTACTGGCTGACGCCGATGCTGATGGTGGTCGCAATCTGTTCACCATTCGCTTCGATGAATGTCGTCGCTATCCTTTGCCGCAGGTTTTCAGCGATGCGCTGGGCTTCGGCGTTGTCGCAGCCCCGCAGCACCAGGAGAAATTCCTCGCCGCCCCAGCGCACCGCAATGTCGGATTGGCGCAAGCCAGCCAGCAACAGACGGGCGACCTCATGAAGAACTTGGTCGCCCGTGAGGTGACCATAGCGGTCGTTGATATCCTTGAAGTGGTCGATGTCGGCCAACAGCATGGCGATCGGCTGCGGCGCCCGACGATATTCGGCCAGTACCTTGTCGATCAGGATGGCGAAGGCGTGGCGATTGAGCAAGCGAGTGAGTTCGTCGGTGGAGGCCATTTCCTCGATGCGATGCTGATAGCGCGACAGCACGAGGTGGGTCAGGAACAGCACCACCAGGGTCACCGCCAGGCTGATGATCAGATTGACATAGAGCGTGCGGCGGATGCCGGCGAGCGCCGTTGCTTCATTCTGCTCGACGAACAGGTACCACTTGAGTTCCGGCAGGTAATTTACGTTGAGAATGTGGTTGTCGCCGTTGGCTACATATTGATAAAAACCGGTCTTTTCCTGAAGAATGCGGTCGACTAGAGGCCCCAGGCCGGGGGCGCTGCGCAAGTCGGGAACGCGGCCGGTCTGGTTGCCGAAGATGACCACTTGACCTTCGGCGTCGACAAAATAGATCGTGCGTTGAAAACGTTGTTGATATTCGGTGATCAAGCGCCGTACGGCATCCACGGTGAGCCCGATGCCAGTGGCGCCGATATAGTTGCCGGCAAAGTCGAAGACGCGGTAGTTGATGAAAATGGTCAGGGCATCGGCGTTGGCGAGATCAGGGTCGACGTTGATCTCGTAGTCCTGCTTCATCTCGCGCACACGGTAATACCAGGCGTCGCGCTTTTCGGTCGGCGATACGCGCTTGAGAACGCCTTCGCCGGTGTAATAGATGGCACTCTTGTCGGAGACGAAGAAACTGCTGAAGGCGCCATAGCGTTCCTTCATTTCCCGCAGATAGCGGGCCATCGCGTCGACGTTGCTCTCGCCTTTCAGCACCCAGTCGCGCAAAAAGGTGTCGTGGGCCATGGTCGAGGAAATCAGCACCGGCCGCACCAAATCCTTCTGAATCTCGGAATAGATGTTGCTCGCCGTGAGCGGCAGATCCTGGCCGATGATGGCGTCGCGAATCGCCTGCTTCGACACGAAATAGCCGAACAGGGTGGTGGCAAAGAAGCCTGTCGATAGCAACAGGCCCAGAAACAGCAGCAGACCGCGACGGTCGAAGATGCGAAACGTTCTCATGGCATGCGCATTGTATGGCATCCCTCGACGAACGTCGCCGAATCGGGCTACGGTGACCGCGGCAGCCACCAGTCATGCTGCAGGCGCCGTGCCAGCAGCGCCGACTCCTGGCGAGCGACTGTCCGCGCTCTTCGCTGGGCGGCGGCGACGATCAACTTGCCTTGGCGAGCTTGGCCTTTAGTCTTTGCGCGGTCTTTTCGACGCCGACGATGAATCGGTTGTGCTTGCCGCGCGCAACCTCTTCCACCGCGTCGTGCGCTGTGAAACTGAAGGCGACTGCGCCGCCATTGACTTCGGCCAGCGTGACGGTGATGTCCACCCACATGCCGAGCAGCGTGGCGCCGACATGATCCAGTTCGACCCGGGTGCCGACCGAATCCTTGCCCGGCTCGATGTGTTCCAGCAGCAGATCGCGACACGCCATCTCGATGTCATAGAGCAGGTTGGGCGTCGAGTAGACCCGGCAGTCGTCGCCCATGAAACTGATGGTGCGGTCGCGGTCGATTTGAACGCGGCGGGTGGCCGAGAGGCCGGCTTTAAGTGTTTCGCTCATGGTTCTTCCTTGATTGATGTGCGTAGATTTCAGTGACGGTTCTTGAGTGAATCTGCATACAGCCGGGCCTCGACGTAGCGCACCAGCGCCCGCGTGCCGCGCGCGCAGTTGCGGAACACGCAGACACCCTGGTCCATCAGTCGCGCGCACATGGCGTCGTAGAGTTGCCCCCCATCCACGATGCCGATGATCGGCTTGTCGTTGCGATCGACCAGCGGCGGCATGAGATGCACCGTGCTCTTCGGGTCGGTGAGATCGAAGCCGGGGCGGAGTTTGCTTGCTTCCAGCGCCCGCACGGAGGGTGCGGTCGGATCGAGTCCGACGACGACCGCGTCGATATTGGGATCCTGCAGAAAGGCTTCGACGATCTGCAGGTGGGCCTCATCGTCGGCGCCGGGGTTGATGTCGATCGGATTCCTGACTTCAACCAGTGCGTTGAGTTTCTTGGCCAGCAGAATCTCTTCCAGGCGTGTGATTGTGCCGGGTTCCAGATCGCCCATTGCCATCGCGAAGCTGTCCGACTCGATCGAGTCGGCCATGCCGACCGCCTCGAATCCGGCGCCACTGATCGCTCCCAGGCGCCGGCCGCCAAGCTTCTTCTTGTGCAACGCGCCAGCGATGTAGAACAGATCGTCGAAGCTGTTGAAGTCTTCGGCCACGATCGCTCCGGCCTGGCGCACCACCGAATCGAACAGCGTCGGACCGCCCGCGATCGACGCGGTATGGCCCATGACGCCGCCCGCGCCGGGCGCGGTCTTGCCCGATTTATAGACCACCACCTGCTTGCCGTTGCGCACGGCTTTGCGCACTGCCTTGGCGAAATTGAGACCGTCCAGATCCTTGAAGCCCTCGATGTAGATGCCCAGGGTTTCTATTTCCGGCCGCTCCGCAAAATAGCTGAGCATGTCGCCGTGGGTGATATCGGTCTGGTTGCCCAGGGCCAGCATGTAACGGGGGTCGAGCCACGGGTTCTGGCTCAGGCGGGTAATCATGAAGGCGCCGCTCTGGCTCAGCATGACGGAATTTCGTTCGGGCTTTTTCTGCGGTTTCGGCAGCCTTTCCAGGGGGATGAACCAGGAGTCATAGGAGCCGGGGTGCGAAACCACGCCGAGGCAGTTGGCGCCGAGAAACACCGGACCGCCACCCGGCTTGCCGTGAGCCGCGTTGATACGCTCGGCCAGCGCCGCGGCGGGCTCCCTGCTGGCCTTGGTTTCGCCCAGGCTGCCGGGAATCAGCATGACCGACTCCACGGCATCGGTTTCGATGATTTCATCGACCAGTTCATAGACGGCGCTGGCTGCTACCGCAACGATCAGCAGATCGAGTTTGTGGTCCAACGCCTTCAGGCTCTCGGCGCACTTGACGCCATCGATTTCGGTCTCGCCGGGACGGATGATGGTCATGCGCTCCTTGCTGTAACCGCTTCCCATCAGGTTGCGCAGAATGATCCGGCCGAAATTCATGCTGCTGGAGGAGACCCCGATAATGCCGATCGACTTGGGATGGATAAGTTTGTCGATCTTGTGGATCGGGCGCGGGAGACGGTTGGCCCGCGGCGGGCCGAACTCGCAAGACGCCGCTTGGACTATCAGCCGATCCGCCATATGCGCAGGATTCAGTTCCAGGCTCTGTAGCACGAAATTGCGGTCCGGGTTGCTTTGCGAAAGGAATTCGGCCAGGGCAAGAATCCGTTCGAAACAGGTCTTGAGTTGCTCGTCGGGAGGATGCAATCCGTCGTGCTTGGCCATGCCGGCCAGCCTTTGATAGGCCAATGTGCGCTTGAACAGGCGGAGGAAGTCGTCGGCGTCCGTCAGTTCGACGGCGGCATAGACCGAGGCGCGATCCTGCCGGTAGTTGTTTTCGTCCAGTTCCGCATCAAGTCCGCCCTGTCCGGCGCTGATGACCATGCCGAATTCACGGGTGTTGTTGAGGCTGATGCGAAGTTCGGCAGCGCGTGGCGGTGCCACTGCAGGCTCCGGGGCAAATGCCAAGCCCAGGCCGCCAAGCAGAATCGCCAGTTCCGCTGGGTCCAGCGTCTTGCGCCCTGCGGCGGCGGCCTGGCGGAACAATGCCGTGGTCGTCGCGTTCTCTGCAACGGTCCTGATTCTTGGCTGTGATGGATTCTGCATGGTATTGACTCCCTGGGTGCCGCATGATCGACAGATGGTGCCGGGAAGTAACTATAACAGATACAGTATTATCAAAAAACATTAGCAATATTGTATCGGTTGATCTCCATCAATTTAGAAGCTGGTCGGGGCGGCTAGGATGCTATGGGTAGGGAAAGTCCGCCGAAGCGTTCGTAGAAATACGGCGCAGCTTGGGGCAGCGGGCCGTTTGCCGTTTCGCAAACCGAGAGCAGATGCTGCTGCGCGAGCGGGTAGGTGATGCTGTAGAGGTCGCGGCACAGCTGGCGGGCGATACCGCCGCTCCAATTGCCGGGAAGCAATTGCGCCGGCAACTGCGGATCGTGCAGCAGCGCCCGGCGGAAGGCGTGCATGAGCAATGTCTGCACCAGGAAGCACTGTTCGGGATCCAGGTCGCTGGCGGCGCGCATGGTGCGCAGCACGGGGCGGAACAGTTCGATGAAGTCGAGGTACTTGGCTGCGAGCGCGTCGAGACTCCAGCACTCGTGCACCAATTCCTGCAGCGGCCTGCTGGTCAGGGCGCTGACATTGACGGCCTTCATGGCTACTACCTTGTCGTGCGCTCCCGTCTCCTGAAGGATATCGAGCAGCGCTTCGGTATCGGCCGAGGGATGGGCGAGGATGCCAGAGGCCAGCGCGCCGTAGCCGGCCCACGCCAGTTCCTTGCGCAGGGCATCGCGTTGCGCGCCGCCGAGCGAGGAGGGGATCATGACCAGTTGCCACTCTCCCGTCCAGGTGTCCTGGGGCGCGAAATAGATGCGGCGATATGCGTGCTCAAAGCGGCGCCGGCCGGATGTGGTGAGGCTGTAGTAGCTCTTGCGCCCCAACTGTTCGGAAACCAGCCATTTCTCCTGCGACAGGCGATAGACGCTGGTACGCACCATGCGCTCGTTGAGGCCAAGCGGTTGCACCAGCCGGATGAAGCTTCCGAGCCAGACCGTACCGCCGTGCGGGGCGATGAAGTCGCCATAGACGGTGATGATCAGCGAGTTGGCACGGGCCGGGTGTTGATCGAGAAAGTCCTTGATCCACTGATTGAGGTATCGGCTCTTCACATTTTGTCCATTTGCGAGTTTGGCGCGGCGCTATCGGGGCCGCTACGGCGCGATTGCGACATCGCGCAGGCTATCGGGTGCGGATCTATCCCGCATTCAGTATAAGGTAATTCTAATGTGATACAAAATGATTGCATTAAGATTTATCAAAGTGTATCGTAACGGCAGTGGGGGTAAGTTTGACTCCGGACTTTCAAGCGAGGCGGGCAATGCGACACGAGGCGGATGTGGGCATCGAGGCACATAACAGCTACGGAGCGTATCGCTGGGTGGATGGCGCTGCCATTCAATCCGACGAAACGGTGGCGGAAGAGGTGCCGGTGGCCCTTGTCTACAACGGCATTTCCCATGCGGTCATGCTCGCCACGCCGCAGGACCTGGAAGATTTCGCTCTCGGTTTCAGCCTCAGCGAATGCATCGTCGGTCGTACCGGCGAAATCCACGATCTGGAGATATTCGAGCGGAACAACGGCATCGAAGTGCATATGGAGCTTTCCGGCGAGCGCGCCCATGCGCTCAAGGAGCATCGCCGGACCATGGCCGGGCGTACCGGCTGCGGTCTGTGCGGCACCGAGAGTCTCGACCAGTTGGCAAAGCGGGCTGCGACCGTGAGGTCGTCTGCGGCTTTGAGCGAAGGCGCATTGCCGCGCGCCTTGTCGGGCTTGCAGGGCATGCAGCAGCTGTTTCATTTGACCGGTGCCGTGCATGCCGCGGCGTGGTGCGATTTTGACGGCGACATCGAGCTGGTGAGAGAGGACGTGGGGCGCCACAACGCGCTCGACAAACTGATCGGTTCATTGGCCGCCGGGCGCCGGGCCTTCGATGGCGGTTTCGTCCTCATGACCAGTCGCGCCAGTTACGAGATCGTGCAGAAGGCGGCTGCCGTGGGCATTGCGGTGGTCGCGGCGGTATCCGCCCCGACCGGCATGGCGGTACGGGTGGCAGTCGATTCCGGGGTGACGCTGATCGGTTTTGTCCGCGGCGAGCGGCACTGCGTGTATTCACATCCCGAACGCGTTCACTAGCAACGGGAATTGTCGAGGGAGCAGGTGAGCAAAATGAGCATGGAAGCAGCCCAATCGAAATCCGTGAAGCACGTTCCGACGTATTGCTACAACTGCGTTTCAGGTCCCGACTTCATGTGCGTCAAGGTGGTCGATGGCGTCGCCACCGAGATCGAGCCGAATTTTGCGGCGGCCGAGGTGCATCCGGCGAAGGGCAAGGTTTGCGTCAAGGCCTATGGCCTGGTGCAGAAGACCTATAACCCGAACCGCATCCTCACGCCGATGAAGCGGACCAACCCGAAGAAGGGCCGCAACGAGGATCCGGGCTTTGTGCCGATTTCCTGGGACGAGGCGCTTGACCTGGTCGCGCAAAAACTCAAGGCCGTGCGTGCCAAGGGCCTGGTCGATGAGGCCGGGCTGCCGCGGGTCGCCGTCAGTCTCGGGCACGGCGGCACGCCGTCGAATTACATGGGCACCTTTCCCGCTTTTCTTGCTGCCTGGGGCCCCGTCGATTTCAGCTTCGGCTCGGGCCAGGGCGTCAAGTGCGTGCATTCCGAGCATCTCTACGGCGAGTTCTGGCATCGCGGCTTCACCGTCGCCGCCGATACTCCGAACTGTCGCTACAACATAGCGGTCGGCGCCAACGTCGATGTCACGGGCGGCCCCTGCGCCGTGATCCGTCATGCCGATGCCCGGGTGCGCGGCTACAAGCGTGTCCAGGTGGAGCCGAGCCTGACCGCCACGGGAGCCTGTTCCGCCGAATGGGTGCCGATCCGGCCCAAGACCGACCCGGCCTTCCTGTTCGCCCTGATCCACGTCCTGATTCACGAGAACGGCCTGGCCAAGCTCGACCTTCCCTTCCTGCGCGACCGTACCGCTTCGCCCTACTTGGTGGCGCCCGACGGCCTTTATCTGCGCGATGCCCAAAGCGGCAAACCGTTGGTGTGGGACGAAGTCACGGCGACGGCCGTGCCGCACGACACAGTTGGCGCGCGCCCTGCGGTGGCCGGAAGCTACCGCGTGGCGCATGCCGTGGTGGTCGATGCCGACAAGGAACGCCGCGAGTATTTCGACGTCGAGGGCAAGACCGCCTACGAAATGCTGGCCAGGCACATCGACAAGTACACGCCGGAATGGGCCGAGACCGTCTGCGACGTCAAGGCAACGACGATCCGCCGCATCGCCAACGAATACCTCGAAGCTGCGAGTATCGGCGAAACCATTGTGATCGACGGCCAGACGCTGCCCCTGCGGCCGGTCGCCGTGACGCTGGGCAAGTCGGTGAACAATGGCTGGGGTGCATACGAATGCTGCTGGGCGCGCACCGTGCTGGCGGCGCTGGTGGGCGCGCTGGAAAATCCCGGCGGGCTGGTTGGCACCACGGTGCGACTCAACAAGTCGCGCGACAACCGCCATCTTTCGGTGAAGTCCGGCGAGGACGGCTTCATGGTGCAGTACTTCAATCCGACCAGCAAGGAGGAATGGCAATCGTCGCCGTCCACCCGCAATCTGCACCAGACCCTGGTGCCCATCGTCGGCCACAACGGCGCCTGGAGCCAGGCGCTGGGCCCTACGCAACTGGCCTGGATGTTCCAGGGCGAGCGCCCGGACGATTGGTCGATGCCGATGCCGACGCTGCCGGATGTGTGGATCGTCTACCGCTCGAATCCCTCGATCTCCTTCTGGGACACCCGGCACCTGGCGGAGGTCGCCGCACGTTTTCCCTTCATGGCCTGCGTCGCCTACACGGTGGACGAGACCAACTACATGGCCGACGTGCTGCTGCCGGAGGCGACCGATCTCGAATCGACCCAGATGATCCGTATGGGCGGCACCAAGTACATGGAGCAGTTTTGGGACTACAAGGGCGTGGTGCTGCGGCAGAAGGCCGTCGAGCCGCAGGGCGAGGCCCGCGACTTCACCTGGATCACCACCGAGCTGGCCAAGCGCACCGGCCTGCTCGACCCGTATTTCGGCGCCATCAACAAGGGCGTCTCCGGCGTTTCGCCGCTCAAGGGCGAGGGCTACGACTTCAGCCTGGATCCGGCAAGCGAAGCGGACCCGGAGCAAATCTGGGACGCCGTCTGCCGTGCGGCCAGCGTCACGCTCTCGGAGGGACGTGAGGAGCATGATCTGGCATGGTTCCGCGAGCATGGCTTTTTCGCCGTGCCGATGTCGCGGCTCGAGTGGTATTTGACGCCGACCATGGAAAAGCTTGGTCTGCGCTATGAATTGCCCTATCAGGAGCGCCTGCTGCGCGCCGGCCGCGAACTTGGCCGCCGTTTGCATGAAAAGAAGATGAACTGGTGGGACGAGCAGCTTTCCGAATATACCGCGCTGCCGGAGTGGCACGACGTGCCGGGGCGCTGGATACGCAACCTCGAAAAAGCCGGCGCCAAACTCGAGGACTTCCCGTTCTGGCTGCTGACCACCAAGAGCATGCAGTACCACGCCGGCGGCAATGCCGCGATCGAGGTCATGCACGAGGTGGCGCAGAACCTGCGCGGCCATGCCGGGGTGATCATGAATGCGAAGACCGCAGCCGGCCTCGGCATTGCCGAAGGCGACCGCGTCGAGGTGCGCTCCCACATCGGCGCCACCTACGGCAAGGCTTCGCTGATGCAGGGCATCCGGCCGGACACTCTGGTCATCATCGGCCAGTTCGACCATTGGGCGACACCGTTTGCCAAGGGCATGAATGCACCCAGTCTCAACACCATCGCGCCGATGTCGCTCGACCTGACGGATGCGACGGGTTCGGGTGCCGACATCGTGCGGGTCGGCGTGCGCAGGATGGAGGTACCGGCATGAGCAGAGGAGGGGGACCCGTGAGCGCAGCGAGCGGGGGCGTAGCGTCCGCGAATGCCGCGTGCCGCCGACTGGAGAACGGCGAAATTAACATGACGATCCGGAGACGGCCAGCATGACGCGCTATGTGATGAGCATCGATCTGCGCCGCTGCGTCGGTTGCCAGACCTGTACCGCCGCCTGCAAGGGCGCCAACGCGACGCCGCCCGGCATCCAGTGGCGGCGCGTGCTCGACATCGAGAGCGGCGAGTTCCCCGACGTGCGGCGCAGCTTCTTGCCGATCGCCTGTATGCATTGCGCCAATCCGCCCTGCGAATCGGTGTGTCCGACGCGTGCCACGACCAAGCGCGCCGACGGCCTGGTGGCGATCGACTACGATCTTTGCATCGGCTGCGCCAATTGCGTCATGGCCTGTCCCTACGATGCCCGCTCCATCGTTCATGAGCCGAAATATGCCTACGGCGACACGCCGATGGCGTCGGAGGCCAAGCGCTTCGATCCGGACCGGATCGGGGTGTCGATGAAATGCACGTTCTGCAAGGATCGTATCGACCTCGCGGCGCGCACCGGGCAGATTCCCGGTGTCGATCACGAGGTGACGCCCGCCTGCGTCAATTCCTGCATCTCGGGTGCCATGCAGTTCGGCGACATCGAGGATCCGGACAGCAGCGTCAGCCGCCTGCTGGGAGAAACCCAACACTACCGCATGCACGAGGAACTGGGCACCGAGCCGGGCGTTTACTACATCTGGGATCAGTCATGAAGAAATCCGTCCTTCGCGCTTCCGACCTCGCTTTTCCCAAACAGCAGCGCAATTGGGATTGGCGCGCCGCCAGCAATTTCATCGCCGGTGGCGCCGGCGGTGGCCTGCTGTTGTGCGTTGCGCTTGCCGGTCTCGATGCCTTTCCCGCGCGGGTTGCGATTCTGCTGGGCCTGATCCTGATCGGTGGCGGATTGACCTGCGTCTGGTTTGAGATTGGAAGGCCATGGCGTGCATTGAACGTCTATCGCCATTTCGCGACCTCATGGATGACGCGCGAGGCCGTTGTGGCGTTGACTGTATTCGCCGCAGGCGGATTGGCGCTTCTGACCGTTCAACCGCTGCTCGTCGTGCTCGCCGGAATCTTCGGCCTGACTTTCCTCTATAGCCAGGCGCGCATTCTGGCGGCCAACAAGGGCATCCCGGCATGGCGTCATCCACGCAGCGTTTCCCTCATGGTAGCGACTGGCCTCACTGAAGGCGCGGGTTTCCTGGCCTGCGTCGCATCCCTGGCGTCCTCGGCGAGCGGCTTCTGGTTCATGGCTGGCTTGATCGTCTTGATCCTGACGCGGGCATTTCTCTGGAAAGCCTATCTGGGTGCGCTGGTTGCCGATGGCGCGCCGGAAGCCGCCCTCACGGTATTGAGGGGGACGGACGCGAGGTTTGTGGTCTTCGGCCATGTGCTGCCGGCGGTCGCGCTCGCGGCTCTTATGGCGGGCATTCCCGGGCAGGCGGGTTTATTGTTGGCGGCAGGGATCATGATGGTTGCCAGCGGCTGGTTCCTGAAATTCACGCTGGTGCGTCGCGCCGCCTTTACCCAGGGGCTGGCCATGCCGCATATGCCGGTGCGCGGACGCGGGACCGCCGGTCCGGCCGTCAAGCCCGGCTGGAAAGCCATGTCTGGGGTAAGTTCTGGATAGTCGGTGCACGCGGAAACACGAGATGGAGCCACGTAGCTCCATTGGAACTGGAGGAGACACGATGTACGAAGTACGCTTTCATGGCCGAGGCGGTCAAGGCGCCGTTACGGCAGCCGCGATGCTGGCGGCCGCTTTGCTGGAGGAGGGCAAGTACGCGGTATCGATTCCGTCCTTCGGCTTCGAACGACGCGGCGCGCCGGTGGTTTCCTTCCTGCGTTGCAGCGATCGCGAGATCCGCCAGTTGACCAACATCTACACGCCCGATTGCCTGATCTGCGTCGATCCGACGCTGACCCGTTCGGTGGACATCTTCGCCGGCCTCAAGCCCGGCGGCACGCTGGTACAGGCCACCAACAGGCCGCTGGCGGAATTGGCACTGTCGCCGAACGTCGCCACGGTCGGTCTTTGCGATGCGATCGGGATTGCCTTGCAGATTTTCAGCAAGCCGATCACCAATACGCTGATGCTGGGCGCATTCGCCAAGACGACCGGCGTGGTGTCGCTGGATGCCTTGAAGCGCTCGCTGGAGGATTCGGATTTTCGCGATGCCGGACTGAAGCAGAACCTGCTTGCCCTTGAACGCGGTTACAACGAGACCACCGTTTACACCATCGAGCGGAGGGCGGCGGCATGACCAGACATACCAGCTATCCGCTGTTCGACCTGAAAGAGGCCAATGTCCCCGATGACCTGTGTCCGGTAGCGACCGAGGTCAGCCCGATGCTGCCCGGCGACTGGCGCAGCATGCGTCCCGTGGTCAATCGCGACAAGTGCGTCAAGTGCGCCGTGTGCTGGCTGTATTGCCCGGTGCAGTGCGTCGAGGAAAAGCCGGCCTGGTTCGATTTCAACCTGAAAACCTGCAAGGGTTGTGGCATCTGCGCCAACGAGTGTCCGCAGCGCGCGATCACCATGATCCCGGAGGCGACATGAGTCTTTCGTCCGTCCAATCTGTCTTGAACCGCCGCATCGCCGGCGCCGACTCTTGTATTCGCACCTTGATTGCGGAGGCAAAATGACTACCGCCACTCTCGAAAAGTCGCCGCAAGCCAAGCCAGCCAAGCAGAAGGTCATGCTGGTCGAAGGCAATGAGGCCGCCGCTCTCGGCGTTGCCCTGGCGCGTCCCGATATGGTCGCCGTGTATCCGATCACGCCGCAGTCCTCGCTCGTCGAGCACGTCGCCAAGCTGATCGCCGACGGCCGCATGGATGCCGACATCGTCGATGCCGAGGGCGAGCATTCGGTGCTGTCGGTGCTGCAAGGCGGCGCGCTGGCCGGCGCACGGACCTATACCGCGACCTGCGGTCCCGGCCTGGCCTTCATGTTCGAGCCGTATTTCCGTACGTCCGGCATGCGCCTGCCGATCGTCATGTCGATCGTCACGCGCGACGGCATCACGCCGCAATCGGTATGGGGCGGCCATCAGGATGCGATGACGGTGCGCGAAGTCGGCTGGGTCCAGGTGTATTGCGAGACGGTGCAGGAAGTGCTGGACACCACGATCATGGCCTTCAAGATTGCCGAGCATCACGACGTCATGCTGCCCGTCAACGTTTGCCTCGACGGCAACTACCTGTCCTACGGCACCTCCCGCGTCGAGCTGCCCGAGCAGGCCGAAGTCGATGCCTTCATGGGCGTCAAGGACGTCAATTGGCATGTGGCGCTCGATCCCCTGCGGCCGATGGCGGTCGATCCGCTGACCGGCGGCTCGTCTGGCCGTGGCCCGTCGACTTTCGTCCGCTACCGCAAGGGTCAGTGTCGCGGCATGCAGAACTCGCTGCGCGTAATCGAGGACATCCACGAGGAATGGGCGCAGCGTTTCGGTCGCCGCTTTGCGCCGCTGGTCGAGGAGTACCGACTGGAAGGCGCCGACTACGCGATCATGACCCTGGGCAGCATGACCGGCGCCGCCAAGGATGCGATCGACGAGGCGCGCGACGCCGGCCGACGCGTCGGACTGATCAAGATCAAGACCTTCAGTCCATTCCCGGTGGACGCCTTGATGAAGTCGCTGGACAAGGTGCAGGCGGTCGGCGTGGTCGATCGCTCGGTCGGTTTCCGCTGGAACTGCGGGCCGATGTACCAGGAGACCATGGGGGTTTTGTACAAACTCGGACGTCACGTTCCGTCGATGAGCTTCATCGGCGGACTCGCCGGGGCCGACATCACGGTCGGGCATTTTCATCGCGTCATCGAGGCGACGGAAAAGCTGCTGAGCAATCCCGCCCCGACCGAACCCGTCTGGCTCAACGAGAAGGATTGACCATGGAACAGACCAAGTATCTGGTGGTCGGCAGTAGCCACGCCGCCCTCGAAGCGGTGACGGCAATCCGCATGCATGACGCGACCGGCAGCCTGACGCTGCTGACCCGCGATCCGCATCTGCCGTATTCGCCGACCGTGCTGCCCTATGTGGTTTCCGGCCGCTCGGCACCCGATGGCATTTTCCTGCGCGACGAGAAGTTCTTCGCCGACCAAGGGGTGCAATTGAAGCGCGGCACGGCGCTGAAGGCATTGCACACCGAGCGCAATGCCGCCGAACTGGCCGACGGCAGCGAGATTGCCTACGAGAAGATTCTGCTCGCCACCGGCGCCTCGCCGGCGATTCCGCCGATTCCGGGCATCGATACGGTGTCCTACCATGTGTTGCGCACGCTCGACGACGCGACGAGGCTCAACGCCGCGATCAAGCAGTCGAAGCAGGCCGTGGTGCTCGGCGCCGGACTGGTCGGCATGCACGCAGCGGAAAATCTGGTGAAAGTCGGCGCTGGCGTGACGGTGGTGGAAATGGCGAAACAGCTCACCGACGGCTACTTCGACGCGATCGCCGCAGGCCTGATCGAAAAAGCCTTCACCGACAACGGCGCGCGAATCCTCACCGGCAGCCGCGTGGTCAAACTCGCGCCGTCGGCTGCCTCATTTGGCACCCCGGCCACCCCGGCCACCCCGGGCGTCACGCTGACCCTGGAAAGCGGGGCGACGCTGGAAGCCGATTTGCTGCTGGTGGCCACCGGCGTCAAGCCGAACATGGACTATCTCGTCGGCAGCCCGGTTGAACACGACCGGGGCATCCTGGTCAGCGACACCATGCAATCCAGCGTCGCCAATGTCTGGTCGGCCGGCGATTGCGCCCAGGCCAAGGGTTTTTTCACGGACGACAAGGTGATGAATGCGATCCTGCCGGACGCCGCCGAGCAGGGCCGCATTGCCGGCATGGCGATGGCGGGCGACTCCGGATTGAAAAAATATCCGGGCGGCGTGCCGCTGAACACTTACCATTTCTTTGGCCGCCACGCGATCTCGGTCGGCAGCAGCAAGGTGCCCGAAGGCGCCGAGGTGTTGACGCGCTTTGACGAAGTCAGCGGCCGTTACCTCAAGGCGATTTTCAAGAACGGTTGCCTGCTCGGCATCTACGGCGTCAATGAGTTCTTCGACGGCGGCGTGATGTGCCAGTTGATCCTGCGCCGGATCGACCTGTCGCCGGTCAAGGAACGTTTCCTCGCCGAGCCGATGACGGTGGGACGCGAAATCATGTCGAAGACGTGGAGATAAGCATGGCAATGTTTGGAGGGGCCTACAACACCATCGCCTTCGATGCCGCCCAATGCGACGGCTGTGGCGACTGCATGACGGCTTGCGCGACCGTCAAGACCGGCACTGTCGACAAGACGCGTTCGCGCATCCAGATCGTCGACAGCGCCGATGACGGCTTCGAGCTCGCCCTGTGCCGCCAGTGCGGCGATCCGAAGTGCGTCACGGTCTGCCCGGCAGGCGCCTTGACCAAGGATGGCGCGAGCGGAGTCATCGACTGGAATGCGGCGAAGTGCGTCGATTGCCTGTTGTGCACGGTCGGCTGCGCCTACGCCGGCATCGCCCTCGACGCGGGCAGCGGCCATGTCGCCAAATGCGATACCTGCGATGGCGCACCGGCCTGCGTGCCAGCCTGTCCCCACGGCGCGCTGAAATACATCACCACCTCGCGCATCTACAACGAGGTCGGTGACTGGGAAGACCTGTTCGCACCGGGCCTTGCCGGCTGCCAGGGCTGCAATACCGAGCTCCTGATGCGCCACACCTTGCGCCGGGTGGGGCCGGACACCGTGCTGGCGACGCCGCCCGGCTGCGTTCCCGGCATGGGCTCGGTCGGATTCAACGGCACCACGGGCACCAAGGTGCCGGTCTTTCATCCGCTGCTGACCAACACCGCGGCCATGCTGGCGGGCATCAAGCGCCAATACAAGCGTGTCGGGCGCGAGGTCAATGCCCTGGCCATCGCCGGCGACGGCGGCGCGTCGGACGTGGGTTTCCAGTCGCTTTCGGGAGCGGCGGAACGCAACGAACAGATGCTGTTCATGGTGGTCGACAACGAGGGCTACATGAATACCGGCATGCAACGGTCGAGCTGCACGCCCTATGGGGCGTGGACCTCCACCACGCCGGTCGGCCAGGGATCGGGCGGCATGCCCTCGCAGGGCAAGACGCAGGATGCCAAGAATCTCCCGTTGATCATGGTCAATCATCGCTGCGAGTACGTCGCGACGGCATCGACGGCCTACATGGAAGACCTCTACGACAAGCTCGACCGGGCACTGGAAGCCTCCAAGCGCGGCTTTGCCTACTTGCATGTCTATTCGCCCTGCACCACGGGCTGGCGCTTCCCGACCAATCAGAACATGGAGGTGGCACGCAAGGCCGTCGAAACCAATTTCGTCATGCTCTGGGAGTACAACCCGCGCGACGGCCTGCAATTCACCCGGCCGGTCGATGATCCGCTGCCGGTGACCGACTATCTCAAGGCGATGGGCCGTTTCCGTCACCTGAGTCCTGATCAGATTTCACACATTCAGTCCAAGGTCGTGGAAAATCTCGCATTCGTAAAACAAATGGCTCATCGACAGAGCGCATAGGGGGAAGATACATGAGCAAGCAGAATTTGCCGGGCACGGACCTGGAACCGATCGAAAAGGCAAGCCTGGAAGAACTTCGGACCCTGCAGCTGCAACGCATGAAGTGGTCGCTCAAGCACGTCTACGACAACGTGCCGCATTATCGGAAGAAGTACGACGCCGCCGGGGTGCACCCGGACGACCTCAAGCAGCTCTCGGATCTTGCAAAATTTCCCTTCACGACCAAACTCGATCTACGCGACACCTATCCCTATGGCATGTTCGCGACGCCAATGCGTGACGTGGTGCGCGTGCATGCGTCGTCCGGCACCACCGGCAAACCCACGGTGGTCGGCTACACCAAGAACGACATCGCGATGTGGGCGCAACTGATGGCGCGTTCGCTGCGCGCCGCCGGCTGTTCGGCCGACGACATCCTCCTCAATTCTTACGGCTACGGCCTGTTCACCGGCGGCCTCGGCGCCCACTATGGCGGTGAGGCTCTTGGCGCAACGGTGATCCCGATGTCGGGCGGCCAGACCGAAAAGCAGGTGCAGCTGATTCAGGATTTCAAGCCGACGGTGATCTGTTGCACGCCGTCCTATGTGCTGACCGTGGCCGACGAGATGATCAAGCAGGGAATCAATCCCAGGGAAACCAGCCTGCGTGTCGGCGTCTTCGGCGCCGAGCCGTGGACCAACGAGATGCGGCGTGAAATCGAGCAGCGCCTGAATATCCAGGCGATCGACATCTACGGTCTCTCCGAGATCATGGGCCCCGGCGTGGCCTGCGAGTGTGCCGAAACCAAGGACGGCCCGACGATCTGGGAAGACCATTTCTATCCGGAAATCATCCATCCGGAAACCGGCGAGGTACTGCCCGACGGCGAGATGGGCGAACTGGTGTTCACGTCGCTGTCCAAGGAAGCCCTGCCGATCATCCGCTACCGCACGCGCGACCTGACCCGCCTCCTGCCGGGTACGGCGCGACCGATGCGGCGCATGGAGAAGATCACCGGCCGCAGCGACGACATGTTGATCATTCGCGGCGTCAATGTATTTCCGACGCAGATCGAGGAAATCCTTCTGAAGAATCCCAACCTGTGTGCCCAATACCAGCTGCAGGTGTCGCGGGAAGGTCATCTCGACCAGCTGGATGTGTATGTCGAGGTACGCAGCGACCTCTCGGATTCCATTGGCGAAGCCCGGCGGCGTGAAATCGGTGCCGACGTGAAACACCACATCAAGGCTCTGGTCGGCGTCACCGCCGACGTCCATGTGGTCGAAACCGACAAGGTCGAACGAACCCTGGTGGGCAAGGCCAAGCGAGTCATCGACCGGCGGCCAAAATAGCTGCGATTGGCGCTATCAACCTTGGTGCAACTGATGTATTATTGTTCAGCGGGTCGGCTGGGAATGATGAATTATAGTGCCTGTTCAAAAAGGGGTGATTCGACGTCATTCTTTCGGAATATGCCAGCCGACCAGGTGTGAAAGTGTTCGATAGACGATGATCCAAATCAGTTTGGCCGCTGCACTCGATGCCGAGGCGCATGGCGTTGGCCTCTACTGAAACCGTGTTTTCCTGTTGTACTCATGTAATTTCAATAAGGCGATCCATTCGCCAACCAAAGAGGAGATGCAGATGAAGAAGCTACTGGCAAAGACCTTGGTCGCGGCGTCAATTGTCGGGACCGCGTTTGCAGTTCAGGCTCAAGAGGTGACGCTCAAGGTTCATCACTTCCTGTCGCCGACGACTTTCATCCAAACCGGTGTGTTCCAGCCTTGGTGCGACAAGTTGGCCAAGGAATCGAACAACAGGATCAAGTGTCAAATCTATCCCGCGATGCAGCTCGGCGGCACTCCGCCACAGCTCTTCGACCAGGCCAAGGACGGCGTCGCCGACGTGGTCTGGACCGTGCTTGGCTATTCGGCCAACCGCTTCCCGATGTCGGAAGTCTTCGAACTGCCCTTTATGATGACCAATGCCGAGGCCACCAGCCGCGCCGCATGGGATTTCTATCAGCAATACTCGAAGCACGAATTCAAGGACGTCCACGTGCTGGCGGTGCATGTGCATGGTCCCGGCTATCTGTTCACCACCAAGAAGCAGATGAAGACCATGGCCGACTTCAAGGGCATGAAGTTCCGCGCGCCGACCCGCCTGACCAACAAGATGCTCGGCATGCTGGGCGCGACGCCGGTGGGCATGCCGGTGCCGGCGGTTCCCGAGGCGCTGTCCAAGGGCGTCATCGACGGCGCCGTGATCCCCTATCAGGTCGTGCCCAGCATCAAGGTCAACGAACTGGCCAAGTTCGCGGCGGAAACCGATCCGAAGTACAACGCGCTGTACACCACCGTTTTCACCATCGCAATGAACAAGGCCAAGTACGACTCGTTGCCGGCTGACCTGAAGAAGGTCATCGACAACAATTCGGGGCAGGAATTCTCTGCCATGGCCGGCCGGGTGCAGGAAGCCGACGACGGTCCGGGGCGCGAAAAGGTCAAGGCGTCCGGCGTCGCGATCAACGTGATTCCGGCGGCTGAACTCGACAAGTGGAAGAAAGCCACCGACAGCCTCGACGACGAATGGGCCGCCAACATCACCAAGCTCGGTCACGACGGTCCCAAGACCCTCAAGGCTGCGCGCGACCTGATCAAGAAGTACACCAAGTAATCCTGGCGACACTACACCGGATACCGACTGCGGTTGGTGTCCGGTGTGCCAGTCCCTCGCCGTGGAAGCGGGGATGGCTTTCCTAATTTCTGGAGTAATTGATGGCGGACGCACTTTTTGTCGACACCGCGGCGCGGCCGGACGCACTGATCGGTCGTGTGCTAAATAACATGTGCCGCTTTTTTGCGATCTGCGCCGGCATCATGCTGGTCCTGATGGCACTGATGTCGCTCACCAGCATCGTCGGCCGCACGCTGTTCGACATGCCGATCCTCGGCGACTACGAACTGGTACAGATGATGTCCGCCGTGGCCGTCACCATGTCGCTGCCTTTCTGCCAGATGATACGGGGCCACATCATTGTCGACTTCTTTACCACCGGCATGCCTCCCCGGGTCAATAAGGTACTCGACATTGTCGCCAGTCTGGTGCTGGCTGTCGCGGGGTTCATCTTCTCCTGGCGCGTCTGTCTCGGCATGATCGAACTGTACGGCAACGGCGATGCTTCCATGCTGCTGAATCTTCAGACATGGTGGGGTTACGCCTTCATGGTGCCGTCCTTTTTCCTGCTCGGTTGTGCCGCACTCTATACAGCCTGGAGCGACTGCAAGGGAGTCTGTGCATGACCGGCATCGAACAGGGGATGCTGATCGGCGGCCTGATGTTGCTGTTGATGGCGTTGCGCGTTCATATCGCGATGGCCATGCTGGTGGCCGGTTCCGTCGGCTACATCTGGATCGCCGGTGCCGCGCCGTTGCTGAACTACATGAAGACGGCGGCCTGGGCGCGCTACTCGATCTACGATCTTTCCGTGGTGCCGCTGTTCCTGTTGATGGGCCAGTTCGCCACTCACGGCGGTCTTTCCAAGGCTTTGTTTCGTGCCGGCAATACCATGATCGGGCATTGGCGCGGCGGCATGGCCATGGCGGCAGTAGGCGCCTGCGCGGGCTTTGGCGCCATCTGCGGTTCGTCACTGGCGACCGCGGCGACCATGGGTCAGGTGGCCCTGCCGGAACTGCGCAACCACAAGTATTCCGGGCGTCTGGCCACGGCGGCAATCGCCGCGGGCGGAACCCTAGGCATCCTGATTCCGCCGTCTGTCCCTCTGGTGATCTACGCGATTCTCACCGAACAGAACATCGCCAAGCTGTTCGTCTCGGCTTTCGTTCCTGGACTAATTGCGATGATCGGCTACATGCTGGTGATCGCCCTCATGGCGCGCGTCGATTCCACGTCGGCGCCAGCCGGCGATCGCGCCAGTTGGGCCGAAAGGCTGGCTGCGCTGCTCGAAACCTGGCCGGTATTGCTGATTTTTGCGGCCGTGATCGGCGGCATCTACGGCGGCTTCTTCACTCCCACCGAAGCGGCGTCGATCGGCACCCTGGCCACCGGCTATGTCGCCTGGAGATCCGGCGGATTGCGCAAGCGCGGTTTCCTGGAATGCGTCTATGGCACGGCACAGGCGACGGCGATGATTTTCCTGATCCTGCTCGGCGCCGACGTGATGAACGTGTTCCTGGCGCTGACGCAAATGCCGGCGGAGCTGTCCAAATGGGTGGTCAGCCTCGGCTATTCGCCGCTGCTGATCCTGTTTGTGATTCTCTGCATCTACCTCGTGCTCGGCTGCATCATGGACAGTCTGTCGATGATCCTGCTCACCGTGCCGATCTTTTTCCCCATCATCATGGGCCTGGACTATTGGGGTTTGGACGCGGAGTCGAAGGCGATCTGGTTTGGCATCCTGTCCTTGATGGCAGTGGAAGTCGGCATGATTACGCCACCAGTCGGCCTCAACGTATTCATCATCAGCAGCATGGCTAAAGACACACCGATGAAGGAAACCTTTATTGGAATAGTGCCATTCCTGGCTTCCGATTTCCTGCGGATCGCATTGATCGTCTTCTTGCCGTCGATCGCATTGGTTGCCCTGAAGCTGTAAGAGTCGGCGCTGGCGGGACGGCGTTTGCGCGCTTGGCGGACGTCGCCGCCGCCTGAATCGTAATCGAGTGCGGCTTTCAAATTAGGAAAGCCGATTGCGGCGCGGCAATTGGCGCGCCACAGCTTGCCAAAGAGTGGCCATCAGGCTAAAGAATAACGATATTGCGGGGTGATGCATGCTGATTTTTGGACCAGCCAAGGCGATCATGGATCGTCTGCCGTACAAGCAGAAGTTTGCCCTGATGGGCGGGCTTAGCGCTGTCGCGATTGTCCTGTTGCTGGTCCGACTGGTGTTGATGACCCACGCCACGATAGGGCAGGCGAGCAATGAACTGACCGGGCTGAAGGTTCTGAAACCGGCGCTGGAAGCCAAGCAGCTTATCGAGCAGCATCGCGCGCTGACCACCTTGGCCCTGGCCAGCAAGGAGTCGGCCGAGCCTTCCGCGAAGAAGGCCCTGGCAGTCGAAACCGAGGTCGCCGACAAGTTGCAGAAGCTCGACGCCGCAGTCGGCGGCGAAGCCAGGCACCTGAAGCTCGACAAGGCCTTGGCCCAGGTCAAGGCGACCTGGATCGCGGCGGCCGGGGCGAACTGGAAAGACAAGCCGCCCACGCTGAACCTGAATACCCACGCTGCGGCGCTTGCCGCGATCAACCAGTTGATACGCGACACCGCGGACGAAAGCCAACTGGTGGCGGATTCGTCGCTGGATACACTGTATATCGTGTCGGCTTCGGTGGTGCACCTGCCGGCGATGCTCGATCAACTTTCACGCATCCGCGACGTCGGGGCCGAGATATTGTTGCGTGGCAAGCCCAACGATGGCGATCGGGCCCAGTTTTCAAAATGGATGGGTGCCGCGGAAGAGACCCGGAACAGCGCCATCATCAGCCTGAAGCGAGCGGCGCAGAACAATCCGGACATCGTCCAGGAGCTGAAGGGGGTGGAAGCCAATGTCGACAAGAACGTCGGCATCATCACGGCCATGGCTGAGGGCAATCTGCTCGCGGACCCTTACGTGTCCGGGGATGCGCTTTCCGAATCCGGACAGGAGGCGACGAGCGGCTTGTTTGCCGAACTGACCACAACCATGCTGCCCTTGGCCGAGCGCCTGATCGAAAAGCGTCTTGCCGGCCTGCGCCTTGGGATTTACATCAGCATGAGCCTGGTCGCGCTCGCCGTGCTGTTGTACCTCTATCTCAGTGTGGGAGCCTATCTCGCCGTAATGGGCGGAGTGCGTTCGTTGTCGGCGACGGTGCGGCGCATCGGCGAAGGCGATCTGAGCGCTACGGCAAGTCTTGAGTCCAGGGACGAACTTGCGGCGGTGGCCGCCAGCGTGAACGAAATGACCGCGCAGATGCGCGAACTGATTTTTGGCATCAAGGATACCGCCGACCGGGTAAAGGAATCGGCCAAGGCACTGCTGTCGTCGTCGCAGCAATTGGCCACGGCAACCGACGCGCAGAACGACGCGACGGCCGTGATGGCTGCGGCGATGGAGGAAACCACCACCAGCATCGCCGAGATCAGCCAAGGCACCCGTGAGGCACTCACGGTGTCGGCCGATTCGGGAAAACTGTCGGTCCATGGGGCCGAGGTGATATCGCAGACCGTGGTGGAGATCGAAGCCATTTCGAGTGCGGTGACCAGTTCTGCGCAGGCAGTCCAGCAACTGGGGCAGCTGTCGTCGAAGATCACGGGTATCGTCCAGGTCATTCGCGAAATCGCCGACCAGACCAACCTGCTAGCCTTGAATGCGGCGATCGAAGCCGCGCGGGCAGGCGATAGCGGTCGCGGTTTTGCCGTGGTGGCCGACGAGGTCCGCAAGCTCGCCGAACGGACCTCCAATTCGACCCAGGAAATTGCCACCATGGTCAGCGCCATCCAGAGCGGAACCCAAGGTGCCGTGGCGAGCATGAAGTCCGGCGTCGAGCGCGTCCAGCATGGCGTCGAACTGACTCGCGAGGCCGGTCAAACCATGGAACGGATTCGCGATGGCGCCTCGCGCGTGGCGCAACGCATCAACGAGATATCCCTGGCCATGAACGAGCAGGACAGCGCCAGTCAGGAGATTGCCCGCAACGTCGAGCGCATCGCCCAGCGCGCCGGCGAGAATTCCGCCGTGGTCAATGAGGCGACCGCGACCGCCGGCCAGCTGGACAGCCTCGCCGGCCAACTCGGGTCCATGGTCAGTCGCTTCCGTCTGGCTTGAAGAGTCGGCGCTTGCCGGCCCGCGAAGCGGAACCCCCGGCAGACAGAGTCCGCGACGGCGCGGCGCCCGTTGGGGCCGGACGGCGCAGGTGCTTACGAACCTCGCGTTGCTTTGCCCGCCCAGCCGATCGGTGCGGGCGCGAGGCTCAGTATGCGCTGGTATAGCCGTTCGGCTTCGTCCTTCGGCTTGATGCCGAATAGGGGGTTGTCGTTCTCGCGAAACGCCCGTTCGATTTCTTCCCAGTCGGCCTTGTCCAGCACGCGCTCGGCGATCGGCATCAGCAGATCCTCTTCCTTGCGCATGTGCGCCCATTCCAGTTGCACATAGCGGCCGGCGAGTTCGAAGAACGCCTCGCGGGCGCAGGCTTCGCCATTCTGGAAGTCGATCAGTCGATTCGTCAGGTCCTCGATCATCGGGTAACCGATGCGATGCTCGCGTTCCAGGTCGGCGAGCAGCGCATCGGCATCATGGGTGCGCTGCCGGATGCGGGCAAACAGGTAACGGTCTTCCTTGGGGTGATGCCAGTGGTCCGGGTAGGACACGACGTAGTCGAGTATGGCCCGCAACAAGGGGAAATTGGCTGGCTCGCCGCAGTCCCGCATCTGCTTCACCAGGTAGCGCAGGGCATAGAGCACGGCGGCGATGGCCGAATGTTCGTCCTCGATGATACGGATCGCTGGTGGCCGCATGCTGTCAGTCCGTAAAGGCGGTCGGCGGGGCGGTGGCAATCAATAGGTTTCGACGTGGAAGCGGGCCTTGCCCAGCAACTCCGGACGCAAGGTTTCCCAATCCGCACCATGCGCGCGGCAGATGTCGCGGAAGGCTTCCAGGACTCCCGCTTCCATGCCCTTGAGGCCGCACACGTAGATGAAGCAGTTTTCGTCCTGGAGCATCTGGAATACCTTGTCGCCCTTGGCGCGGATCAGGTCCTGGACGTATTGCTTCGGCTCGCCGGGCATGCGCGAAAATGCAAAATTGATGTCGATGAAATCCGCCGGAAGCTTTTGCAGCGGGCCGAAGTAGGGCAGTTCGCCAGGGCTGCGGGCACCGAAAAAGAGCACCAGTTCGCCGCCCTCGTTCAGACTCATTCGGCGCCGGCGGCGTTCCGTCATCGCGCGCATCGGCGCCGATCCGGTGCCGGTGCAGATCATCATGATCGAGGCGCCGGGGTGGTTGGGCATCAGGTAGGTGGCGCCATAGGGGCCGGTGACCTGAACCGGGTCGCCCTTGGTCAGGTCGCACAGGTAGTTCGAGCAGACGCCGCGGGCCGGCTTGCCTTCGTGGTCTTGGTCGACCCGCTTCACGGTCAGGGCCAGGTTGTTGTAGCCGGGACGCTCGCCTTCGCGCGGGCTGGCCACCGAGTACATCCGCAACAGATGAGGCTTGCCGTTGGCATCGACGCCCGGTGGGATGATGCCGATCGACTGGCCTTCGAGGACAGGGAAGGGGATGGCGCCGAAGTCGAGGACCAGGTGATGGATGTCGCTCGATGCGTCGTCGGCCGTCAGGCGATGGTTGCCGCTGACGGTTGCCGTCACCGGGTTGCCTGGTCCGTAGAGATTGACATAAGGATGCGCGGCGGACCGTGGCGCGAGAGCTGGACCGCCCTGGCCGGCGGTGGCGACCTCGGTGATGCGCTTTACTTCGCTGGGCACTTCCGTGACTGCATTGCCTGCCGCCAGTTTGTCGAGGTCGGAAAATTCCGGGAGGACGTCCCAGGCAAACTGCTCCTCAAGCGTGTAGGGTTTTTCCGTGCGTACATTGCGCAGGCTGTCGATGGCCCCCGTCGGGCAGGGGCCGATGCAGGCATTGCACCAGTTGCAGACCTCGAAGCGAATGACGTAGTTGCGCGAATCGTGGGTGATCGCGTCGATCGGGCACATTTCCTGACAGGTGTTGCAGCGGATGCAGATTTCCGGGTCTATCAGGTGCTGTCGGGCAAGCTCGCCTTGGGCAGGGGGTGCGTTCATGGTTTCTTCGGCTCCATCGTGCCGGTTGATCGATGGCGGAGGGGCCCGCCCCTCCGCCGTGCATGGCCTGTCAGTTGAATCGGACGTACTCGAAGTCGATCGGCTTGTTATTGATGCCGCGCGCCGGGGCCGCGATCCAGTTGGCGTACTTGCCCGGTTCCAGGCAGCGCCCCATCAGCGAGTGTACATACAGTCGGTCCTCTTCGGAAGGCAGCCAATTCTGGTGCTGATGCGTCCATTCTGCTTCCGACAGCAGGCGCCCGTCCGGCGCGACATGGACATCGGCAAACATGCCGATCTTGCGATGAAAGCCCTTGTGCGGCAGCGTGAACTTGAAATTGATACCGAGCTTTTCCGGGACGCGGTTCCAGCGATCGATACCGGCCTGGACGTCCTTGACCCAGTCATCGCGCAGGCGTTCGTTGAGCGCCGTGAGCGCGGGTACGTGGCGGCTCAGGATTTTGTCGCCCGCGACATCCATGACTTCGTACGCGCTGTTGTCGAGCTTGTGGTCGTCGGCGATCTTGGTTTCCTCGAAGCGGCCCTTGAGTCCTGTTGTGTAGTAGGTCGCGGCGTTGGACGATATTTCGGCGCCATACAGGTCCGAGGTGACGCTGAAGTGGAAATTCAGGTACTTCTGCAGCGTCGGCAGGTCGATCACGCCGGCGGCGCGCAGCTTGGCCGGATCGTCGGTCTTGAGCTGGTTCATGACTTCGCAGGTGCGCTGGATGATGCGGGCAACCCCTGACTCACCGACGAACAAGTGATGCGCTTCCTCGGTCAGCATGAATTTGCAGGTGCGCGCCAGCGGGTCGAAGGCCGACTCCGCGAGCGAGGCGAGCTGGTACTTGCCGTCGCGATCGGTGATGAAGGTGAACATGAAAAACGACAGCCAGTCGGGAGTCTTCTCGTTGAAGGCGGTCAGGATGCGCGGATTGTCGGCGTCGCCGGAACGGCGTTCAAGCAGGGCCTCGCCTTCCTCGCGGCCATCGCGGCCGAAATGCGCATGCAGCAGATAGACCATGGCCCACAGATGGCGACCTTCCTCGACGTTGACCTGGAACAGGTTGCGCAGGTCGTAGAGCGACGGCGCCGTCAGGCCGAGGTGGCGCTGCTGCTCGACCGACGCCGGTTCGGTATCGCCCTGGGTGACGATGATGCGGCGCAGGGTGGAGCGGTATTCGCCCGGCACTTCGTTCCACACGGCGTCGCCCTTGTGATCGCCGAAGGAAATCTTCTTGTCGGCCTCGCCCGGCGTGAGGAAGATGCCCCAGCGATACTCGGGCATCTTGACGTGGTCGAAGTGCGCCCAGCCGTTGGCGTCGACGCTGACCGCGGTGCGCAGGTAGACGTCGTAGTTGGTCGAATTGTCCGGCCCCATTTCGTTCCACCAGTTCAGGTAGGACGGCTGCCACTGTTCGAGGGCGCGCTGCAGGGTCTTGTTGCTGGAGAGTTCCACATTGTTGGGGATCCGCTCGTTGTAGTCGATTGCCATTTTGTTGCCTCCGGAAGTTTGGGTTGCGCTGTTCCCGTGCGGGGAGCGATTCGGGTGAGTGGGGGTTGAGGGTGTCGATAGGGGATGGGTATCAGCCAGCTCAGACGCGCTGCCAGTCGAACTGGGGTTTCTTGCCGCTGCCGAAGAGCTTCAGCGCGCCGCTGCTGCCGACGGCATTGGGGCGGATGAATATCCAGTTTTGCCAGGCCGACAAACGGCCGAAGATGCGGGTGTTCATGGTTTCGCCGGGGCCGAAGCGCAGGTTGGCTTCCAGGCCGGTCAGCGCGTCCGGCGACAGGGCCGAACGCTCCTCGATGGCGATGCGGACCTCGTCGGCCCAGTCCAGTTCGTCGGGTGCGGCGGTGATCAGGCCGAGTTCCATGGCTTCGCGCGGACTCAATATCTTGCCAAGCGCGGCACGCGCCGCGCCGATTGCCTGCTCTTCGCGATAGAAGCGCGCATCGATGCGGGACAGGCCGTTCACCATCGGCAGGAGACCGAAATTCATCGCCGACAGCGCCAGCGTGTTGACCGCGGCGCCATCGGTGGTGTCGAGCATGTAGGAGCGGTCGGCGGCCAGGGCCAGTTCGAGCAGGGATCCGGCAAAGCACGAGCCCGGCTCGATGACGGCGTAGAGACTGCGCGAACTCACGTCGATCCGCGCAAAAGTACGGCGCATGAAGCCGATGACTTCGCGTACGAACCAGTTCGACTGATGGGCGACGAGGGTGGCGTCGATGTCGAGCACGACATTGGCATCGCCTGCGGTCTTCAGCTGCCAGAGGCCGACCTCCTGATCGTTGGTGCGCAGGTTGAGGATCGCGTCGTCGAGTTCGCGGGTCATTTGCAGCGGCCACCAATCGACGCCGGCGGCCAGGATTTCGGCTTCGCTGCGCGCGGTATTCGTCTGCGGTGCACGCACACTGAGCGTGGCGACGCGGGCCTTGCGGTCGATGCTGACATCGACGAACTGGTAGTGGTAGCCGGCCTCGTCGATGGTGCGCTTGAGCGGCGTCAGGGTGATGCCTTTGGCATTGGTCGGGCGGTCGCTCCGGTTCGCCAGTTCCCCTGCGCGTTCGGCGATGCGGGCCGCGAACTGCTGCTGCTTGACCACTTCGTCGACCAGGCGCCACTCGACGGCGCGTTGGCCGCGCACACCTTCCTGGATGGTGCAAAAGATGTCGGCATGGTCGCGCCGCACCTTGCGCTTGTCGGTGACGCGGGTGAGGCCGCCGGTGCCGGGCAACACGCCGAGCAGCGGGACTTCGGGCAGGCTGACGGACGAATTACGGTCGTCGAGCAGGAAAATCTCGTCGCAGGCGAGGGCCAATTCATAGCCGCCGCCGGCGGTCGCGCCATTGCAGGCGGCAAGGAATTTGAGTCCGGAATGCTGGCTGGAATCCTCGATGCCGTTGCGGGTCTCGTTGGTGAATTTGCAGAAGTTCACCTTCCAGGCATGGGAGGAAACACCGAGCATGTAGATGTTCGCGCCCGAACAGAAAATCTTCTGCTTGCCGCTGGTGAACACTACAGTGCGTACCTCGGGATGCTCGAAACGAATCCGCTGCAGTATGTCGTGCAGCTCGATATCGACACCCAGATCGTAGGAATTGAGCTTGAGCTTGTAGCCCGGACGGATTCCGCCGTCTTCGTCGATATCCAGCGTCAGCGTCGCCGTTGCCCCGTCGTAGGCCACCTTCCAGTGCTTGTAGGCCGTTGGATCGACCTGGTAGTCCACCCGTTCGGTGGTGGCAACGCTCTGTGTCGTGGGTGCATTCATTGCATCATCTCCTTGTTGGAATAGCTGGCTAGGCGCTGACCAACTGCCTGAGCCGGTTGAAAGTTTCGTCTTCCGATGCATCGGAGGTCTCGATCGATCGGTCGGCCTTGCCGTAAAGCGCGCCGCGCGCTTCCAGGATGCGGCGCAGGTCGTCCAAGGCTTCGTCGTTGCCGGCCATCGGGCGCAGATCGCCCTGGGCGACGACGCGCGCCATGTGATCCTCGGGTTTGGCCTTGAGCCAGACGGTGAAACAACTGGCCAGCAGTTGTTCGTAGGTATCGCCCTGGGACACTATGCCGCCGCCGATCGACAGCACGGCCCGGGTGTGTTGCTGCAGCACGTGTTCCAGCGTGCGCTTCTCCATGCGGCGATAGCCCGCTTGGCCATATAGCGAGAACACCTCGCTGACCGGCATGCCGACATCCTTTTCGATCTCGGCAACCAGTTCTATGAAGGGCACGCCCATTTCCCTTGCCAGGCGCTTGCCCAGCGTGGTCTTGCCGGCGCCGCGCATGCCGATGAGCGCGATGCGATTGCGGCGCATCGTTTCCTCGTGCCCAAAATCGCGCATCAGACGGAACACCACTTCTTCGAGCCGGTGCTGCGGGAGGCGCTCCAGAAAACGGCGGATAAGCCGGCGCTCGACGCTATCTTCCCCCTCAGGGGCAAGCAGTTCGATCAGTGGCGTATGCAGCGCGCGAGCAATCTGGTCAAGCAGCGCAATGGATACATTGGCCTCGCCAACCTCAAGCTGGGCCAGATGGCGCTCTGACACGCCTGAATCGCGGGCGACCAGCTTGCGGGTCATACCGCGCCGTTCGCGCACTTCGCGCACGCGATGCCCGAGCGTGGAAAGCAGCTGTTCGCTGCCCGACTTGGGTGTCTCGGAAAGTATATTTTCGGCGGTTGGCTGCTGTTCCTGAAGCATTTTCGCGTCTCCGGCTCGCACAATAGTGCATATCGTAGAAGCAGAATAGTGCATGTTATTTGTGATGTCAACTGAAAATGCGAAATTTGTTGCATGTGATGATTGCGCGCCTTTTATTCCCGCTTCCCTTGCCGATTGGCGTATCGACATCTGTTATCAAGTGCCTTGATGATTTCTTGAGCGAGCGAATGACCTGCACTAGAGTGCTTGACACGCTGAGTTGAGTGAGTAATATAATGCTTTATCTGGTTGCAATAGATGCACAATGTTGCAAGTCTTATCGCGGTGGCTTGTGGCTCGCAATTACTTCAGGGCATCACCAAACAACGGCTGAGGAATCATCCATGACTGAAAACGACTTCATCGCACTTGTCGCCGGAATCACCGGGCGTGTGACCGGCCTGGCTCTCGACGCCTCGCTGGGGGAACTGCTGAACAAGGAATTCCCGCCGGAGGGGCCGGTGTTCAAGGCCATTCAGGCGGCCTGTGCCGTTGGCGTTGCGGCGGGTTGGATGTGCCAGCAGGAACATGGAGGCATTCGTTACGGTCGCGTCGCCAAACCCGGTCCGGACTTGCATGGTTTTTCGATCGATGTGGTCGAAATGGCCGATGTGGTCGGGCCGCACCATCGCCATCCGAATGGAGAGATCGACATGATCATGCCCCTGGACGGAGATCCCCGGTTTGACGGCCAGGGTCCCGGCTGGCTGGTCTATCCGCCGAACAGTGCGCACAGACCGACGGTGGCCGGTGGTCGTGCCCATGTGCTTTATCTGTTGCCCGGGGGGGCAATCGAGTTCATGCGCACCTGATCATTCATCGCCATCGGTCCGCACGGAAGCAGGTCGCAAGTCGCTTCAACGAAACGCGACGGGTTCCGGGAAAGAGGGCTCGTCGCAACCAACGCCACGGAAGGGAAGTCAGCACATGAATGCTTACCAATGCGGAGCCTGTTATTTTCCCTATGAGGAGGATCTGGGCCTGCCGGATCAGGGGCTTGCCGCGGGAACGAAGTGGGAAGACGTGCCGGAGGATTTTATCTGCCCGGAATGCGGCACGCCCAAGGCTGGCTTCATCAACTGGATCAAGGACGCGGAGTGATGTGTGGCGCGGTGCGCCCCGTCCGATGGGGTTTTCACCCCGGCGGGTATCCCGCGGTCTGGAACAGGTGCGACGCCTCGCGAATTCCCGCTGGGAAATTCGATAGAGTGCGGTAGTGCCGGCCGAGACTTCGCTAAAGACTTAGCGGGCTACGGCCTGACGCAGCTGCGTCAGGCTGACTTCGGGGGCTTGGCCGGTGGTATTCAGCGTGAAGTCCGCCTTCGAGTAGAGCGGCTCGCGTGCGCTCAGGATTCGCCGCATGTCTTCCATTGCTTCGGCATTGCCCTCCATTGGCCGAAAGTCGCCCTGCGCAACGACGCGCGACATGTGTTCTTCCGGGCTTGCCTTTACCCAAACGGTATAGCAATTCATCAGTAGCAAATTGAAGGTCTCGGGCTCGGACACAATGCCGCCGCCGACCGTGATCACCGCGTTTTCATGCTGGGCGATGAAGTTTTCCAGGCAGCGTCGCTCAAGGCGGCGAAAGCCGGGTTGGCCGTAGAGCATGAATACCTCATTGAGGCTCATCCCTGCTTCTGCCTCGATTGCATTGTTGAGTTCGACAAAGGGCATGGACAGCTCGGCGGCGAGCGCACGGCCGAGAGTCGACTTGCCGGCGCCGCGCAAGCCGACCAGCGCGATGCGTTTTCGGCGCGAGGCGTCTTCGTTGCCGAAATCACGCATCAAGCGCAACAGCGCATCTTCAAGCCGGTTAGGAGCGAGTTGTTCGAGGAAGCGGGAGATCAGCCGATATTCCGGCGAGCCCTGTTGCGGTTCCAGGAGTTCGATCAGGGATATCCCCAGTGCATGGGCGACGTGGCGCAAGACCATGATTGACGGATTGGTCTCGCCGCTTTCGACTTGCGCCAGATAGCGTTCCGATACGTCCGAGTTCAGTGCCAGGGTTTTGCGCGACATGCCGCGCTGCGCTCGCGATTCGCGGACACGAATACCTAGCGCCTGAATGAACTCAGTATCTGCCGCTTCATCGACGAAGCGCAGTGGGGCAGGGGTATCAGCTTTTTCTGCTGGTTCCATCATGGTCGGTGGGCTAAATTGGTTTGCTGACTACGCAGCCAGCTGGCAGGAACTATAGTACATGATCCGCAAAAATATTGAATAAGTTTTTTAGACCTAATTCAAAAGCAGGTCTATAGACTATCTAATCAATTGAAATTAAAACATAAATAAGCTGTTTGGGAAGTAAGGAGAAATATTGCATGTTGACGTTGACGTCAAGGTTTTTTTGAACCATACTTCGCCCCAGAATGTGCAGTATGGTTCAGTAGTGGAACAATAGTTCCACACAACGACGAATGTCACGTCCAACGCAGCAATGCGCAGGGCAGCTCACAAAGGAGGCATCAATGGCTGATGGTTTGTTCGACCAGTTCAAAAACTGGTATGAGAAGCGCCACGACTACGCACGTGACTGGAAAGCACGTACCGGTGGTCAGGTGGTGGCGACGATGTGCACCTATACGGCGGAGGAATTGCTGATCGCCGCCGGCATGCTTCCGGTCCGGGTGCTGGGCGCCCATGAACCACAAAACGTGACCGAGCCGCACATTTTCGGCATGTTCTGTCCGTTTTGCCGCGATTCGCTGGCGCAGGGCCTGCTGGGTCGTTTCGATTACTGCGAGGGCGTGACCCTGACGCAGTCCTGCATCCAGTACCGGCAGACCTTCAGCTCCTGGCGCAGCAACGTGCCCAGTGTGCAGTGGGACTACTACGTGCCGATGCCCAACGACGTGCAGTCGCCGCACGCGCGCAAGGCACATTACGCAGAGATCCAGTCCTTCCGCACCTTCCTGCAGGCGCTGACCGGCAAGGAACTGACCGATGCCATGCTGCATGCGGCCGCCGACGTGGTCGATGAGAACCGTCGCCTGTTGCGTCAGCTGTTCGAATACCGCAAGGAAGCCAATCCCAAGGTGACCGGGGTCGAGGCTCTGTATGCCTCGATCACTGCGCAGTTTGTGGATAAGCGCGAGCACAACGAGATGTTGAAGAAGGTGCTTGCTGCTTTGCCATCGCGCCAGGTGAACCGTCCCGAAGGCGTGCGTTTCATGACCATCGGCTCGGAAAACGACGACGTCGCCTTCATGGCCATGGTCGAGTCGGTTGGGTCGACCATTGTCATCGACGACCAGTGCTCGGGTACCCGCTACTTCTGGAACGAGTCGAAGAAGGATGCCGACCCGGTCAAGCGCATCGCGGAACGCTACTGCGACCGGCCGGCTTGCCCGACCAAGGATTATCCGAGTCATACCCGCTTCGACCACGTGTTGGGCCTGGCCAAGGAGTTCAACGCGCGCGCGGCGATTTTCTTGCAGCAGAAGTTCTGCGATCCGCACGAGGGCGACTATCCGGACCTCAAGGAACACCTGGAAAAGAACGGCATCCCGACGTTGTTCCTGGAGTTCGACATTACCAACCCCATCGGCCCCTTCCGCATCCGTGTCGAGGCATTCCTCGAGACGATGAGCGACGAAGAGCTATTCTGAACTGAAGGGAGAGAAAGATGAGTGCACCGAACAAGTATCCGACTGAGCAACTCAAGCTGTGGGGCAAGGCAAAGCAGCTGCGCGAACAGTATTACCAGAATTACGCCCGCGCCAAGGACAACGGCGGCCTGCGCTGGTCCGGTTCCGCCTGGGCGCTGGATGCGCTGCCTGCCGGCCTCGGCGACGACGTCTATTCGCTGACCGGCGAGCCGTATGCCGCAGCTGTGGCGCACGACCGCAAGTTTGCCAAGGAATGCATGGACGCCGCCGAGTCGGTCGGCTTTGCCCGCGACCTGTGCTCCTACATGCGCATCTACTGGGGTGGCATGCACCTCGACAAGTACCTTTACGGCGGCAAGTTCCCCAAGCCCGACTTCATTTTCCAGACCCAGATCTGCTGCTCGCACTCCAAGTGGTACCAGCACGTCGCCAAGGAAGAGAGGGTGCCGCAGTTCTATGTCGACGTCGGCGTTGGCCCCTACAAGGACATGAATGCCGCGCGCCTCGACTACGTCACCAACCAGTTGCACGACGGCATCGAGTTCCTGGAGAAATCCACCGGCCGCACCTTCGACGACGAAAAGTTCCTCAAGGCGGTCAAGAACGAAATGCGCTCGACCAGCCGCTGGGCCGACATCTGCGCCCTGAACAAGGCCAAGCCGGCGCCGCTCGACGAGAAGACCATGTACTCCCTGTATGTGCTGGCCACGCTGTCGAAGTCTTCGCAGTGGTGCGCCGACTTCTACGACGAGCTCTACGACGAAGTCAAGGATCGCGTCGCGCGCGGCATCGCCGCCGTGCCCAACGAGAAGTGCCGCATGATGTCCGACACGCAGCCGCCCTGGTCCTTCCTCAAGATCTTCCGCTACCTCGAAACCTACGGTGCGGTGTCGATCGGCTCGCTCTACACCTTCGCCCTCGAAGGCATCTGGGAAGACAAGCCGGACGGCAGCTGGGGCGGGCGTTCGCTGCCTTGGGAAAAGGGCATCGAGATGAACACCCGCGACCAGATCCTGCGCCTCTACGCCGACTGGAACCTGTCCAAACCGCAGTGGCAGCACTTCTTCGATCCGCGCCTGAAGACCGAAATGATGCTGCGCATCGTCAAGGAATGGCAGGTCGACGGCGTCATGCTGCACCTGAATCGCGGCTGCGAAGGCCTCTCGCTGGGCATCATGGAAAACCGCGGCGGCATCGCCAAGGCCGGCGTGCCGATCATGACATTCGAAGGAAACATGGGCGACGAGCGCGAGTTCGACGAAGTGCGCACCCAGGCACGGGTCGATGCCTTCATGGAGCAACTTGGTCTGCGCCGCCAGGCGGCCTGACGTGTTCAAGAGAAATCAAAGGAGGAATCAAGGATGATTACCGCTGGAATCGATATGGGTTCGCGCAGCATCAAGGTGATACTGCTCGAGGAACTCAAGGTGGATGGCGCGCCGCAGTTGAAGTACGGCGTCAAGAAAGCTCACATCATGATGCCGGGTGACCTGGATCAGGACGTGGCGGCCGACAAGGCCTACGACGAGGCCCTGGCCTCCGCCGGCCTCAAGCGCGAAGACGTGAAGGTGGTGTTCGCCACGGGCGCCGGGCGCAAGCAGGTCTCGTTCTCGACCGAAGGCATCACGGAAATGACGGCCGGCGCCAAAGGCGCGAACTTCATGTTCCCCATGGCGCGCACCGTGGTCGATGTCGGCGCCGAGGAAGGTCGCGGCATGAAGACCGATGCCGAAGGGCGCGCGGTCGACTTCGCCGGTAACGAGAAGTGCGCCGCCGGGGCCGGCTCCTTTGCCGAAGCCATGAGCCGCGCGCTGCAGATGACGCTCAAGGAATTCGGCGACGCCAGCCTCAAGTCGGACAAGTCGATCCCGATGAACGCGCAATGCACGGTGTTTGCCGAATCCGAGGTGGTCTCGCTGATCCACTCCTCGACGCCGAAGAACGACATCGCCAAGGCGGTGCTCGATGCCGTCGCCAGTCGCGTCTGCGCCATGGTGCGCCGGGTCGGCATCGAAGGCGAAGTGGTGTTGATCGGCGGCATGGTGCACAACTCCGGCTTCGTCCAGTCACTGAAGGTGGCGATGGGCGTCGATTCGGTGTCCCTGCCGGACATGCCCGAGTACATCAGCGCGCTGGGATGTGCCCTGATTGCCGCCGAACGTCAGCACTGAACCTTACTAGGAGCGAAAACATGAATGCAGAAGTGGCAGCAGCACCGACCGCCCCGGAGAAGAAGGAATTCTGGCGCTGGCAGGAAAACGTGTGGGTCGATGAGACCAAGGACTGGAAGACGGCCAAGGTCGTCACCTGTGGCATCGACGTCGGCTCGGTATCGTCGCAGGCGGTACTCGTGGTCGACGGCGAGCTCTACGGTTTCAACAGCATGCGTACCGGCAACAACTCGCCGGACTCGGCCAAGAACGCGCTGCAAGGCGTGATGGACAAGTGCGGCATGAAGCTCGAAGACATCCACTACGTGGTCGGCACCGGCTACGGCCGGGTGAACGTGCCCTTCGCGCACAAGGCCATCACCGAGATCGCCTGCCATGCGCGCGGCGCCAACTACATGGGCGGCAACGGCGTGCGGACCATCCTCGACATGGGCGGCCAGGACTGCAAGGCCATCCACTGCGACGAAAAGGGCAAGGTCACCAACTTCCTGATGAACGACAAGTGCGCTGCCGGCACCGGGCGCGGCATGGAAGTCATCTCCGACCTGATGCAGATTCCGATCGCCGAACTGGGACCCCGTTCTTTCGACGTCGACGTCGAACCGGAAGCCGTGTCGTCGGTCTGCGTGGTGTTCGCCAAGTCCGAGGCGCTGGGTCTGCTCAAGGCCGGCTATACCAAGAACAAGGTGATCGCCGCCTACTGCCAGGCCATGGCCGAGCGCGTGGTGTCGCTGCTGGAGCGGATCGGCGTCGAGGAGGGATTCTTCATTACCGGCGGCATCGCCAAGAACCCCGGCGTGGTCAAGCGCATCGAGAAGCTGCTGGGCATCAAGGCCATGGACACCAAGATCGACAGCCAGATCGCGGGCGCCCTTGGCGCGGCGTTGTTCGGCTACACGCTGATGTCGAAGAAGGCCGCAGCCTAGAACTCATGAATAAATCTGCTGCGCGTGCCGGATCAGGGCTTGGGCGGCGCTCGCTATCCTCGCGTATAACTGCATACGCTCCGGTAGCTTCGCTCCGGCCGCACCCCGCTGCGAACGGCTCGCTACGATTTCTTCACAAGTTCCATTACTGAAGGAGAAAGACATGATCGCCAACTACGGTTACAAGGACGGCTCGGGCGAGTACTACATCAGCATTGACACCGACAAGTGCATCGGCTGCGCGGCAGACCGTGCCTGCCTGACGGCCTGTCCGAAGCAGATGTTCGAAATCATCACCGATGACTACGATGATGAAGTCGCCTGGATCAAGAAACCCAACTGCCGCACCTTGGCCTACGACTGTGCCGACTGCAAGCCGTCAGGCGGCTACAGCAGCCTGCCGTGCATTGCCGCCTGCACGCCGGGCGCGATCAAGCATTCGTGGTGAGCGGGGTGATTCCCATGGCTGAGACACGGCGAGTGATACCGATCGCGCAAGCCAAGGCGACCAGTCCCGAGGATACGTTGCTCAGGGACGGCTGGGTACGCCAGACCACCATCGGCGAGCCGCGCTTGTCGGAGATCGTGCAGAACTACAAGACGATGGGTTTCGAAGTCCATGTCGAGGAGTTCAAGACGGAAGGCGATGGCTGCAATACCTGTTTCGATGCGGGTCAGGAAATGGGTTTCATGTACGGCACGGTCTATGTGCGCAAGCGCAGCGGACCGGCCAGTGAAGACGAACTGTTTTAGGAATTGGGGGCGCCCGAGGCGCTGCCGACCAGACTAGGAGGAATCAAATGCCTGACCAGAAAAGAGTAATGCGCGTATTGCGTCAAGGGGATCTGGATGCCATCGTCGCGATTGATGCCTTTGCATCAGGCGAGGCCCGGCGCGAGTACTACGAGCGCAAGATAGCCGGCATCCTGAACAAGAATGCCAACATCAATACCTCGATCGTCTGCGAGATAGACGGCAAGGTGGTCGGTTTCGTCATGGGCTATGTATTTTTCGGCGAATTCGGCATTGCCGACGGCACCGCGACCATCGACACCCTCGGCGTGCATCCGGACCACCGCAATTTCGGCGTTGCCGCCGAGATGCTCGACCAGTTCATGATGAACATGAAGGCCGCGGGGGTAAAGAAGGTCTATACGCTGGTGAACTGGGACGACTTTGCCCTGGAGAAATTCTTTTCGCGCAACAAGTTCGTCCCGTCCAAGCGCATCAACCTCGAGTACGAGCTGCCCTGAGTTGCGACTACACGGCGCCAGGCCATGTGGATCGATACTCATTGTCATACGAAGCACTCCTATGACAACTGGCTCGAACCGGTCGACCTGATCCGACGTGCCAAGGCCCTAGGCCTCGACGGGGTGTGTATTACCGAACATTACTCCTACGAGGCCTCGGCGCCGGTCGAGCGGATCGGCCGCGAGGAGGGTCTGTTGGTTCTGCGCGGGGTGGAAATTGCCACCGATCGCGGACACCTGCTGGCCTATGGCGTGATCGACGACGGCTGGAACGTCTGGGGACGCGACAGCTACCTGCCGCTCGAGGAAGTGATCGAACGCATCAACGAGCTTGGCGGCATCTGCGCCCCGGCGCATCCGTTTCGCAACGTGGGGCTGGCGAGTCTGATGGAGGGGCTGCTGGATTTGAAGGATATCGCTGCCGTGGAATCGCATAACGGAGTGAATGCCGAAAGCGACAACGATCTGGCCATCCATGCCTCGCAGCATCTGGGGCTGCCGACACTGGGGGGCAGCGATTGCCACAAGACCGTCGCTGTCGGGCGTTGCGCAACCGAGTTTTCGCAGCCGGTGCATGACATGGCGAGTTTCATCGCCGCGGTAAAGGCCGGCGCCTGCCGCGGTGCGTACTACCCGAACTACATGAGCAGCCAGGCAGCCTAGAAACGCCGCGAGAACGCCAGGCGGCAATTGCTTGGCGTTCCGACCAGAATACGCAGGAGGAGGAAAACATGCAGGCCGTACAGACGTCTGAGATCAGGTGGTACAAGAGTCCGAAGCCCGCTGGCGCCGATGCGGTCGACGCCGGGCCAAAGGTAAGGCTCAGCATCGATGGCAAGGACGTCGAGGCGCCCGCCGGGGTTTCCCTGCTGTCGGCGGCAACCGCCGCCGGCATCTACATTCCGGCCCTGTGCGCCCACCCCGACCTGCCGCCCAGTTGTCAGCGCGGCGGCAGCGACAGCGGCTGCAATCTCTGCGTGGTCGAGATCGCCGGCCAGGCGGGGATGCGCACCTCCTGCTCGATTCCGGTCGAAGCCGGCATGCAGGTCAGCACCACCTCGCCGCAAATCGAGAAATTCCGCAAGGAGCGCATTGCCAAGACGCTGGGCACCCATCCTCACGTCTGCCTGACCTGTCCCCAGCGCGAGGGCTGCAGCCGCACCACCTGTTCCTTCGGCAATCCGGTGGAGCAGCGCTGCTGCTCGATTTTCAACAGCTGCGAATTGCGCAAGGTGGCCGATTACATCGGCATTCCACCGACCACGCCGAATTACAAGCACATCCAATTGCCGGTGATCAAGGATGAGCCCTTCTACGACCGCGACTACAATCTTTGCATCGACTGCCGGCGCTGCCTGGTGGCGTGCAACGAGGTGCGCGGTGTCGGCTGCCTGGAAGTCAAGAACACCGACGGCCGGACCTGGGTGGGCACCATCGCCCCGACGCTGCTCGACTCCGGCTGCAAGTTCTGCAGCGCCTGCGTGACCGTGTGCCCGACCGGGGCCTTGATGGATCGCACGCTGGATGTGGCGCGCAAAGAAGAAACGCAGGTGCCCTGCAAGGCCACTTGTCCGGCCGGCATCGACGTGCCGCGCTACGTGCAACTGGTCGGCCTCGGCAAGTATTCCGAGGCTGTCGCCGTGGTGCGCGAAAAGCTGCCCTTCCCGGGCATACTCGGCCGCGCCTGCTTCAGCCCCTGCGAATCGGCCTGTCGGCGCAAGGACCTCGACAGTCCGCTGTCGATCCGCAGCCTGAAGCGCATCGCCGCCGACAACGACAGCGGACTGTGGCGCCAGTATTCGATCCAGTTGCCGCCTTCGGGCAGGAAGGTCGCCGTGGTCGGCGCCGGCCCCGGCGGTCTCACCGCCGCCTACTACCTGGCCAAGAAAGGCCATGCCGTCACGGTATTCGAGGCGCTGCCGGCCGCCGGCGGCATGGCGCGCTACGGCATTCCGTCCTACCGCGTGCCGCTGGCCGTGATCGACCAGGAAGTCGCCGAAGTCGAGAAGCTGGGCGTGGTCTTCCAGTTCAATACCCGCATCGAGAACGTCGATGACCTGACGGCGCAGGGTTTCGACGCCGTGTTCCTCGGTATCGGCGCGCAGAGTGGCGATGCGCTGGGGATTCCCGGCGACACGCTGCTCAACGTCATCGACAGTCCGACCTTCCTGCGCGCAGCAACGACGGGCAAAGTCGGAAGAGTTCCCAACGGGACGCACAGCGCTGGCGCCGGCGACACGCCGATCGTGATCGGCAAGCGCGTCGCGGTGATCGGCGGAGGCAACGTGGCGACCGACAATGCGCGTTCCGCGCGTCGTTTCGGTGCCGAGGTGGTGGACATGGTGTATCGCCGCACGCGCGAGGAAATGCCGGCGCGCGACGACGAGATCCAGGGCTGCCTGGAAGAGAAGGTCAACCTGCGTTTCCTGCTGGCGCCGAAGAAAATCGAGCTCAACGGCAGCGGTACGTCGCGGCTGAAGATCACCTACATCCGGATGGAACTCGGCGAGCCGGATACCTCCGGCCGCCGCCGCCCGATCGAGATCGCCGGCAGCGAGTTCACCGAAGATGTCGATCTGGTGATCGGCGCCATCGGCCAGCGCCCCGAGGAGATCTCCGGCTTCGGCGTGCAACTGGCGAAAAACAACCGGGTCCAGGTGCGCGCGGACAACATGCTGACCAGCCGGCCCGGCGTATATGCTGGCGGCGACTGCGTGCTCGGCCCCTCGACCCTGATCGAATCCGTGGCCCAGGGCCGCAAGGCGGCCGCGGCGATCGACGCCTATCTGGGCGGCGACGGCAACATCGAGGAAAAGTTGCTGCCGGACTGGGATACCGATCCGCACATCGGGCGCGAGGACGGCTTCAACACCAGGAAGCGCCTGCATCCGATTTTCATCGATCCGGATCAGCGCAACAATTGGAACGAAGTCGAACTCGGCTTCGACGAGGCGACTGCCCGCGCCGAAGCCTTGCGTTGTCTGAAGTGCAATCTTGCGGCGAAGATCGAGGACATGGTGCTGCCGCCTGAGAGCTGGCTGGAATTGAACGCCGAGAACGTGGCCGGTGTGCAGACCGAGTCGGGCGTGTACCAGTTGCTCGATGCCGACAAGAAGGTGCTGGTGATCAAGGGTGTCGACAACCTGCGCGAGGGTCTGGAGGCCATGCTCGACAAGGCCGACATCGCGAAGTATTTCGTGTTCGAGGACGCACCCTTCTTCAGCCAGCGCGAAAACCAGTTGGTGCAGGCTTACATGCAGCAATACGGCGGCATGCCACCCGGCGTGGGCGCCGACGAAATGGACGACTTGTTCTAGGAACCGATATGACCGATTTCAAATACATCACTTACGGCGTGCAGGGCGGGCTGGCGACGCTCACGATCAACAAGCCGCCGTTCAACGTCCTCGACATCCCCATGATGGAGGAAATCAATCTCGCGCTGGACGCCTGCCTTGCCGCCACCGACATCAAGCTGCTGGTCATTACCGGCGCCGGCGAGAAAGCGTTTTCGGCCGGCGTGGAAGTGGCCGACCACACGCCGGACAAGGTGGACCGCATGATCGAGGTGTTCCACGGCATTTTCCGCCGCCTGGACAGGATGCCGATGCCGACCCTGGCCGCCGTGAATGGCGCGGCGCTCGGCGGCGGCATGGAACTGGCCATCGCCTGCGACATGCTGGTGGCGGCTGGCGGTGCCAAGTTCGGCCAGCCGGAAATCAAGCTGGCGGTGTTCCCGCCGATCGCGGCGGTGTTGCTGCCGCGCCTGGTGCCGCCGGCACGGGCCATGGAACTGCTGCTGGGCGGCAACAACATCGATGCCGACGAGGCGCTGCGTATCGGTCTGGTCAATCGGGTTTTTGCCAAGGAAAGCTTTGCCGCCGATCTCAAGGCCTTTGTCGATCCCTATCTGGCCCTGAGTCGTGCCGCGCTGTTGAGTACGCGCAAGGCGATTCGCGCCGCGGGCGGCAAGCCCTTCAACGCCGCGCTCGACGCCGCGGAGGAAATCTATCTCAAGGAGCTGATGGCCACCGAGGACGCGAAGGAAGGCCTGGCTGCATTTCTTGAAAAGCGCAAACCGGTTTGGCGTGACCGCTGAACGAGCACTACCAACTTGTGGAGGCAATAGTGATTCCTGAATTCATCGATACCTGGCAAATGACCGAACCGGGCAAGCTGCAGCAGACCCGGATTCCGACCCCGGCGCTGGCTGCCGGCGAGGCGCTAGTGCAGATCAAGGGCTGCGGCGTCTGTCATACCGATCTTTCGTATTTCTACATGGGAGTGCCGACCCTACAGAAGCCTCCCCTTTCGCTCGGTCATGAAGTTTCCGGCGTGGTGATCGCAGGGGATGCACGGGTGCTCGGCAAGGAGGTCATCATTCCGGCGGTGCTGCCCTGCAACAGTTGCGAACTGTGCAAGTCGGGTCGCGGCAACCGTTGCCTCAGCCAGAAGATGCCGGGCAATTCGATGGGTATCTACGGCGGTTTTTCCAGTCATATTCCGGTGCCGGCGGCGGATCTGTGCATTGTGAACAATCGCGGCAGCATCCCGCTGGAGCATTTGTCGGTGGTGGCAGATGCGGTGACCACACCCTTTCAGGCGGCAAAGCGCGCCAGGTTGCAGGCCGGTGATCGCGTCATCATCATCGGCGCGGCGGGTGGCGTCGGCAGCTTCATGACCCAGGTGGCCAAGGGCATGGGCGCGGCCGCGGTGATCGGCATCGACATCAACGAGGAAAAGCTCGAGTTCATGAAGGGCTACGGGGCGGACTTCACCATCAATCCCAAGGGCAAGAGCGCCAAGGAGGTCAAGGAACTGTTCAAGGCCTTCTGCAAGGAGAAAGGCCTGCCGTCGAACTATGGCTGGAAGATCTTCGAGGTCACCGGCAGCAAGCCGGGCCAGGAACTGGCGCTGTCGCTGCTGTCCTTCACCGGCACGCTGGTGGTGGTCGGCTACGGCAGCGACGAGACGTCCTACATGCTGTCCAAGCTGATGGCCTTCGACGCCGAACTGATCGGCACCTGGGGCTGCCTGCCCGAGTACTATCCCAATGTGCTGGAAATGTGCGTGGACGGCCGGATCGTGCTCGAACCCTTCGTCGAGACGCGGCCCATGAGCCAGATTGCGCAGGTCTTCGACGAGGCGCATCACGGCAAGCTGAAGCGGCGCGTGATCCTGACCCCCGATTTCTGAAACAGAATTTCCGCATTCACGAACCACCCACCGAATTCAAAGAGGAGAACTACCATGGCATTGGAATGGCTACGCAGGGAAAACGATCTCAAGGATCACCAGTTGATCGACAACAGCCACTTTGGCACCGAAGCGCCGACGGTGATCTACGAGGAGCGCCCGGTGCTGGACGACAGGGGCGCCGTGGTGCCTGGTCTGTTCTCCGCCTGGATCTGGCTCAACAACCCGAGCCAGTACAACTCCTACACCACCGACATGGTCAAGGGCGTCATCGCCGGCATGCAGCGTGCATCGAGCGATCGCAAGGTCGTTGCCGTGGTGTTTACCGCGGTCGGCGACAAGGCCTTCTGTACCGGCGGCAACACCGCCGAGTATTCGTCCTATTACTCCAAGCGCCCCAACGAGTACGGCGAATACATGGACTTGTTCAACGCCATGGTGGACGGCATCCTCAACTGCAAGAAGCCGGTGATCTGCCGCGTCAATGGCATGCGCGTCGCCGGCGGCCAGGAAATCGGCATGGCGACCGACATCACGGTCTCCTCCGACCTGGCGATCTACGGCCAGGCCGGTCCCAAGCATGGCTCGGCGCCGGTCGGCGGCTCGACCGACTTCCTGCCCTGGTTCCTGTCGATGGAAGATGCGATGTACAACTGCATCTCCTGCGAGACCTGGAG
>MHZX01000068.1:0-56844 GCA_001828935.1 Rhodocyclales bacterium RIFCSPLOWO2_02_FULL_63_24
ATGAACACGCTTACCGCCAGCGAAGCTCGCGCCAATCTGTACCGGCTTATTGATCAAACCGTGGAGTCACATGAGCCGATCATCATTTCCGGAAAACGCAATAGCGCCGTGCTGCTCTCCGCGGAAGATTGGAGCGCAATTCAAGAAACCTTGTACCTGTTGGCCGTGCCTGGCATGCGCGAATCCATCAAGGCTGGTATGGCCGAGCCCCTCGCGAAAAGCTCGAAGGAGCTTAAGTGGTGAGTTGGGCCATTGTTTATGCGAAGCAAGCAATGAAGGACGCAAAGAAGCTCGCAGCAAGCGGTCTTAAACCAAAAGCGCAAGAACTGCTCGCGGTTCTTGGCAACGACCCATTTCAAAATCCTCCACCGTTCGAGAAGTTGGTCGGCGATCTTTCCGGCGCGTACTCTCGCCGCATCAATATTCAGCACCGCATCGTGTACGAAGTCTTTACCAAAGAGAAAACGGTTCGCGTCCTGCGTATGTGGACGCACTATGAATGAGAAGCCCGGCCGATCCCCGCCGGCTGCGTCCGGCGTCACCGCAAGCAGGACAGAACATCCATATCAAGCGCAAACCCCGCACCAAGACCCCGTGATGAATCTCCACCTCGGATACCTCCCCGGCTGCATAGGCCGTGTCGTTGAGATGCATGCGACCTACTACGCCAGGGCCGTTGGCTTCGGCGCGCCCTTCGAGGCCAAGGTGGCCGCCGAGCTTGCGCAGTTCTGCCGCCACTTCGAGGCAGGCCGCGACGGCCTCTGGCTTGCCGAGGACGCCGGAGTCATACATGGCTCGGTCGCCATCGACGGCTCGCACTATCAAGCGTCGGGGGCCCACCTGCGGTGGTTCATCACGTCGGACGCAATGCGAGGCAAAGGCCTCGGCGCGCAATTGCTCGGCGCCGCGATGGCCTTCTGCCAGGCGCAGGGCTATCGCAAGGCGTACCTCTGGACCTTCGACGAACTGCATGCGGCGCGCCACCTGTACGAGAAGTTCGGCTTCAAGTTGGCGCGCATGCAGCGCGGGTCGCAGTGGGGCAAGGAAGTCAATGAACAGTTGTTCACGTTCGGCGACGCCTCAACTGCCACCGATCCACCGATGGGGCGAGGAAATCGCCGTGCTACCGGCGCCGACTCTTGAAAAATGCGCTTTGCCGCGCCGGCAGACCGGTAGCGCGGGTTGGCCGAACTCGATGAGCCATGCGCGGCTGGGCCGGCTCGGTTTGCCCGGCGCTACTGAAGCGCGCTCTTCTCCACCTCGTTCCTGAGTGCAAAGACTGCGCTGATCAACTGCCGCGACGCCGTCTCGAATGGCCCTTCAAGGCCCGCCCTGGCGCCTGCCTGATTGCCTTGTTCCACTCGCTTGACCACTTCGGCGGCGCAGGCGTGAAATTCGGCATGTTTCCTCACCACTTCGTCGTAAATCGCCGAATCCTTGTGCGTCGCTCCGGCGCCGTAGATCCATTTGCCAAAGTCGCACAAATCATCCTTGCAAACCGCGGCGACATCGAGGCCTTCGCTGGTTCCGCTGTCTATCATTCGCTTCAGGCGCAACTTCCATACGAGATGGGCCGCCATCGCGTCGTCGAACGTCATCAACTCTCTCCCTTTTGCCGTTTCGGCCTATTCCCAAAGTAATAGTAGGGATTGGTCGCCTCCGATGTCAAGAAGATTCAGGCGCGAGCGGCACCAGGCCGCGACGGGCTTATGGCGCAGGCCTGGGGGCGGGCGCCGCCTGGTTCAGCGACGCCTGCAGCTTGACCCAGTCATAGGCCAGGGCCGGTTGCGGCGGGGCGTCGCGCATCAGTTGCTGCAACCGGGCCGAGCGTTCGCTGCTGGCCGGATGGGTCGACAGCAGGCTCAGCGCCTCGGGCAGCGCGCCCTGTGCCTTGCCCAGCCGGTCGAAAAAGCTGGCCATGCCGCGCGGGTCGATGCCGGCCTTGAGCAGGCGAGCGTGGCCGCCCGTGTCGGCGGCGATCTCCTGCTCGCGCGAAAACTGCATGGCGGCGAGATGCTTGATCCAGTCGCCGGCCAGGCCGCCGCCGAGATCGCCGCTGACGGCCAGCCAGAGGACGGAGAGGCCCATGGCCTGGACCATGCCGCGCAGGCCGTGGCGGCTCTCGACGTGCTGTATCTCGTGCGCCAGGACGCCGGCGACTTCCTCCGCCGAACCGGCCTTGGCGATCAGGCCGCGATGCACCACGATGTAGCCGGCGGGCAGGGCGAAGGCGTTGATCGATGGGTCATCGACCAGGTGGAAGCGATAGACGTAGGGCGTCGGCGCCGCGGCGGCCAGCCGTGCGCCGAGTTGCTCGACCAGTTGGTTGGCGGCGCTGCCCTTGATCAGCTTGAGTTGCCGCCGTTGCAGAGTCCACATTTCGTCCGCCAGGCGCTGCTCCTGCTGCGGTGGAATCTGCGTCACCAGCAGATCGACCAGCTCGCCGCGAAAGGCGAAGAACAGGCCCAGCAGCAGTATTGGCAGGCCGAGGAGGAGGAACAGCGAGGCCCACAGCCAGGCGCGGGTGCGGGCATCGCCGCGCGCCGTGCCGGCCTGCGCCGGCGCGAGGCGGCGCAGGATCGCTACCGCCGTGTCGCCGGCGCCGACTCCTTGATCCAGCGCCAGGGCGCAGCGGCCGCCCGGCACGTCCCACTCCAGCAGCAGCCCGGCGCCCTGGCGCCGCGCCGTCAGTTGCTCGGCGCGCACTGCGCGACCGGCTTCGGGCCAGGTTTCCAGGTGCAGAACCTCGCCGCTCCAGCGGGCCTGGATTTCGGCGCCGGCCGGCGGCAAGCCGGGGCCGAAACCGCGGCCGGTGAAGCGGGCTGAGTCGCGCATCGGGGGCTAAACGCCGGGCTGCGGCGCCGGCTTCAGTCGTCGCCGCCGAGAATGTTGCCGAGGATGCTGCCCTGCTCGCCGCCCGAGCCGCCGCCGCCCTTGCGCACCGGCGCCGCGGCGAAGATGCGCGAGGCGAGGCGGGCGAAGGGCAGGGACTGCATCCAGACCGTGCCGGGGCCGCGCAGCACGGCGAAGAACAGGCCCTCGCCGCCGAACAGGGCGGTCTTGATGCCGCCGACGAACTGGATGTCGAAATCGATGCTCGGCGTATAGGCCACGACGCAGCCGGTATCCACGCGCAGCACTTCGCCGGGCGCCAGGTTGCGCTCGATCACGGTGCCGCCGGAATGGGCGAAGGCCATGCCGTCGCCGTCAAGCTTCTGCATGATGAAGCCTTCGCCGCCGAAGAAGCCGGTGCCGAGTTTCTTCTGGAAGGCGATGCCGAGCGAGACGCCCTTGGCCGCGCAAAGGAAGGCGTCCTTCTGGCAGATCATGGTGCCGCCGAACTTCTGAAGGTCGAAGGCGATGATCTTGCCGGTATAGGGAGCGGCGAAGGCGACCCGCTTCTTGCCCTGGCCCTTGTGTGTATACACCGTGGTGAACAGCGATTCGCCGGTGATCAGGCGCTTGCCGGCGCCGACCAGCTTGCCGAACAGCCCGCCCTGCTGCGCCGAGGCGTCGCCGAACACCGTGTCCATGACGATGCCGTCTTCCATGTACATCATGCTGCCGGCTTCGCCGATCGCGGCTTCGCCCGGGTCGAGCTCGATTTCGACGAACTGCATGTCGTCGCCGTGAATGAAATAGTCGATGACGTCCATGGCCATGATGCGATCTCCGGTTCGGGTGGCAGGGGCGCACAGGATACCGGAATTGGCGGCCGGCTTTTTCCTGCCGGCGGCGGCACCCGCGCCGCCGAATAAGCTTTACTATTTTGGCTCCGGCATTGTCTGCCCGGCACAGCAAAGGAAAATCGCATGAGCCATGTGAAGTCCCGCGAAGTGGTCCTCGCCATCAAGGCCACGGACGAGCTGCTGCAGGCGCTCGGCGCCTTGCGCGACGGTTGGCGGCGCGATCCCGGCACGGTGCCGAAGGGGCTCTCCTGTTCGCAGTCGAAGGAGGGCCAGTTCGTCCTGGTGGCGGCCGAATCCGTCTTCGTCACGCTGCCGGGCGCCTGCGTGGTCAAGGGTCTCGGCGCGATCGAACTGGTCGGCGCCGAGCCGGCGTTCGAGGAGGGGGCGAGTTCGAAGACCCTGGTCTTGCGCGAAACGGAGGACGGCTGGAAGTTCTCCGTCAAGTTCGTGCCGCCGATCGTGCGCGAGCGCAACGCGAAGTGAAGCGACATTGAACTTCAGCGTGGGCCTGTCGTTGCCCACGCCGCATGACATGCGCCAAGCTTCAGGCGGCGGGCCGGCTGCCGATGAAGCGCGGGTTCTCGAACAGCGAGTCGATCCTGACCTGGCGCACCTCGGGGTGGTCGGGCACCAGGTACATGGCCGGCGTCAGCATCTCCTCGAAGATTCCGCGCAGGCTGCGCGCACCGACGCGGTACTCCATCGCCAGGTCGGCGATCTGGCCGAAGACCAGCGGGTCGATGGTCAGTTCCACGCCGTCGCGTTGCAATATCTGGCGATACTGCCGGTAGATCGAGTTTTCCGGCTCGGTCATGATCCTTACCATCATCTCGCGCGAGAGCGGCTTCAGGTGCGCGACGATCGGCAGGCGTCCGGCGAATTCCTGGATCAGCCCGTATTCGAACAGGTCGGTCGGCTTGACGCGCGCATTCAGGCGATCGAGCAGCTTGGGGTTGTCGTCTTCCGAGGTGGCGATGAAGCCGAAGTTGCGGGTCTTGGCGAGGATTTCGTCGATCCCGACGAAGGCGCCGCCGCAGATGAACAGCACCTGGGTGGTGTCGATGTAGCGCTCGCCCTTGATGCTGACCGGGGCGCCTTCCATGATTTTCAGCAGCGCATGCTGGACGCCCTCGCCGGACGTCCCGCGGGCCTGGCCGTGCTGGCTGCCGAGGTCCTTCAGCTTGTCGATCTCGTCGATGAAGACGATGCCGCGCTGGGCCTGCCCGACATCGCCTTCGGCCTTGTCGATGAGGCGCTGCAGGATCGCCTCGATTTCCTGGTTGACGTACTCGCTTTGCGCCAGAGAGGTGGCGTTGGCCATGACGAAGGGCACCTGCAGCACCCGCGAGAGGGTCTCGCACAGCAGGGTCTTGCCGGTGCCGGTGGGACCGATCAGGAGCACGTTGCTCTTGACGATCTCGGTCTTGTCGGGCGTGGCGAGTTCGATCTTCCGGTAGTGGGTATAGACGGCGACCGCGAGCTGGCGCTTGGCCTCCTCCTGGCCGACGACATGGAGGTCGAGATAGCTGACGATCTGGCTCGGAGTCATGATGGCGGGCGGCACGGGCCGAAATGGAAACAGGCGTCAGGTTACCAGCATCAATCGGGATTCGACGCGCGAATGCCGGCCGCCGCGGCAGCGCGCCGCGGTGACAATGGCATCACGGCGGAGTGGGATAGACTGACGGAAAAAATCGGCTGCCGCCAAGCCCTCTCCCCAACGACATGAACACTGCCACTGCACAGACCACGCGGACCGACCACTGGATTGTTCGCATGAACTACCAGAACCGGTCCGGTTCTTTCGTCATGGTTTTCGCCGCGATCGGCGCACACCGACTGGCCGGCGACCCTGCTCAGCATCATCTGCTTGTCGCTTTACCTGCTGGTGGTCGCCAATGCCGCGTACCGCCGCGCCGTCAAGCTGCACGAAGCGCGGGCGCAGTTGCGCAACGGCGAGCAGGCGCTGCACCGCCAGCTCGATGAAATCCACGCCCTGCAGTCGCGGCTCAGCGAGCAGGCCAACCGCGACCCGTTGACCGGTCTCTACAACCGGCGCTATCTCGATGCCACCATGGACCGCGATCTGGCGTACTGCAAGCGCGAGGGGCACGCGCTGAGCCTGATGCTGATCGATCTCGACCATTTCAAGCGCATCAACGATACCTACGGCCACCAGGCGGGCGACGAAGTCCTCAAGGACCTGGCGGCGATGCTGGGCGAGCAGGCGCGTGCTGCCGACGTGGCCTGCCGCTATGGCGGCGAGGAGTTCCTGCTGCTGTTGCCGAGCATGCCGCAAGCAGTGGCGCTGGAGCGGGCGGAACTGCTGCGCGCCGCTTTTGAGGCGAAGGCGATCCGCTTCGGTGAATTCAGTATCCGGGCAACGCTGTCGATCGGGATTGCCACTTACCCCGGTCATGGCACGTCGCCGCACGAACTGATCGGACGCGCCGATATGGCGCTCTACCGCGCCAAGACCGAGGGCCGCAACCGGGTGGTGGCTTTCGATTCGCCGCCGGCCGTCGCTGCTTTCATCTGCGCCTGGCCCTGCGCGCCGCTATCCCGCCGTACTGCCGACGCCGACTGTTGTACGGCTGTGCCGCTATCCTGCGGCGGCAGTCTCGCCCACCACGTGCCAGATCTCGATGGGCCCTTTGCCCTTGAGATTCACCGTGCCCCTGGCTTCGCAAACGAACTGGTCCTTGATGCGCTCGTAGGTTCCGCGCGTGACCTGGATCGCGCCTTCGCTGCCGCTCGATTCCATCCGGCTCGCGACATTGACGGCGTCGCCCCAAAGATCGTAGATGAATTTGCGCCGCCCGATGACGCCGGCGACGATCGGGCCGGAATTGATGCCTATCCGAAGTTTCAGCCGCTGGCCGACGAACTCGTGGCTGGCGATGTATTCGCGGATGTCGAGCGCCATGCGCACCAGCAGCCGTGCGCTGTCGGGGCGGGGCAGCGGCACCCCGCTCGCCGCCATGTAGCAGTCGCCGATGGTCTTGATCTTCTCGATGCCGTATTTCTCGGCCAGCTCGTCGAAATGCGAGAACACCTCGTTCAGCATCTCGACCAGGTCTTCGGCCCGCATGCGTTCCGAGAGCGGTGTGAAGTTGACCACGTCCGCAAACAGGATGCTGACGTCCTCGTAATGGTCGGCGATGGTCCGTCGGCCGCTCTTGAGGACGGCGGCGATATCGCGCGGCAGGATGTTCAGCAGCAGGTTCTCGGACTTCTCCTGCTCGCTGCGCAGCAGTTCGAGACTGGCCTCCTTCTGCGCGGCGAAGCTATAGAGCAGCGTGAAGGTGATCGCCGATACGGTCACGATGTTCAGGACGAAAAGCATCACCACGGCCCATTGCGGAAGCTTGTTGCCGGTCGCCAGGTAGGGTTCCAGCAGGCCGCTGGCGACGACGACCGCGGCGAAGGCGGCAAACCAACGCGGCGCCCGGCGCGGTTCGTCGAACAACAGTGCGCCCAAGGGACACAACAGGGCCCAGAGAATGACCGCGCTCGAACTGACGAAGCCGCCCAGCGCGAGCTGGAGCAGGAAGGGCAGCAGCAGGATCAGCAGGAACTGGCTGGTACGGAACAACTCGTAGCGGCCGGTGGCGCCGAACAGCGCGACGCTGATCAGCGAAATGCCGGCATAGCCGAGCGGAATCGCGCCGGCGAGAGGCTCCCCGAAGCCGATGTAGAGCAGTCCCCAGAGCACGCCGGCGAAGATGAACATCAGGCTGCCGCCCGCCAACAGCGACTTGTGCAGCCGCACGTCCTCGCTGTCGTCCGGGTCGGCGCCGATGCGGGCGATCGCCAGCAGGAAGGGGCGAAACAAACTCGGCACCGTGACCATCGAACTCTCCTTGTCGGAGATGCGGGATGGTTCAGGCTAGTACCCGTCAAGGGCGAAGTCAATTGCCCCGGCGATCGCGGCGCGGCGCGATCGGGTCCGCGCATGGACCGATCGGCGCGGACAGCCGGGTGACACTCAGCCGCTGCGCTGTTCCAGCCAGAATATCGCGACGACGAAGAGGAAAGCCGCGAATTCGAGCGCGCTGACCCAGACGATCATGCGCACAATGCGGCGCTGTTGCGGCACCATCCGGCCGAGAAAGTCCTCGTGCCACCAGCGCCAGCCGGGCAGCCAGCCCCAGCGCCGGCGGCCGAGCAGATGGCGGCGGAGGGCGTCGACCAAGGGCACCAGGCTGCGATCGACTTCGGCGACGCGCGGATCCTGCGCGTCCTCGATGACCGGATAGTGCTCGGTGACGACGAGACGGCAGCCCTCGCCCGCGCCGCCTTCGACCGCCAGCGAGGTGGCGCGCTTGAGGCCGTCCGCGTAGCTCAGGACGATGCGGCGCACGGCGGGTGTCGTCTCGACGCGGACGGTTGTCTCGATGCGCCGTCCGGTGGTCTCGTTCTGCGCGGCGAAGCGCATGCCGTCGGGCAGGCGCCGCCAGTGCCATGGTGGCAGAGCAGCAGTGTCAGTGGTGTTTTCATGGCGACCGATCCGGTGGCTGGGGTCCTTGCCGAGGACGTCAGGGACATAAATCAATAGTTGTCCCGGGTCGACAGCCTCGTCGGGACACGGTATCCGGCTTCGACAGCCTTGGCTTCAAATCTTGCGGCCTCCCCCACCCGCCCGTCGATGTTGTAGATTTGGGCCACTTCCCAGCTGGCGTCGGCACTGCCGAGTTCGGCGGCGATATGCAGCCACTGTGCTGCGCGGCGCTCGCTGCGACGCAGACCATGGGTGCCTTCCATGTACATCATGGCGACGCGATACGCGGATTCCTTATCGCCGCGCAATGCCTGGGTAAGCTCATTACGATAGGCGACATCGCCGGACGGTTCTTCGATCGCGCCCGAAGAAAGCCGCGCGTCCCGCAGGGCCTGAAACGCCTTCCGGGCACCGGCCTGAATGTCCTTGTCAGCCTGACTGTATTGGCTGCCTGGGAAATCCTTCTCGAACTCCTCGCTCAGCTTGACCAGTACGTCCGGCCGAATGGTCTGCTGAAGTTTTTGCCAGCGGGCTTCCATTGCCGCGGTGTAGAAACTCGCATGGCGCTCGCCCGCAGTTGCAGAATAATCCTGCGTATTCGCCAACGCGAGTTTCACGTGCTGACCCGTACCGAACGCACGTTCTTCGGACGCTTGTGCGACGATCGGTGACAAAAGGGCTGAGATACCCAACGCAGCGGCTAAGTACAGCCTAGTCTTTTGATTCAGTGATCTTGATTTCATGACGACACTCCTTAAAAAAACATCGGGTGCCGGCCATGCTGGTGACGTTGACGGATCCGCCAGGGCGGACACGGCAGCTGGCGAGCATAGAACCTTGCGGTACTTTAGCCCCTGTAGCTTTGCGCCACCGGCTTTCGCCGGGTTTGCGTACTTCGTGTTTCCAAACAAAACAACCTTCCATACAGCGATTTCTTTGTAGCACACGCCGCTACCGAAGTCAATAGCCGAGAAGTTCGGAAGAGTGTCCTGCTGCGCAGGGCGCTACTGGCTGCGTACTATCAACGGGCTGAATGACGAAAAACAAAGGGAGGCTCAGTTCTCCTCCGCCACCATGCGGATGGCGCCGCAGGGACATTCGGTGGCGCAGATGCCGCAGCCCTTGCAGTAGTCGAGGTTGAATTCGAAGCCCTTGCCGGGGCCGAGCTTGATCACCGCATTGTCGGGGCAGACGCCATAGCAGTTGTCGCACTCGAAGCAGTTGCCGCAGGACATGCAGCGGCGCGCCTCGAACAGCGCATTGCCTTCGTCCAGCCCGCCCAGCACTTCCTCGAAGGTCGACTGGCGGCGGATGATGTCGAGCACGGGACGTACGGTCTTCGGCGCGTCGGAGTAGTACCAGGGATTCATGCGCTCGAAGGTGGCGAGTTCGTTCTTCGCCGCCGGTGCGCACTGTTCGCCGCGCAGCCAGGCGTCGATGGCGCGCGCGGCCTTCTTGCCGTGACCGACGGCGACCGTGACGGTGCGCTCGTTGCCGGCCATGTCGCCGCCGGCGAAGACGCCGGGCTGGCCGGTCATCATGTCGCCATCGACCTCGATCATGCCGTCCTTGACGACCAGGCCGGGTACGTTCTCAAGCAGCGAGAGGTCGGTGTCCTGGCCCAGCGCCAGCACCACCGAGTCGGCCTCGATGCGCTCGAACTCGCCGGTCGGCTGCGGAAAGCCCTTGTCGTCGAGCGCCATCTTTTCGACCATGATGTCGGACTCGCCGGCTTCCTTGATGGTCGACAGCCACTTGATCGAGATGCCTTCCTGCAGCGCATCCTCGACCTCGAAGTCGTGCGCCGGCATTTTTTCGCGAGTGCGGCGATAGACGATGATCGCCTCTTCGGCGCCGAGGCGCTTGGCGGTGCGGGCGACGTCGATCGCGGTGTTGCCGCCGCCGTAGACCACTACCTTGCGGCCCAGCATCGGCGCGGCTTCGCCTTCCATGCCACGCAGCACTGCGACCGCGTCGAGTACCTTGCTGGCGTCGCCGGCGGGGATGTAGGCGCGCTTGGCGATGTGCGCGCCGACGCCGAGGAACACCGCGTCGAAGCCGTCCTGCATCGCCTCGGCCACATTGGTGACCTTGGTCCGCAGTTGCAGTTCGACGCCGAAGTCAAGCAGGCGCTGGATTTCGGCATCGAGCACTTCGCGCGGCAGGCGATATTTCGGGATGCCGAAGCGCATCATGCCGCCGGCCAGCGGCGCTGCCTCGTAGATTACTGCCTTGTGGCCGCGGCGCGTCAGGTGGTAGGCGGCCGACAGCCCGGCCGGACCGGAGCCGATGACCAGCACGCGCTTGCCGCTGGCCGCCGCTGCCGGCGCGAACTGCCAGCCGTGCTTGATGGCCTCGTCGCCGAGAAAGCGCTCGACCGAATTGATGCCGACTGCGGAATCGATGTGCTGCCGGTTGCAGGCGCCCTCGCAGGGGTGGTAGCAGACGCGGCCCATGATGGCTGGCAGCGGATTGTTCTCGGTGAGCGAGCGCCAGGCCGTTTCATAGTCGCCGCTTTCGGCGTGGAACAGCCAGCCCTGGATGTTCTCGCCAGCGGGGCAGGTGGCATTGCAGGGCGGCAGGCGGTCGACGTACTCGGGGCGGAAAGTGCGCCACGATCCGGTGCGGTTGGCCAGCGAGGAGCCCGGATTGAGGGTGATGGCGAAGGGCTTGTCCATTTCAGTGGCCCTCCTGGCGGGCTTGCAGCCGGTACTTGCGGATGTTCTTGTCGGCCAGTGCCTGGATGTGCGCAATGGTTTCCACGGCGGGATTCTTGCCGAACAGGTGGGCGTAGCGCTTTTGCGGCCGTAGATACTCCTCGACCGGCAGCGGCCGCCGTATCGCCAGCACCGACTTTACCTCGCCGTGCTCGGCCTCGAATACCGGGAAGATGCCGGTTTCCTTGGCCAGCCGCGCCATGCGGATGGTGTCGTGCGAGGCGGTGCCCCAGCCTAGCGGACAGGGCACCAGGATGTGGATGTAGCGCGCGCCGCGCATGCCCATCGCTTTGGCGACCTTGTATTCGAGGTCGCGCAGGTCGGCCACGGTGGCGGTGGCGACGTAGGGAATCTCGTGCGCCATGGCGATGGCGGGGACGAACTTGCCCTGGCCGAAGGGATTGCCCGGTTCGGGGCCGAGCGGCATGGTGGTCGCCGTGCGCGCCGCCGGCGGCGTGGCGGAACTACGCTGCACGCCGGTGTTCATGTAGCCGCCGTTGTCGTAGCAGATGTAGAGCACGTCATCGTTGCGCTCGAACATGCCGGACAGGCAGCCGAAGCCGATGTCGGTGGTGCCGCCGTCGCCGCCCTGGGCGACGACGCGGACATCGCCGCCTTGCCCCTTCTGGCGCTTCACCTTGATCGCCGCGGAGATACCAGTAGCTACCGCCGCCGTGTTGCCGAACAGCGAGTGAATCCATGGAATCTGCCAGGAGGTTTCCGGGTAGGGCGTGGAGAAGACTTCTAGGCAGCCGGTGGCGTTGGCCGCAATCAGTTGCCGGTCGGTGGCGTTCATCGCGGCGTCGATCGCGTAGCGCGCCCCGAGCGCTTCGCCGCAGCCCTGGCAGGCGCGATGCCCTGAGTTGATCGAGTTGGTGCGCTGCATGTTGGCCTGGACCGAGCGCTCTTCCGGCGCCAGCAGCCGGTTGCCGACGGTGAAGGTGCCGGTCTGGTAGAACTTGACGGTTTGTAATCCGTTCATGGTGTTGTCGCCTCCGCAGGGCCGCCCCAAGGAGGCGACGAGTCAGTGGATTGGAAGCCGCGCCGCGGCTGAACCGTTGTCACCCCCTTCAGGAAGGGGGCTGGGGGGAAGGGCGTATTCATTCCTAGGCGATCTTGGAAGCCACGGTGCCGACGTCGCGCAGCATGCTTTCCGCCGCCGGCCCCGAGCGCCGCGTCTGCCGTTCGCGTTCGAGTTGCCGGTTGACCACCTTCCAGTCGAGGTCGAGGAAGGTCAGCAATTCCAGGTCGTCGCGGCCGGCCTTCTCGAACAGCGTCGTCAGCGATTTGACCGTGATGGCGCGGCCGCCAAGGCCGGCGACCACGGTGTAACCCTTGAGCCCCATGCCGGTGACGGCCATCCGCACGTTGGTTGCGACGATGCCGCCGATGCCGACGGCGAGGCTCTTCTCCAGCACCAGGAAACGCTTGCAGTGCTTCAGCGCCGCGGCCACCTCGGTCAGCGGGAAGGGCCGAAAGCTGGTGATGCCGAGCACGCCGATCTTGTGCCCGGCGGCGCGCATTTCATCCACGGTGTCCTTGATGGTGCCCAGCACCGAGCCCATGGCGATGACCATGGTCTCCGCGTCGTCGGCGCGATAGGTGTGGATCAGGCCGCCGGTGGTGCGGCCGAAGACCTTGTGGAACTCCTCGGCCAGTTGCGGAATGCGTTCCAACGCCTGCATCTGCTTGGCATGGGCGAGGTAGCGCACTTCCATGAAGGCTTCCGGCCCGACCATGGCGCCGATCGACACCGGTTCGGCCGGATCGAGCACCTGGCGCGGCTCGTAGGGCGGCAGGAAGGCATCGACCTGCTCCTGGGTCGGGATATCGACGCGCTCGTAGGCGTGGGTCAGGATGAAGCCGTCCATGCACACCATCACCGGCAGGCTGAGTTCCTCGGCCAGCTTGAAGGCCTGGATATGCAGATCAAGTGCTTCCTGGTTGGTTTCGGCGAACAGCTGGATCCAGCCACAATCGCGCTGCGAGAGCGAATCGGAATGGTCGTTCCAGATGTTGATCGGCGCGCCGATGGCGCGGTTGGCCACCGTCATGACGATGGGCAGGCCGAGCCCGGAGGCGTTGTACACGGCTTCGACCATGAACAGCAGACCTTGCGATGCGGTCGCCGTGTAGCTGCGGGCGCCGGCGGCGGAGGAGCCGATGGCGACGGACATCGCGGCGAACTCGGATTCGACGTTGATGAACTCGCAGTCGCGCAAGTCGCCCGATTTGACCATTTCGCCGAGACCTTCGACGATGTGGGTCTGCGGCGAAATCGGGTAGGCGCAAATCACTTCGGGCCGGCACAGGGCGACCGCTTCGGCCACGGCATGGGAACCTTCACACTGCTTAAGCATGGGCGGCCTCCTGGCGGCGCGTTTCTTCCATCTTGACGCGAACGAAGTTGTAGGCTTCCGTCGCCCCCGCGACGTTGCCGAGGGCCACCTTGCCCGAGAATTTGTCGTTGATGGCCATGACCACCGATTCCAGGCGGATGACCTTGGACACCGCGGCGAAGCCGCCCAGCAGCGGCACGTTGGGTACCGGCCGGCCGACGTGCTTGAGCGCCAGTTCCATGGCCGGCACGGTGCATAGCCGTTCGTGGCGCCAGTCGCGGACGAAGTCGCCGAGGCCGAGCTGGTCGAAGCTCTTGCTGGTGTTGATCAGGATGTAGCCGTCTTTCTTCAGTCCGGCGAAGACATCGACCTGATGCAGCAGGGTCGGGTCCTGGATGATGATCGCGTCGGGCTCCATGATCGGCTCGCGCAGGCGTATCTCTTTGTCGGCGATGCGACAGAAGGCCACCACCGGCGCTCCCATGCGCTCCGAACCGAAGCTGGGGAAGGCCTGCGCGTGCCGGCCTTCTTCGAACGCGGCGACCGATAGCATCTCGGCCGCGGTGACGACGCCCTGACCGCCGCGGCCGTGTATTCGAACCTGGAACATGATTCCCCCCTGTTTTTGTTCGATCGTGACGACTTTACGCCTTGGCGGGTCGATTGGGAATCAGGGAAATCCGCAATCGGAAAGCCCGACCCGCGCACGACCGGTAGAATCACGCTTTTCCCCGCATCCAGGCCGAAGCATGAAACACATCACCGATGACGTCCGCATTCGCGAGATCAAGGAACTCTCGCCTCCCGCGCACATCCTGCGCGAGTTTCCCACCACCGACGCGGCAGCCGATACGACCTATGAGGCGCGCCAGGCGGTGCATCGCGTGCTGCACGGCGCCGACGACCGGCTGGTGGTGGTGGTCGGCCCCTGCTCGATCCACGACTATGCGGCGGCGATGGAGTATGCGCGCAAGCTGCGCCAGGAAGGAGAGCGCTTCGCCGACGACCTGCTGATCCTGATGCGCGTGTATTTCGAGAAGCCGCGCACCACGGTGGGCTGGAAGGGGTTGATCAACGATCCGCGCATGGATGGCAGCTTCAGGATCAACGAAGGCCTGCGCCTGGCGCGCAAGCTGCTGTGGGAGATCAACGAGCTGGGCCTGCCGGCGGCCACCGAGTTCCTCGACACCATTACGCCGCAGTACACGGCGGACCTGATCAGCTGGGGCGCGATCGGCGCCCGCACCACGGAGTCGCAGGTGCATCGCGAACTGGCCTCGGGCCTTTCCTGTCCGGTCGGATTCAAGAACGGCACCGACGGCAACATCAAGATTGCGGTCGATGCGATCAAGGCCTCCGCCAGCCCCCACCATTTCCTCTCGGTGACCAAGGCCGGCCATTCGGCCATCGTCTCGACCAACGGCAACGAGGACTGCCACGTCATCCTGCGCGGCGGCAAGACCACCAACTATGACGCCGCATCAGTGGACGCGGCCTGTGTCGAACTCGGCAAGTCCGGCCTCGCCGCCCGCGTCATGGTGGATTTCTCGCATGCCAACAGCAGCAAGCAGTTCAAGCGCCAGATCGAAGTGGCGCGCGATGTCGCCGCCCAGATGGCGGTCGGCGAGGACCGCATCTTCGGTGTCATGATCGAATCCCATCTCAGGGAAGGTCGCCAGGATCTGACGCCGGGCAAGCCGCTCGAATATGGCGTTTCGGTCACCGATGCCTGCCTCGGCTGGGATGACACGGTGGTGGCGCTGGAGATCCTGGCCGACGCCGTGAAGGCGCGACGGATTGCGCTGGCTGAGCGTTAGCCAAGCGCTGGCTGCAGACTCGCGACGATGACCGGCCGCCTGTTCGCCGCGCTGCTGGTCCTGACGCTGGCCTTCCGCTTCTGGCTGGCGGCCGTCTTTCCAATCACCGGCGACGAGGCCTATTTCATCTGGTGGGGCTGGAAACCGGATTGGGGTTTCTACGACCATCCGCCGATGATCGGCTGGTGGCTCGCCGCACTGCTGCAAGTTGGCGACGCCGAATGGTGGCTGCGTCTGCCGGTCATCCTGCAGCCGGCGCTGCTGGCCCTGGCGGTGTATGGGGCGCTGCCGCGCCTGATTCAGGGGCTGGGCGAGGAACGCCGGCTCTGGGCCGCCGTGCTGGTCCTGCTGGCGCCGGTGAATGTCTGGAACGTGTTCATTACCACCGACACGCCGTTGATCTATTTCAGCGTGGGGTCCGGCCTGGCGTGGATCCGCGCCTGCCGCGACGACGCCCCGCGCTGGTACCTGGCGGCAGGCCTGCTACTGGCGGGCGCGGTGCTTTCGAAGTACTTCGCGGCGATCCTCGGCTTCGCCTATCTGGTGGATGTGCTGCGGCGGCGCCGGCCGGGCGCCTGGGTGGGCCTCGCCATCGCCTACGCCTGCACGCTGCCTGCGCTGGCGCTGATGGCGTGGTGGAACAGCGGCCACTGTTGGCCGAACTACATGTTCAACTTCGTCAATCGCCACGGCGATGCGGGCTGGTCGCTGAAGACGCCGCTGCTCTATGCCGTGACGCTGGTTTATGTGCTGGGGCCGCCGGTGCTGTGGCTGGCCTGGCGCAATCGCCGCGTCACCAGCGCCGACTCTTCAATCCCTTCCGCATTGACGACCCTGGCCTGGCTGCCCTTCCTGCTGTTCGCCGTGCTCTCGCTGGTCAAGCAGATCGGCTTGCACTGGCTGTTGTCCTTCGTGCCCTTCGTCCTGATCTGGCTGACCCTGCGCCTGGCGCCCGCCAGCCTGCGCAGGCTCGGCCTGTTCTTCGCCGGTTTCGCGACGCTGCACATCGCAGCGGTGCTGGTCGTGTCCCGGGTTCCGCTCGAAACCTGGCAGCAGACGCGGCTTTACGACGGCATCGTGCTCAGCTTCGAGCATCGTGCACTGGCGCGCGAACTGCAGCCGTATGGAAAGGACTGGGTGCTGGCGATGGACGGCTATTCGAATGCCGTGACGCTGGGCTACAATCTGCGCCAGTACGTGGTGGTTTTCGGCGAGGCGTCGAGCCACGCCCGGCACGACGACCTGGCGACCGATTTCCGCGCGCTGGCGGGCCGCAACATCCTGATCCTGAGGAAGTCGGCGCCGAACCTCGACGATTACCGCAGGTATTTCCGCGAGGTCAGCACGGACAGCTTCGAAATCCGCGGCGCCCGTTTCTGGCGGGTCAAGGGCGAGGGTTTCGATTACCCTGCCTATCGCGACGGGGTGCTGGCCGGCGTCAGACAGAAGTACTATGCGCTGCCAGGCTGGTTGCCGCAGACCGCCTGCTACATGTGCGACAGATATTTCCCGGGGGACGCGTGTCATCGTTGATGCCTGCTCGATTACCTGCTTGGCTGCGCCTGTTGCGCCCGCACCAGTGGCTCAAGAACGGCTTCGTCTTCGTCGGTCTGCTGTTCGGCCACGCCTGGAACGACCCGCTCAAGCTCGGGCAGGCGCTGGCCGCCTTCGCCGCGTTCTGCCTGCTGGCTTCCGCCGTGTATGTGATGAACGACCTGATCGATCGCGAACAGGATCGGCGGCATCCAAGAAAGAAGGACCGACCGCTGGCTGCGGGTAGCGTCAGCGTAGGCGCGGCGGTGGCGCTGGCGGGGGCCTGCCTGGTCGCCGGCAGCGCCGTCGCTTGGCTGCTGGCCGGTTCGGCACCCTGGATTTTCTTCAGCTACGTGGTCTTGAACGTCGGCTACAGTTTCGGCCTCAAGCACGTCGTCATCCTCGACGTGTTCATCATCGCCGCCGGCTTCATGCTGCGCATCCTGGCCGGCACGCTGGGCCTCGGCATAGCACCCTCGCAGTGGCTGCTGCTGTGCGGCTTGATGCTGACGCTGTTCCTCGGTTTCGCCAAGCGCCGCGCCGAGCTCAACGCGCTGCTGGCCGACAGCGCGGGCCACCGCCGCGTGCTCGAACACTACACGGCGCCCATGCTCGACCAGTTCATCGCGATTGCCGCGGCGGCCACCGTGATTTCCTACGCGCTGTACACGGTGAGCGCGGAGACTGTGGCCCTGCACGGCACGCGCGGCCTGATCGCGACCGTCCCCTTCGTCCTCTACGGCATGCTGCGCTACCTGTGGCGCCTGCACGCACGGGGCGGCGGCGGCGATCCGGCGCAGGAGTTGCTGACCGATTCCCACCTTCTGGCGGCGACGGGCGGCTGGTTGCTGCTGGTGTTTGCCCTGTTGGGCGGGGCTATAATGCCAAGGCCATGAGCTCTATCGACACTATTCCGAACGTCGAGTTTCTCGGTGATGCCGTGCCCTTCGTTGCGCGCATCCGCGAGATCATCGAGGCGATTCAGTTGTTCGAGGACTTCGAGCCCGATGAACTGGAAGGGCTGGCCCGCTACATGCGCTGCTACCGCGCGCCCCTGGGTACCGAGATCATTCGCGAGGGCGACGAGGGCGATTTCATGCTGCTGTTGCTAGACGGCAGCGTCGAGATCGTCAAGAAGGATGTGCGCGGACTGGCGCAGATCATGGGTACGGCCGGTCCGGGCAAGACCTTGGGCGAGATGTCGCTGATCGACGGCGAGCCGCGCTTCGCCAGTTGCGTTGCGCTCGACGCGGTCGAAATTGCCGTGCTCGACCGCGAGAGTCTTTCTCGCATCATTGCCGAAGAGCCACGCATCGGCGTCAAGCTGATGATGGAGTTGCTGATGCTGCTCAATCAGCGGCTGCGCAGCGTCAGCGCGCAACTCATGGACTGCATGGAAGCCCGCCGTTCGCGCATTCGCTAGGCCGTTGCGGCCGGCTGCGGTTCACTCGCCCAACGGGCGTACCACGAAAACTTCGGGGTCGTCGCCGTGCTCGAGCAGCAGGGCACGCACCCGGGCTTGCCAGGATTTGCGGAATCCGGCCGTTTCGTCCGGCGTGGCGCTGCCGTCGAGGCACTTTTGCATCAATTCGCCGGTTTGCGGCGCGAAGGGAACGAGTTGCAGGCGTGCGGCGAGGTCCACGGCCCGGCCGGTATCCACGCGCGTGTAACGGATTTCCTCGGCGACATCGGCGGAAAAATAGAGCAGCTGGCGACGGTCGAAACGGCCGCCGATGCCCTTGAACCCGGTATCAAAGGTGGCGCCGGTGAGCATCGCGACCACGTTGGCGATCACGCCGGTGACCCCCGACAGCTGATCCTGGCGGAATTCCACGCGAATCCCGCCGCGTTGCGGCAGGGTATCGGGATACAGGCTTTCCAGCGCTTTCAGCGTCATCCAGTAGGCCGCGGCGACGGTGGGGCAGGAGTGGCCGGACAGCTTGACCGCATCGATGTAGCGGTACTCGATGCGGCCATTTTCTGCAGCGCCAAGGAACTCGGCCAGCGGGTCATGGACCGTCAGGTGGCGAACCTGGCTGTAGAAGGCCGGCGTCTGCACGGCGCGCTACTGCTTCTTGACGAAGTCGATCACGATCTGCCCCGGCTCACGCTGCTTGTAGGTGATTTCTACCGCCTCGCCATAGCGCTGCGTGAGTTGGTCGAGCAGCGGCAGCGGATCGTGGTCATTGACGAAACGCATGGTTTCGCCGGCACGCAGCGCATCCAGCGCGCCAAAGATGGCGGCATGGCGGAAGCGCTTGGCAATGCCGCGGGCGTCGAAGGGATAGATCGAATCGGGAGAGAGATGAACATGCATGGCGAACTTTCGGTTGGGTGGGGACGCCCGAATTATGGTTCGCCCCCTGGAACTGAAAATTGATACAAATCATTTATAAATCAAAAACTTAAAACCATACTAGAAAAGTAGGTTTTAGTGCTCGCGAAATCCGGGAAATCCGGGAAATCCGGGAAATCCGGGAAAGCCGGGAAAGCCGCGAAGCAGATTCCTGCTAGACGGCCGGCGTGGCGTTTGCGGATGCGCACACCCGATTGCGTCCGCCACGTTTGGCGGCATACACGGCGCCGTCGGCGCGCTCGATCAAGGTTTCGAGCGGAAGGTCCTCCGACGGCAGCAGCGTGGCCACGCCAAAGCTGGCGGTAATCTGCAGGGTCGGCTTGACTTCCAGGCCGATGTCGATTTCCTTGCTCTCCAGCGCCCGCCGCAGTTTCTCCGCGACCAGGCCGCCTTCGTGGGCATTGGCGTCGGTCAGCAGGATGAGGAATTCCTCGCCGCCAAAGCGCGCTACCAGGTCGATGGTGCGCACATGGCTGGCCAGCACGTTGGCCACCGACTTCAGGCAGATATCGCCGACGATGTGCCCCCAGGTGTCATTCACCTGCTTGAAATGGTCGACGTCGACCAGCACCAGGGTCAGCGGCAGGCCGACGCGGGCCTGGCGCAGACGTTCGAGTTCATAGCGGTCCTGGAACTTGCGGCGGTTGGCCAGGCCGGTGAGCGGATCGTGCAAGGCGATCTGCTCCAGCGCCTGCCGCGCCAGAGTGATCTCGGTGACGTCGACATCGACGCCGCGATAGCCCAGGTAGCGCCCGCCCGGATCGTATACCGGTTGGGCGCTGGTCGACAGCCAGGTCAAGGTGCCTGCCTTGCTTCTTGCTTCCACCACCAGGCGCTCGATCGGTTCCAGGGCTTGCATGCGCCGCGCGACCTCGCAGTCGGCACAGTCTCGCTTGTCGCACAGAGTGGAACAGCGCGACATGCCGAGCAACTCGCTCTCGCTGAAGCCGAGGATGTGCTCGACGCCCTGCAGATGCGTGTAGTTGCCTTCGGCGTCGGTTTCCCAAATGAAGGTGGGCGAGAAATTGATGGCGTCGCTCATCATGTCTTTCACCCGACGCAGGGTTTCCTCGTTGCGAATGCGTTCGGTGATGTCGGTGTAGGTGGTCACGAAGCCGGCCACCTTGCCGTCGATCTGCATGTCGCGGCCCTCGATCTCCAGGGTGCGGCCGTCGGTGCGCGTTCGTTCGAGGCGATGCGGCTCGAATTTCATCGCCAGCGCCACGGTGTCGCGGGCTTTTTGCGCGGGATCGACGTCGCCGTATTCGCCGCGCTCGGCGTTTCGGCGAATCACGTCTTCGAAGCGGACGCCGGGGAAGAGCTCCCCCTCGGGAAGGTTCAACAGATTCTCGAAACGTTTGTTCCAGAGTTCGATGTCGAGTCTTTCGTTGATTACGGTGACGCCCTGCGGCAGCGAATTGAGCACCGTGTCGAGATAGGTCGAATAACGTCGTGCCTCGTGTTCGGCCCGCTTGCGGTCGGTGATGTCGGTATAGATGCTGACCCAGCCGCCGCCGGGCAGCGGCGCGCCGCGGATTTCAAGCACGTTGCCATTTGGCCGTTGCCGCTCGAAGACGTGGGGTTGCATGCCGCGCGCGCGCTCGCAAACCTGGTCGGCGATCACCTGCGGGTCTCCCGCGCCATACTCGCCGCGCTCGGCATTGAACAGCGCAAGCTCGCGCAGCGATGGCAAGCCATCGGCAAAAAACGAGTCGGGAAATTCGAGCATGGTACGAAATGTCTGGTTGCACACCACCATCTGCTGCTCGACGTTGAACATCGTTATTCCGCTCGGCAGAAAGTCGATGATGGTTTGCAGCGTGTGCTGATAACCGGCGCCTGGATCGCCCATGTCCCTCCCCCGTGTATTTGCTCTTATATCCGGCAATCATACCCGGCTGGCAGGAGGTCGCGCCATATTCCCGGACGTGGACGGGATGAGGCTCCCGCCGCGAACCGGCTGCGGAACAGCATCGATCCGGGAATTCGGCGGACTTTCGGCGCCAGGCCAAGCGGGCGCGGCTTGCGACTTCAACTCAGGCGTTCCTGCCCTTTTGCCACAGCACGTCGCCGCCGCCGGCGGTCTTGTTCAGCCAGCGGCCGAGCACGAAGAGCAAATCGGACAGGCGATTGAGGTACTGCCGTCCGGCATCGGATACCGTTTCTTCCGCAGCCAGCGCGACTATTGCGCGCTCGGCGCGACGGCAGACGGTGCGCGCCAGATGCGTCAGGGCGGCGGCGCGTGCGGCGCTGGGCCGCTCTGGGCCGCACATTTCGCTGCCCGGTGCGGACGCAGTCCGCGAAGCGCCGTCGCCTTCTTCAATGGCAAGGGGGCTGGGGGAAAGGGGAATTCCGGCGCCGGGCAGAATGAATTCCTTGAGCGGTCCGAGATCGGCGTTGTAGCGGTCGATCGCGGCTTCCAGCCGTGCCGGCTGCGTGGCTTTCAGCAGGACCGCGCCGGGGATCGACATTTCGCCGCCCAGGTCGAACAGGTCGTGCTGGATGCCGATCAAAAGTTCGCGAATTTCAGCCGGCAGTTCTTCACAGAGGATTACCCCGAGCAGCGAGTTCAATTCGTCCACGTCGCCCATCGCGGCGACGCGGGCGGAATTCTTGGCGGTGCGCGAGCCGTCGCCGAGGCCGGTGGTGCCGGCGTCGCCGGTGCGGGTGTAAATCTTCGAGAGGCGGTGTCCCATGGTCAAAAGTTGGAGGTGGCGGAGCGGCGAAGTTTAAACAAAAGCGGTGCGTCAGGCTGAAACTCAGGCCTGGTTCTTGACCGCGGCGACCAGCGCCCCGGGTTCCGGTGCGCGCTTGACTATCAGTACGGCGCAGGACAGGCTGCCAGCCACGCCGTCTGTGGTTTGTCCCGCTATCTTGCGCGACAGACCCTTGCGTTGATCGTTGCCGATGACGACAAGGTCCGCGCCGATTTCCTGCGCCGTTTCGATGATCGCTCGCTCGGGCGACTTGGCGACGATCATGACCTCGCAATCGATACCGTCCAGCTTGAGCAAACGGACTTTTTCGGCAAGATCCAATTCGGCTCTGGTGCGCTCGGCGTCCGTTCCGGCTGCCGCGAGCACGGTGACCGGCAAGTGCGATACTTTGGCGATTTGCGCGGTGACCTCGGCGACGGTTGCGCTGATCGGCGTGCCGTCCGTCGCCATCAGGATGCGTCGCACCCACGGCTGCGCCTGTGAGTTGGCGATCAGTACATGGCACGGCGAGTCGGTGATGATTTGCTGCGCAATGTCGCCGAGCAGCCGCTCCTTGACATCGCCGCTCGGCGGGCGGCGGCCGATGACGAGGATATTGCTGTCGGTGGCGCTCGCGGCGGCGACGATTTCTTTCACTGGCAGCTTGCCATGACGCACCATCGCTTCGGTGTCGACGCCGGCAATGAGGGCCTTGCGCTCCGCCTGGGCAAGTCGATTGCGGGCGGCCCCGTCGTCTTCCGGGGTTTCGACGCAGGTCATCAGGTCGAGCGTGACGCCGAAACGTTTCGCCAGCGCAATGGCAACGTCTTCCGGCGCATGGCTGAACTCGCTGCCGTCGGTGGCGAGCAGGAGGCGCTGGCGGCGCAGGCCATCGGGCAGGACGCCCGCGTTGCATTCCTTGAAGATACGCGCCCTGCAACTGCGGCAGACATCCGGGTCTAGCGTCCAGTAAAGCGCTCCAGTGGCATTGGTCATTACAGGGAAGAAGGCGCCTTCGCCGATGTCGCGCGTGTAGTCGCCCTGTCGAAGGAAACGGTAGCTGGACTGATTGAGCCGGTAGAAGTACAGGCCACCGCCCATGCGGCGGCGGCGGCGCGCTTCCTGGGCCAGCACCTCGGCGCCGGCGATGTCGATGTAGGACAGGCCGGAGGCGGCAATCAACACGGATTTTTGCAGCGGGTTGTCTTCGTCGATCTGTTGCAGTGCGGCCTGCACAAAGCTGGCGGCACCGAAATAAATCGAGCCGGTGATGCGCACGATGCGCAACTGAGGACATTCCGGGCGAGCCTCGGCGCGGACGAAATGATAGGCGCCTTCCTCGGGTGCCGGCACGACGGGCACGATTTCCGGCCGCGAGGTGCGATAGAGGAACATCAGGAGCGACAGGAAAACGCCGAGGAAAATACCGAGTTCGAGATTGAACAGGGTGCCGATCAAGGTCGACGCCAGAATCGCCGTTTCCATCTTGCTGGTGTGCCAGATGTGGGAAATGTGGTGGAAGTCGATCAGACCCCAGGCGACGAGGAAGAGGATGCCGGCCATGGCGGCGTTGGGCAGGTAGGCGGCAAGCGGCGCTACGATCAGTAGCACCAGCAGTAGGAAAACGGAGGCAAACACCGAAGCCAGCGGCGTGCGTGCGCCGGCCTCGAAATTCACGCCGCTACGGTTGAAGGATCCGGACGAGGCATAGGCCGAGAAGAAAGCGCCGACGATGTTGGACAGCCCTTGGCCGATGAATTCCTGGTTGCCATCGATGCGCTGCTCCGAGCGCACGGCGATGGCGCGGGCGATCGACACGGCCTCGGTCAGCGCCAGCATGGTGATGACAAGCGCCGGGCCGACCGCGTGACTCAGGGTTTCGAGCGAGAAATCAGGCGCCGATAGCGGCGGCAGACCGGAAGGAAGGGCGCCGACAGTCAGGATTCCGGTATTCGCCTGTCCGTGCCACAGGTTGACAATGGCCGCCACGATGCTGCCGACGACCATGGCCGCGATCATGTAGGGAATCTTCCTGACGTAACGCTTGGTGAGGATGCCTGCCGCAAGCGTGACGCCGCCGACACCGGCGACCCATGGATTGATGTCGCCGGCCTGTACGAGAAGTTGGCGGATGATTTCGTAGAATGGCGTGCCGCGCGGGATGTCGACACCGAAGAAGTTGCGTACCTGACTGGCGGCAATGAGGACCGCGGCGCCGGCGGTGAAGCCTATTACCACCGAGTGCGATATGAAGTTCACCAGCGCGCCCATGCGGGCCAGACCCAGCGCTAACTGAAATATGCCGACGAGAAATGTCAGCGTCAGTACGATCTGGATATATTGGGGCGATCCTGGTTCGGCCAGCGGCGAAAGCGCCGCGAAAACGGCAATCGAGATAGCGGTGGTCGGCCCCGATACCAGGTGCCAACTGGAGCCGAACAGCGCGCCGATCACGGCCGGTACCATCGCCGCATAGAGGCCATACTGCGGCGGCAGACCGGCGATAGTGGCGAAGGCGACGCCCTGTGGCAGCACGATCAGGGCGCCGCTGAAGCCGGCAAGCAAGTCGTCGCGCAGGCTGCTGCGTGTGATCAGCGGCCACCAGCGCAGGAAAGGAAACAGTTTGGCCAGATGGGTAGAAGGCAGTTTCATTTTTTGGTGCGTAGGCACGACAGGGGTGGCCACGGTATTGGAAAACCTTGAATATTAGCAGAGTGCGATATTGCTTTGAACCCGCAGGACTGGACGCGAGGGCGGCGTCATCAATCCGAGAGAGCGGCGTCATCAATCCGGCGCGGGATTGTCGTCGGGGTTCTTCGGCTTGAGCTTGCGCCAGAGCGAACTGCGATTGATGCCCAACGCCTGTGCGGCGAGAGTCTGGTGGCCGCCGACGGCGTCGAGCACCCAGCGGATGTAATCGCGCTCCTGCTCGTCCAGCGTCGGTATGCGGCCATTCTTCTTGCGGAACACCGCGAGCTCGCCGGATCGCAAATGAGGCGGCAACTGCTCCAGCCCCAGGGTGTCGCCGACGGAAATTGCCACTCCGCGCTCGATGATATTTTCCAGCTCGCGCACGTTGCCCGGGAACGCATAGGCCTGCACACGCTCGAGTGCATCGGGTGCGATTACCGAGACCGGCTGGCCCATCTGCAGCGCAAATTTGTGCAGAAGGTGTTGTGCCAGCAACGGAATGTCGTCGGGCCGCTGCGCCAGCGGCGCGATGTGCAGGGCGACCACATTGAGGCGGAAGTACAGGTCCTGGCGCAGGATCTGGTCCGCGACGGCCTGTGCGACGTCGCGATTGGTTGCAGCGACGACGCGGATGTCAACCTTGGTCGGTGCGGTCGCTCCGAGACGCAGCACCTCTTTCTCCTGGATGACGCGCAGCAGCTTGACCTGCATCTCCGGCGGCATCTCGGTGATCTCGTCGAGAAACAGCGTGCCGCCCGATGCGGCCTCGATCAGGCCCTTGCGCGCGCTTGCGGCGCCGGTGAAGGCTTCGCGCCCATGGCCGAAAGCTCGTTGGCGAACAGTTCCTTGTTGAAGGCGCCGCAATTGACTGCGACCAGTGGGCCGTTGTGGCGGCCGCTGTGCCGATGGAGGAATTGCACCAGCAGTTCCTTGCCGGTGCCGCTGTCGCCGGTAACGAGGACGTTGCAGTCGGTGGGGGCGATTTGTCGCGCCAGGTCGAGCAGGCGCAGGGTGGCAGGATCCTGGGTGATGAATTTCGCCTTGCCGCGGTAGCTGGCGATCTCGGCTCGCAGCCGCTGGTTTTCACGGCGCAGCCGCAGCTTTTCCAGCGCCTCGGCGACGACTTTCCTGACTTCGTCGAAATGGAAGGGCTTGGCAATGTAATGGAAGGCGCCCAGCTTCATCGCGCTTACCGCGGTTTCCGTGGTGGCGTAGCCGGTGATGACGATCACTTCGCTGTCGGGGTGGAGCTCCTTGCAGGCCTTGAGCAGGGCCATGCCGTTGATCTTTTCCATGCGCAGGTCGGTCAGCAGCAGGTCGAAGGGCCGGCTTTCGAGCAATGTCAGGCCTTCGCTGCCGCTTTGCGCCGTGGTGACCTCGTATCCCTCCGCCGTCATGACGTGGCTCAAGTTGCGCACGGCGATTTCCTCGTCGTCGACGATCAGGATTCGATCAGGCTTATTCATATGCATGTGCAATTTCACCGTCTTGCGGCAGCCGCATGACGAAGGTGGCGCCGCGGCCATCTTCGCTGGATGCCGAGACGCAGCCGCGGTGCTCTTCGACAATCTGGTAGACGATGAACAGGCCCAGCCCCATGCCTTTACCAACCTCCTTGGTGGTGAAGAACGGATCGAAGATGCGCGGCAGGATCTGCGGGGGAATTCCCGGGCCGTCGTCGTTGACGCGGATGTCGACGGCGGCCATCTCGCGGCAGGGCGCAAGACCCGGGTCGACCGGCGCGGCGGCGCCGGCGGCATGCCGGTTGGCAGCGATCGTCACGCGGCCGTTCTCGCCAGAGGCCTGCATGGCGTTCTTGATCAGGTTATGGTCTATTTAGGATTGCTAATATCATTTGCTCCGTGAAGATAAGGTCAAGACGCGGGATGTGTTGGCGCTGTATCGCCATCCGCTACGGCGAGGAGCGCGTCTTTTGCTCGACTGCCTTGTAGCGCAGTTGCTTCATCAGCGCCGATTCCCCAGACCAGCTTTAAGCATTGCGCCATGGGCTATGCTGGGTGCTACACAAGGACAGACATGGGACGCAAGATTTTCTTTTTGCCGGGAGAGCCTTGATGGGCGGCGAGAACGCCTCTGCCGGCGCAGGCTCGGCCTGGAATCCGGGCGTCGGTACGGGCATCCCCGCAGAGTTCCGGACGCTGGAGACGATCTTCCGCCCGGACTGCGTCTTCAGCGGCGTCGCCGAGATCGACGAGTTCGCCGCGCTGACCGGGCTGCCGCACGAGGAACTGACGGTATTCCGGCCGCAGCGGCTGGCGCTGCATGAAATCATCATTCGCGTGACAGCCGATATCGCGGTTGCCGAAGGCGACGAGGAAGAGGATTTTGGGCGCAATTTCCGCCGCATCGCGGTGAAGATCCGCGACGACTTCGTCGCCCCGCAGATGGCCGCGATCGAACAGGCCTACGCCGACCTCGCCCAGCGCGCCGATGCGCTGGTGCGCCGGATTCTTGCCGAAACCTTGTTCGCGCCGCCGCAGCCGCCGCCCTCGCGCGGCTGGTTCGGCCGCTGGCGCAGGCCAGCGCGCCCGGGTCCGGCGCCGGAATCGGCCGCGGAGCGCGAGTACCGCATCGTTGCGGCCTACAAGACGCTGGGCCTGGACGCCGCGGACCCCCTGCGGCGCGCGGTATTCAAGAGCCTCTACCGGGTGCTCGGCGCGCTGGCCGGCCGGCGCGGGCGCCTGGGGGCGGACCGGGAGCTGCTGGCGAAACTGGTCGTCCGCCACGTCTGCAACAGCCAGGGCAGCCAGGCGATCGGCCACATCATCGCGCCGCTGGTCGACGCCGCCATCGCGCGCCAAGGCTACGTCCGCGTCGCCACGCAAGCGGCGCCGGTGCTGATCAGCCTGAAGGGCGCCTCGGCGGCCGGCAAGAGCTCGCTACGGCCGATGCTGAAGCAGATCCTGCGCGAGCAGGGCATCGAAGCCGACGGCTATGCCACCATCAGCCCCGACGTCTGGCGGCGCCAGTTGCTCGACTATGGGTCGCTCGGGCCGGCGCGCAAATATGCCGGCCACCTGACCAGCCGCGAGCTGATGGTGATCGACGGCAAACTCGATCGCTACATCCGCGACAAGGCCAATCGGGAAGGAGCCATCCCCCACTTGCTGGTCGATCGCTTCCGTTTTGACAGCTTTACCGCCGAGAAGGTGGCGCGGGTGCTGCACGACACCTACGCCCGCTACGTCGACACGATGTACATGTACTTCATCGTTACGCCGCCCGAGGAAACCGTCGAGCGCGGTTGGCAGCGGGCGCTGGAGCGGGGCCGCTACAAGGCCGTGGAAGATTTCCTGGCGCACGGCGTGGAAGCCTATCGCGGCATGCCGAAGATCCTGTTCAAATGGCTGGCCAGTCCCCGGCCGGAATACCGCTACGTCTTCCTCGACAATCGGGTGCCGCGCGGCACCTTTCCCAAGACCATTGCCCGCGGCGACCGCGGCGCGATGGTGATTTACGACCCGGTGGCGTTCATCGACATCGAGCGCTACCAGAAGATCGACATCAACGCCGCCTCGCCGGAGGCGGTCTATCCCTCTGCCGCGGAGATGACCGTCGCAGCGAATTCGGGCTTCCTGAAGGAATGCGTGCGGCGCATCGGAACGCTTGAATTCGTCGATCGGAGCAGCGGCATGACCTACCTTCGGGCGCGCCAGGGAAACTTCGAGGTACTCGATGCGGCCCTGCTCGCACGGGTGCTAAGCGATCGGGAACTGGCTGCCACGCTGGGCGAGATTGCGCCCCGCATTGTGGCTCCAGGCCAGGAGTCGGCGCCGGCGGCACGGCGCGATACGCTGTCCTGATTGCAGAACAACAACCTTGTTGTCTCCAATGTATTAGGCGCTGCTACGATCGAGCGCTTCGTCAAGGGAGCGTCAAGAACCGATGCACGCCCCGCTCCTTGCCCACAGAGTGAGTTCCCGGACATGAGCTTCTCACCGTCGCTGCTGCGGTTCCTGCCTTTCCTGCGTTGGCTGCCCTACGGCGGGGCGACGCTGCGAGCCGACTTCCTCGCCGGTCTGACGGTGGTCCTGGTGCTGGTGCCGCAGTCGATGGCCTATGCCCAGCTGGCCGGCCTGCCGGCTTATTACGGGTTCTATGCGGCCTTCCTGCCGGTGATGGTGGCCGCGATGTAGGGCTCGTCGAACCAGCTCGGAACCGGACCGGTGGCCGTGGCCTCGCTGCTTACGGCTTCGTCGCTGACGTCGCTGGCGGCGCCAGGTTCCGAGCAATTCATTGCCCTCGCGATCATGCTGGCCCTTTTGGTCGGGATCGTCCAACTGGTTCTCGGGGCGTTCAAGCTCGGCGTCATCGTGAACTTCCTGTCGCACCGGTGATCGTCGGCTTTACCAACGCAGCGGCCATGATCATCGGCCTGTCGCAGGTCAACAAGCTGATCGGCGTGCCGATGGGACGGTCGGAACACTTCATCCAGGACATCTGGGGCGTTGCCAAGCAGGTGGGCGATACCCACCTGCCGATTTTGGCCATGGGTGCGGCCGCCATCGCCATCATCTGGGCGATCCGCAAGAAGGCGCCGAAGCTTCCCGGCATGCTGATCGCCGTGGCCGTGACGACGACGGCGTCGTGGCTGATCGGTTTCGAGCGCGACGCCGTCGCGACGATCGACCAGGTGGCAGAATCCGAGGCCAAGGCCTTGCTGACCGAGTTTGTCCGCACCGATGCGCGGATCAAGGAGATCAACGAGCAGCTTGCCGCCAGGACCGCCGAGTTGAAGGCGCTGCGCACGGAGCGCGGCGATCTTTCCCACCAAGCGGTGACGCTGAACTACGAGGTGGAATTGCTGCGCCTGCAGCTCAAAGACCGCGAGGACGAGAATCGCCGCCGCAATCGGGCAATACGCAGCTTTGTCTTCGAGCGCGTCGTCGCAGCGGATGGCCAGGCGGCGGAACTCTATGCCGAAGGCAAGGTACCGCAAGGCAAGGCGTCGGATGGCCACCGCTGGCGCATCGCCCGTGCGGCCTCGGGCAGCATGAGGCTGACCGGCGGCGGCGAGGTGGTCGGTAAGGTGCCGGAAGGCCTGCCCTCCGTCGGCGTGCCGAAAATGTCCTGGGAGATGCCCGGCAGCCTGCTCTCGGCCGCCATCGTCATCTCGCTGGTGGGGTTCATGGAGGCGATTTCCATCGCCAAGGCCATCGCCGCCACGACCAAACAGAAGATCGACCCGAACCAGGAACTCATCGGCCAGGGGCTGGCCAACATCGTCGGTGCCGCGACCCAGGCGTTTCCGGTTTCGGGTTCCTTCTCGCGCTCGGCGGTAAATATCAATGCCGGGGCGAAGACCGGCATGTCTTCCTGATTCACCGGCCTCTTCGTGCTGCTGACCCTGCTGTTCCTGACGCCGCTGCTCTATCACCTGCCGCAGGCGGTGCTGGCCGCGGTGATCATCATGGCGGTGATCGGCCTGATCAATTTCGCGGCGGTCAAGCATGCCTGGCAGGCCAACAAGCACGACGGCATCGCCGCCGTGGCAACCTTCGTCGCCATCCTGGCCGCGGCGCCCCATCTCGACAACGGGATCATGGTCGGCGCCGGCCTGGCCATCGGTCTCTACCTGTATCGCGCCATGTCGCCGCGCGTGGCCATTCTCGGCCGGCATGCTGACGGCAGCTTGCGCGACGCACGGGTGCATAACCTGCCGCCCTCCGAGATCGTGACCGCAGTGCGCTTCGACGGCCGCCTGTACTTCGCCAACGTGGCCTTCTTCGAGGATGCGATCCTCGATGCGGTGGCGGCCAACCCCAAGGCGCACGCCCTGCTGGTGGCGGGCGAAGGGATCAACGAACTCGATGCTTCCGGCGAGGAGGTGATGCATCACGTGGTTCAGCACCTGCCGGACGCCGGAATTTCATTGTCATTTTCCGGCCTCAAGAAGCAGGCGGTGGACGTAATGCGCGCCACGGGGTTGCTCGAGTTCATAGGCGAACGGAATATCTATCCGACCGCCGATGATGCGCTGGAGGCCATCCACAGCGAGGCTGCAGCGCGCGGTCTGGACGATTCCGCGTGCCCGCTGCGGCCGCTTGCGGCACAGCGATTTGCATGATCAGGGTTTGCTGCGATAGCCGCCAACCCGAAAAAGCGCAGTAGAATATTATTGATGAGTCAATGTCTGTGCTGCTCTTTGGCAAGGACGCGAGAGTCCGTTCCTGTCATGTCCGTCGTTCCGCCCAGCGGTCGTCATTCGGCGACGTCGCGGACGGCTGGTTGCGGAAGCGGGCTATAAGTGCTGACCGGGCTTCCGCATCTTGACTGGTTGTTGTGGCTGTGCGCCGCCTGGCTTACGGTGGGCGCGCTCGGCATCGTCGCGTTGCGGCGCTTCGAGTTCGTCTCCCACGTGCTGTTCCCCCTCGGCGGCCTGATTTGCCTCGGCGTTTTCCTGGTCGCATTGAATGCGGTTTTCGCTGTACCGGAGTTGGCGGTGCTGCCGCTGGGATTGCCCGGTCTGCCCTTCCACCTCCGCCTCGACGCGCTTGCCGCGCTGTTCATCGCAGTAATTGGCGGGGTCGGTACCGGCGTCTCGGTGTTCGCCGCGGGCTATTTCCGCAAGGGCGAGGGTACCCCCCCCGGGCTGCTTTGCCTGCAGTACCACATCTTTATGGCGAGCATGGTCATGGTGGTGCTGGCCGACGATGCCTACGTTTTCATGGTGATGTGGGAGACCATGGCGATGTCATCGTTCTTCCTGGTTACCAGCAACCATCGCATCGAGGCGATCCGTCGTGCCGGCTATCTCTACCTGCTGGTGGCGCATATCGGCGCCATCGCGATCCTGCTTTGTTTCGGCGTGCTGCAGGCGAACACCGGCGACTACACCTTTGCCAACATGCGCGCCCAGCAACTTTCTCCGTTCTGGGCTTCCGCCGCATTCCTGCTTGCAGTGTTCGGCTTCGGCGCCAAGGCCGGCATCGTGCCGCTGCACGTCTGGTTGCCCGAGGCGCATCCGGCGGCGCCATCGCCGGTATCGGCGCTGATGAGCGGCGTGATGCTGAAAACAGCGATCTACGGATTGCTGCGGGTGAGCTTTGACCTCCTGCATGTGCAGTTGTGGTGGTGGGGCGTGATCCTGCTTGCGCTGGGTTTGGTCACGGCGCTGTTCGGCGTGATTTTCAGCGCGGTGCAGACCGACATGAAGCGGCTGCTGGCGTATTCCTCGATCGAGAATATCGGCCTGCTCTGCGTCGGCATGGGATTGGGCGTGCTGTTCAAGGCCTATCGCATGGACGGACTGGCGGCGCTGGCGCTCACCGCCTGCCTCTATCATGTCGCCAGCCATGCCTTCTTCAAGAGTCTGCTGTTCGTAGGTACCGGTTCGGTGCTGCATGCCACGGGCGAACGCAACCTCGGTCGCCTGGGCGGCTTGATGCGCTACATGCCCTGGGTGGCCTGGGCCACGCTGGTCGGCGTGCTGGCCAGCGCGGGCTTGCCGCCTTTCGGCGGCTTCGTTTCGGAGTGGTTGCTGTTACAAAGCTTCCTGTTCACTCCAGGCCTGCCCGATCCCTTCCTGAACATGCTGATCCCTGTGGTGGCGGCCGCGGTGGCCCTGGTGGCGGCGCTGGCCGGGTTCGCCATGGTCAAGTTCTTCGGCGTAATCTTTCTCGGACAGCCGCGCGAGGAAAAACTGGCGAAGGCGCATGATGCAGCGTGGTGGGAGCGTGCGGGCATGTTCTGGCTGGTAGCCGGCTGTCTGGTGCTGGGTTTGTTCCCGGTGCACGTCATCGAGCCCATCGGACGCGTTACGCTGCTGCTGGTCGGGCAGAACCTGGCCGACACGGTGCGCACCAATGGCTGGTTCCTGCTGGCGCCGATGTCGGTCGATCGGGCCAGCTACGCGCCCTTGGTATTCCTCGTGGTCGGCGCGGCGAGTTTCTATCTGGCCGTGATCATCGTGCGGGTGCTCTATCGTGGTCAGCTGCGGCGTGCCGCGCCGTGGGATTGCGGCTATCCAGCCGGTAATGCGCGCATGCAGGATACCGCTGAAGGCTTCGGCCAGCCGATCCGCCGGATGTTCGAGCCCTTCTTCCGCATGGAGGTCAAGCTTCCCTCGCCCTTCGACGAGAAGCCGGTGTATCGCATCCGCGTCGACGACCACTTCTGGCACTGGATCTACCTGCCGATCGCCGTGGCGACGGAAGCGGTGGCCAAGCTGGTCGGGCGCTTGCAGCAGGGACGCATTTCGGTCTATCTGCTATACAGCTTCGTGACCCTGATCGCCATGCTGGTGCTGGTGAGGCTATGAGCTGGTCGGGCGTCTTCTCGCAATTGCTGGAAATCGTCGCCGCCCTGTTGCTGGCGCCGCTCCTGACCGGCTGGGTGAACCAGTGCCGCGCCTGGCTGCAGAACAAGTCGGCGCCAAGTCTACTGCTGCAGTACCAGATGCTGCGCAAGCTGTTCCACAAGGAGTCGGTGGTTGCCGAGCACGCCTCGCCGCTGTTCCGCATCGCACCTTATATCGTGTTCGGCTGCATGGCGCTGGCCAGCGGCATCATTCCCACCCTGTCCATCGACCTGCCGCTGTCGCCGGCGGCCGACGCCATCGCGCTGGTCGGCTTGTTCGCCTTCGCCCGCGTCTTCATTTCCCTGGCGGCGATGGATATCGGCACCGCCTTCGGCAGTCTGGGTGCGCGCCGCGAAATGCTGATCGGTTTTCTCGCCGAACCGGCGCTGCTGATGGTGCTGTTTTCGGCGTCGCTGATCACGCAGTCGACCTCGCTCACCAGCGTCATCGAGACACTGGCGCACCGCGAGTTCGTCATCTATCCGAGCCTGGCTTTCGCCGGCGTCGCGTTCACCCTGGTGTCGCTCGCTGAAAACGCCCGCGTGCCGGTCGACAACCCGAGCACCCACCTGGAATTGACCATGATTCATGAGGCGATGATCCTCGAATATTCCGGACGCCACCTGGCCCTGATCGAATGGGCCGCCAGCCTCAAGCTGTTCGCCTACTCCTGTATCGGGCTGACGCTGTTCTTTCCTTGGGGCTTGGCCGAGGTCGGTTCGCCGGGGGAAATGATTCTCGCCCTGCCGGTGCTGGTTCTCAAGCTCGCCATCGGCGGCGCTTTGCTGGCGCTGATCGAGGCGGTCAGCGCCAAGATGCGCATTTTCCGCGTTCCGGAATTTCTCGCCACTGCGTTCATGCTCGCGGTGATAGGCATGCTGGTGCATTTCCTTCTCGGTTAATGATGATGCAGGCCTACCTGATCCAGTCCGTCAATCTGTTTGCCTCGGCGCTGCTGCTGCTGTCCTTCGCCATGCTGTCGCAGCGGCGCATTTTGTCGCTGATCCATCTGTTTACCTTGCAAGGGGCAGCCTTGGTCGCCGCGACTGTGGTCGTCGCCTACGTCACCAATCAGCATCATCTTTACTACTCCGCCGCGATCACGCTGGTAACCAAGGTGATCGTCATCCCGATCCTGTTGCACCGGCTGATCGACAGGCTCAACGTCAAATGGGACGTGGAGACGCTGATCAATATTCCGACCACCATGCTGCTCGGCATCCTGTTGGTGGTGTTCGCCTTCAACCTGGCGCTGCCGATCGCCAAGCTGTCTTCGTCCATCGTGCACAGCACGCTCGGCATTGCGCTGGCCTGCGTGCTGCTTTCATTCATGATGATGATCACGCGCGCCAAGGCGGTGCCCCAGGTGATTGGTTTTCTTTCGATGGAGAACGGCCTGTTTTTTGCCGCCACCGCGGCTACCTACGGCATGCCGATGGTGGTCGAGTTCGGCATTGCCTTCGACGTCTTGGTCGGCATGTTCATTCTCGGCGTGTTCATGTTCCAGATTCGCGAGCAGTTCGACAGCCTGGACATCCGGCATCTGGAAAAACTCAAGGAAGACTAGCCCGAGATGGAACAATTGCTGCTTGTTCTCGCCGTTCCCCTGCTCGGTGGTTTTGTGCTGGCCTTGTGCGGGCATCGCGACTATGCGCCGGAGGTCAACGTCGGCGTCAGCCTCGGCACCCTGGTTGCCGCCGGCCTGCTGACGGCGCGAATCATAGACCGCGGACCCATGCTGGCCTTCGACGACCAGTTCTTCGTCGATCCGCTCAACGTCTTCCTGATCGCGCTGACTGCCTTTGTCGGCTTCACCACCTCGGTTTTCTCGCGGCCCTACATGCGTCACGAGCGTGACTGCGGCAAGATGACGCCGGGACGGATGCGTCTCTATCACAGCATGTATCAGCTGTTCAACTTCACCATGCTGGTTGCCTTGTCCACCAACAACCTCGGCATTCTTTGGGTTGCGATGGAAGCGGCGACGCTGACCACCGTGTTGCTGGTCAGCGTCTATCGCACCGCAGCCAGCCTGGAAGCCGCCTGGAAATATTTCATTCTCTGCGGCGTCGGCATTGCCCAGGCCCTGTTTGGCACCATCCTGCTCTACCTGGCGGCCGACAAGGTGATCGGCGCCGGCGGCGGTGCCCTGCTGTGGACCAACCTGGAGGCGGTGAAGGCCCAGCTCGAACCCAACGTCATGGCGCTGGCTTTCGTCTTTCTGCTGCTTGGCTATGGCACCAAGGTGGGCCTGGTCCCGGTCCATAACTGGCTTCCGGATGCTCACGCCGAAGGTCCGACGCCGATCTCGGCAGTGCTGTCTGGCTTGCTCTTGAATGTTGCCCTGTATGCGGTCCTGCGCTGCAAAATGCTGACGGACGGAGCTCTCGGCAATCATCTTGCGGGCCATTTGATGATCGGCTTCGGCCTGCTTTCGGTGGTCGCCGCGGCCTTCTTTCTGTCGCGGCAGAAAGACATCAAGCGCATGTTCGCCTATTCCTCGATCGAGCACATGGGCCTGATGACTTTTGCTTTCGGTCTGGGCGGGCCGATCGCCAACTTCGCCGGTCTGCTGCACATGACGGTCCATTCGCTGATCAAGTCAGCCATCTTCTTCGCCGTCGGCCATGCCGCGCAGAGCGCCGGCAGCCAACTGATGGAAAAGATTCGCGGCCTGATCAAGGTCAATCCCATGGTCGGCTGGGGCTTGCTGCTGGGTACGTTGGCGATCCTTGGCATGCCGCCCTTCGGTGTATTCGCCAGCGAATTCCTGATTCTCACTACCGCCATGCGCGACTTGCCGTGGGCGACGCCGTTCCTGTTGCTGGCGCTGGGCGTGGCTTTCGCTTCGATCTTCAGCCGGGTGCAGGAGATGGTGTTTGGCGACACGGATTTGAAGCCGCTGGAGCATCCGCCGGCCTTGTTGCCCGTATTTGTTCATCTCGGCCTTGGCCTGATGCTGGGCGTCTACATTCCACCCTATCTGGTGGACTGGTATCAGCAGGCCGCCAAAATGATCGGAGGATGATGCCGATGCCGCTCTCCGCACTCAATTGCCAGTTCCATGCACTGCCCGGGCCGCTGCCGATGCAGCGTGCCACGGTGACGCGCGAGCAGTGGCAGATGGCGCCAGCCGCAGTCGATCAGGTCGGGGGCCGCTTGGTTTCCCTGTGGGGTTCGGACCGGCGCGGGATCGACGGCGGGTTTGCCGTTTCGGCCGCCTATGCATTGGCCGAAGGCCTGGCCTGGCTCAGTTTGCCCATACCCGTGCCCTTGCCCGATGCGGCGGGCGCGGGGCAAGCCTCCTATCCGGATATCGCTCGCGTATTTCCCGCTGCCGGCCGCATGCAGCGCGCCTGTCGCGACCTGCTCGGACTGGTCGCCGAGGACGCGACCGACCAGCGGCCATGGCTGCGGCACGGCGCCTGGCCCGAGGACTATTTTCCCTTGCGCCGCGAGAATTCCGGCGCCGAGTCATTCGCGTTGACTCCCGAGTCCTATCCGTTCGTGCTGGTCGAGGGCGACGGCGTACACGAGATTGCGGTCGGCCCGGTTCATGCCGGAATCATCGAGCCGGGGCACTTCCGTTTTTCGGTGATCGGCGAGCGCGTGTTGCGCCTCGAACAGCATCTGGGCTACAAGCACAAAGGCATCGAAAAGCGCTTTGAGCACATCGCGCCGCTGGACGGGTACCGACTCGCGGGGCGCGTCTCGGGCGATTCCACCGTGGCCTTTGCCTGGGCTTATTGCATGGCGCTCGAGTCGATCGCCGGCTGCGAAATTTCATGGCGTGCGCGGTGGTTGCGCGCCCTGCTGCTGGAGCGCGAGCGGGTTGCCAACCATCTGGGTGATCTCGGTGCGCTGGGCAACGACGCCGCGCTCGGCTTCGGCCTGGCGCAGTTCTCGCGCCTCAAGGAAGACTGGTTGCGGCTGAACCGCGAACTGTTCGGCCATCGCTTCATGATGGACCGGGTGGTCCCCGGCGGGGTCGATGTCGACCTCGATGCCAACGCCGGAGAGCGCATACGCCGCCAGTGCGACGAGATCGAGGCCGACGTACGGACCTTGAAGGGAATCTACGACGAACACAGCGGACTGCAGGATCGTTTCCTGACTACCGGGCGCGTATCGCCCAAGCTGGCGGCGCAACTCGGCCTGTGCGGCATGGCGGGCCGGGCCAGCGCGCAGGCCAGCGATTTGCGCATGGATTTCGCATGGGAGCCCTATGCTGCCTTGCAGGCGACCATGGTCAGCCACCGCAACGGCGACGTCGCGGCACGGGTGACGGTACGATTCGAGGAAATCCTCGAATCGCTGCGCCTGATCCGGGAGACGGTCAGGCGGCTGCCGCAGGGGACGCTGCGCATCGCGCTGAATCCGCTGCCTGCTGAAGGCGTCGGCGCCGGTTGGGTCGAGGGCTGGCGCGGCGACGTACTGGTGACGCTGGAGCTTGAGGCAGGCGGCATTCGCCGCTGTCACTGCCATGATCCGTCGTGGCAGAACTGGCCCTTGCTGGAACACGCCGTGATGGACAACATCGTTCCGGATTTCCCGCTGATCAACAAATCTTTCAATCTCAGTTATTCGGGGCAGGATCTCTGATGTGGCGCATGCTGGTACAAATTGCGAAGAACGGCCTGCGCACCGAGCCGCGGCCGGAGGCCAATGACGACTGGCGCATCGAGCGGGCGGAGGCAGAGCGCATCCATGCCGATATCCTGGCCATTCTCGGCCGTGCGCTGACCATCCGCGAAGTCGATGCCGGTTCCTGCAACGGCTGCGAACTCGAAATCCACGCGCTCAACAACCCCTACTACAACATCGAGGGCCTCGGCATCAAGTTCGTCGCCAGCCCGCGCCATGCAGACATGCTGCTGGTCACCGGCCCGGTCTCGCGTCACATGGAGGTGGCGCTGCAGCGGACCTATGCGGCAACACCCGCGCCCAAGCTGGTGGTGGCAGTCGGCGACTGCGGCTGCAGCGGTGGAATATTTGGCGAGAGCTATGCGAGCTGCGGCAAGGTGTCCAACGTGATTCCGGTCGATGTCGCGGTGCCCGGTTGCCCGCCGCCGCCGCTCGATCTGTTGCGCGGCATCCTGACGGCGATTCGCCGTCGGGAGTAGCGCCGGACGGACCGCCGCCAAGAGTCGGCGCTGGTGCCACGGCGTCCCAGGAGGGGCAACCGAGCCGCTCAGTTCGACTCCGGGTGGTCGTCTGCAGCGAGCAGTGCGTCGCGACCCAGCGACTGCAGGTCGGTAGTGCCGCTCAGCGCCATGGCGACGTTGATTTCCTGGCGCATCACCGACAGCATGTGGGCGATTCCCGCCTCGCCGCGCGCCGCCACGGCGTAGCCCCAGGCCCGACCCAGCAAGCAGGCCTTGGCGCCGAGCGCGAGCGCCTTGACCACGTCGAGGCCGCTGCGCACGCCGCCGTCCATCAATACTTCGAGCTTGTTCCCGACTGCATCCACAATTCGCGGCAAGGCGTCCGCGCTGGCCGCCACGCTATCCAGTTGACGGCCGCCGTGGTTGGACACCACGATGCCGTCGACGCCTGCCGCCGCCGCTTCGCGCGCGTCATCCACGTCGAGAATGCCCTTCAGCAGAATCTTGCCTGGCCAGTTTTCCCTCACCCACTCCAGGTCGCGCCAGCCGACGCGCGGATCGAACTGGCTATCGACCCAGGCCTTGAACGCCGGCAGGCTTTGCGCGTCGGGTACCGCCGCGGTCAGGTTGCCGAAGGTCAGGGGTTTGCCCTTGATCGCCACATCCAGCAGCCAGTGCGGATGCGAGAGCAGATCCCAGGCCTTGCTCAGGCGGCCGGCCAGCGGCAGTGCGCCCGCCATGCCATTGCGGATGTCGCGGTAGCGCGCGCCCATCACCGCCAGATCGACAGTGAGCACCAGTACCGGGCAGCCAGCCGCTTGTGCCCGCACCAGCAAGTCTTTGGCATAGCCACGGTCGCGCATCACATACAGTTGGTACCAGAAAGGAGCCTGGGTCGCGGCGCGAACTTCCTCGATCGAGCAGATCGATACGGTCGATTCGCAAAATGCGATGCCGGCACCCTCGGCGGCTCGTGCCGCCGCCACTTCGGCCCGGCGCGCCATGACGCCAGCAAGTCCGAGCGGGGCGAGAATCAACGGCATGGCGAACTCCTGCCCGAGTACGCGGCTGGACAGGTTCCGGCAGGAGACATCGCGCATGACGCGCTGGCGCAGCCGCAGGCGTTGAAACGCCCGCTGGTTGTCGCCCGCAGTTATCTCCTCGTAAGCGGCGCCGTCGAGATAATCGAACAGGTGCCGCGGCAGGCGCCGGCGTGCCAATTCCCGGTAATCGTTGGCGGTGGCGGGGGCAAGGCCGAGCCCGCGGGTTTCATTGTTCATGACATTCGCTCCGATTTTTTGCATCTTACAGCCCCCGCGCGACAAGGGCGCAGCCTTGATTTGCCGCTTCCGACGATGGAAACTCGGCTACCATGAGGGGGATTCCCCAAATCGGCAAGCCGATCCGTATCGTACAAGGACGCAGGCATGACGCTCAGCATCGACGAGGCCACGACGCAGCAGTTGCTCGAGTACCAGCTGATTTTTGAGCGTGCGCAAGTCGGCATAGTGGTATTGCGCGATCGTATCGTCCAGCGCTGCAATCCCCGCTTCGAGGAAATCCTCGGTTACGGCCCCGGCGAGCTTATCGGCAAATCGAGCCTGGTTTATTACCCAAGCGCCGAGGAGTGGAGCGAGGTGGGCCGCCGGGCCTACGCGGCGGTTGCCGCAACCGGAAGCTTCACCCGCGAAGGACTCTACCGCCGCCGCGACGGCAGCCTGATCTGGTGCCAGGTTACCGGCAGCTCGATAAATACGGGCGATCCTCGCGAAGGATACGTCTGGCTCTACTACGACGTCACCGAGGAAAGGCAGGCACGAGATGCACTGAAAGAGTTGCTGCGCGAGCAGACGCTGATTTTCGAACGCGCCCATACCGGCATCATGTTCGTCCGCGATCGGATGATCCTGCGCTGCAATCCTCGTTTCGAAGCCATCTTCGGGCATCCGCACGGCTCCCTCAGCGGCCAGTCGACCCGCGTGCTTTTTGCCGACGAACAGGCATGGCTCGAGAATGGTGCCAAGGTGTATTCGACGATCAACAACTCGGGGATTCTCGACGAGGAATTGAACTATGTCCGCGGTGACGGTTTGCCGATCTGCTGCCACGTCATCGGTAGCCTGCTGGACTCCGCAAATCCGTCCGCGGGTACGGTATGGCTGTATGAGGACATCACTGCCCGCCGCGCGGCAGAGGAAGCTTTGCGGCAGAGCAATCGGGAACAGCAGCTGATTTTTGACAATGCGCTGATCGGGATTTCCTATCAGCGCGACCGCACCGTCCTGCGCTGCAATCGCCGCCTCGAGGAGATGTTTGGCTATGCTCCAGGGGGACTGATCGGGCAGTCGACCCGCGTTCTGTTCGCCAGCGACAGCGAATGGGAAGAGGCCGGGCGCAGGGTCTATACGGGACTTGGCGGCGAGCAGATATTTGATGGCGAAATGCGCTACAGCAAGCGCGACGGTACGCCGATTCTGGCTCATATCATCGGCCGTACCGTCGATGTCGCCGATGGTCCGGCGACCTGGATCTGGACCTACGAGGACATCACCGCACGCCGCGTGGCCGAGGAGGCCCTGGCCAAGAACGTCAGGGAATACGCGCTGATATTCGACAATGCGATGATCGGCATCGCCTACATGCGCGGCCGCAGCTTCCTGCGCTGCAACCGCCGCCTGGAGGAGATTTTCGGCTTTGCCGCAGGCGTTCTGACGGGAAAGACCTCGCGCGAACTTTTTACCAGCGACGAAGAATGGGAGGTGACCAGTCGCAACATGCTGGCCGTCGCACGGGAAGGCAAGGGTTATTCCGGCGAAATCCGCTACCAGCGTCAGGATGGCACGCCGATCTGGGCGCGCGTCAAGGGCCAGCCGATTCAGGAAGGCGACGGGCAGGTCTGGATCTGGACAATGCAGGACGTCACTCGTCGCCGGCAGGCCGAAGACGCCTTGCGTCAAAGTTACAGCGAGATGGAACGCCGCGTTGCCGAGCGTACCGCAGAGCTTTCGCGGCAACTGTATTTCATGGAGCAGTTGATCGAGGCGATTCCCGGGCCAGTGTTCTACAAGGATCGGCAGGGACGCTATCTCGGCTGCAATCAGCGCTACATCGACTTTCTCGGCAAGCCGCGCAGTGCGCTGATCGGCGCGACGGTTCATGACATCGCGCCGCAGGATCTTGCGGACCGTTACCGGGCAGCCGACGAAGAGCTCTTGAGGAACCCCGGGTCGCAGGTATACGAGACCCAGGTCCAGCCGGCCCGCGGCGAACGGCGCGACGTGATGTTCCAGAAGGCAACGTTCGCGGATTCGGACGGCAGCGTCGGCGGCATCATCGGCGTGATGTTCGACATTACCGAGCGCAAGCGCATGGAAGAGCGCATGCAGCAGGCGGCAACGGTTTTCGATAGCAGCGTCGAGGGCATCATCATCACCGCGCCCGATGAATCGATCATTGCGGTCAACCGCGCTTTTACCGAAATCACCGGCTACAGCGAAAGTGAGGTGCTTGGCCGCACCCCGCGGATCCTGCAATCGACTCGGCAGGACAAGAGCTTCTATCGCGAGATGTGGGACACCATTGCGCGCAGCGGCCGCTGGCAGGGCGAACTCTGGAACCAGCGCAAGGACGGCAGCCTGTTTCCCGAATCGCTGACCATCAGCGCCGTCAAGGATGCCGCCGGCAAGGTGATGCACTATGTCGGTGTCTTTTCCGACATCACCGAAATCAAGCGCGCCAACGACCTGCTCGACCATCAGGCGCATCACGACCATTTGACGGGCCTGCCGAATCGGCTGCTGCTCGAGGACCGCCTGCATGGAGCCCTGCTGCGCGCCCAGCGCGAGCAGATGCAGCTGGCGGTGCTGTTCGTCGACCTCGATCGCTTCAAGAACATCAACGACAGCCTCGGCCATCACGTCGGCGATCGCGTCTTGTGCGAAGTGGCGAAGCGTTTTTGCGCGCTGACCCGCGAGTCGGACACCGTTGCCCGTCTTGGCGGCGACGAATTCCTGATCATCATGGAAGGTATTCACGATCCGGCGACGGCTTCGCGCATCGCCGACAAGATCCTCGACGACTTGCGCGCGAATCCGGTGACGCTGGAGCAGGAGTTTTTTATCGGCGCCAGCCTGGGCATCAGCCTCTTTCCGCAGGATGGAACCGATTCGGCAACCCTGATCAAGAACGCGGATGCCGCCATGTATCGCGCCAAGGAGCGCGGCCGCAATACCTATGAGTTCTTCAGCGACGACCTGACGCAATTTTCACTCGACCGCTTCAAGATGGAAACCGACCTGCGGCGCGCAATCGATCGCGACGAACTGATCGTCTATCTGCAGCCGCAGTTCGCCCTCAAGACCGGCAAGCTGATCGGCGCCGAAGCATTGGTGCGCTGGCAGCATCCACAGCAGGGTCTGGTGGCGCCGGGAAAATTCATTCCCCTGGCCGAGGAATCAGGACTGATCGTTTCGCTGGGCGAGTGGGTACAGTACGCCGCATGCCGTCACTGGTCCGCGTGGATCGCCACCGGACTCGAACCAGGCGTACTTTCGATCAATGTCTCCGGGGTCGAATTCCGCCGTGGACAGATACAGGACACGGTACGCAACGTCCTCGCCGCGACACGCATGCCGCCGGCGCAGCTTGAGTTGGAGATCACCGAGGGCGCGATCATGAGCCAGGCGGAGAACAGTATTCAGGTACTGCACGATCTGCGGGCGATGGGCATCAGCCTGGCCATCGACGATTTCGGTACCGGCTATTCGTCGCTGGCCTATCTGAAGCGCCTGCCGCTCAACAAGCTGAAAGTCGATCAAAGCTTTGTGCGCGGGTTGCCCGGCGACGCGGAGGACTGCGCAATTGCCCGCGCCGTGATCGCCCTTGGCCACAGCCTGCAACTGAAAGTGATCGCCGAAGGGGTGGAAACCGAGGACCAGCGCGAGTTCCTGATCATTGCTGGCTGCGACGAGATGCAGGGCTACCTGCGTGGCAAGCCGATGCCGGCAGCCGACTTCAGGAATGCGTTTCTGGCTTGAGGCAGTCGGCTTCAGTCCAGTTCGAGCAGCAGTTGTACATCCTGTTTTCGCACCGGCAGCCCGATGTGGTAGCCCTGCAGCAGATCGCAGCCAGCTTCCTTCAGGCATTCGGCCTGCATGGCGGACTCAACGCCCTCGGCGACAAGGCTCAGACCGACTGCATGTCCTATGGCAATGATGCCTTTGACCAGAGCCAGCGCCTCGGCATTGTCCGGTAAGTTGCGGATGACCCGGATATCTATCTTGAGTACGGATGCCGGCAAGTGGCGCAGATGGTCGAGAGATAAATTTCCGCTGCCGAAATCGTCGATGGCGATTTGGATGCCGCGCTTGGCCAAATCGCCAATAGCTTGGGCATGCGCAGCGGGCTGGTTGATGAAAACGCTTTCGCCCAATTCGATTTTGATCGCTTCCGGCTTGAGTCCGTACTTATTCAGCGCGGCGAGAATTTCGTCGCCGATGTCTTCCTGCACCACCTGTCGCGCGGAGACATTTACCGCCACGGGCGGCACGACATGGCCACTGCCGCGCAGTTCCACAATGTCCCGGCACACGTGATCAAGCACGACACGGCCCAAGTCCCGGATCAGGCCGGCTTCCTCCGCGACGGGGATAAACTCGAGCGGCGAGACAATGCCGCGCTCCGGATGGCGCCAGCGCACCAGGGCTTCCAGGCCTTCGATACGGCCGCTGCGTGAAGAACGTTGCGGCTGATAGACGACATACAATTCGTCGTGCTCAAGCGCCTGGCGCAATCCTGCCTCGATGTCGAGGTCGCGCCGTGCCTTGTTGCCGATCTTGGCGGAAAAAAACTGGTGAGTATTCTTGCCGGCCTGTTTGGCGTGATACATCGCCAGGTCGGCGCTGCGCAGTGCGCTTTCCAAATCCGCCGCATCCTGCGGAATCATGCAGATGCCGATGCTGAAGCCGATATGGGCCGGAACTCCGCCGGTATCGAAAGGTTCGGCGCCGGCCCTTACCAGGTTTTCCGCCACGCTTTCAACATCTTCCGGTGATGGCGTATTGGTCAGGATAACGGCAAATTCATCGCCGCCGACGCGTGCCACGATATCCGCACCGCGCAGGGTCTTGGTCAGGCGATCACCGATCGCCTTCAATACTTGGTCGCCGACCTGGTGGCCAAACAGGTCGTTGACCTTTTTGAAATCATCGACGTCGATGAACAGCAGGGCTGAACCGCCCTTGTCGCGGGCGTGACGTTGCAGCGTCTGGGTCAGGCTCAACTCGAAGGCGTGGCGATTGGCCAGTCCAGTCACGCCGTCATACAGCGCCATGCGTTCGATTTCATTGTCGGCCTCGACCATCTGCAGGCGCATCTTGCGGCTGACATAGCTGCCAAGTGCGGCGGAAGTGGCCAGGATGAGAAGCATGCTGACAAAAACGCGCCCGAGTTCCGCGTACAGATCGTCCATCGATGCGCGCAAGGCAATGCTGCCGACAGTCCGTCCCTCCAGTTCTACCGGAGTAACCAGCTTGATGTCGTCGAAGGAATAGATGTGCCCGTAAGGCGGCGCCCTTTCGCCGAACTGGACCTCGGCGTTCAAACGTTGGAAGCGCGCCATCAGGCTGCCGTCGACGCGATAGATGGCAGCCTCCAGAATCATTGGCGACGACTCTACCGTGCCGATGATCTCGGTCGCGGTGCGGCCATCCTCGAACACGACGGCGGCAGTGACATTGGCGGCCAGCAAGCGCGCCTGTGTGGCCACATTGTTCACCAGTTCTTCCCGTTCCCGGAAGCCGTGGTCGCCAAGCAGCAGCAGCAATGCCATCAGCAATGCGCTGCCGGTCGAGAGCAGGCTGAGTCGCCAGTAGTTGCGGAGGCGTGTTTCGGTCATGGCTTCAGTCGATCAGGGTTCGTGCCAGGCGCAGAATCTTGGAGCTGGGTGCCAGGCCGCTCTTTTTCATGGCGCCGTGGTTGATGTCGAAACTAACATGCCCGCCATCGGTATGCAGACCGATCATGGCGCCGCGGTCCACTGCGCCGGCACCCTCGGCGATCACCAGTATGGCCTGGGTGCGCGCCAGCACACCGAGTCGCGCGAGGATGCGCGGGTTGCCCGCTTCGACCATTACCGCTAGACAGGTGCCGAGATCTTCGGGCGTCGCGCTGACGCGATGAATTTCGAGCGTCTGCCCCTGCACTTTCTTTCGTTCGTGGCGACGCAATGCCATCGTCAGCGCGCCGTCGTCGAGTACGCAAAAGCGGAAGCTGCCAGTTGACGACGCTTGCGCCGGCCACTGGACGAATAGCAGCAGGTTGTAGATTACGGCAGCCTTGACTTCGTTTTCGTCGACACGCTCAGCCGCCCACGCCCAATGGCCCGGCAATGCCTGCAGCAGCGCCGCCAGGACTGCTGCGCAAAGGCGCCGCCACATCAGATCTCCAGCTCCCAGCGCAGGCGCCACTGTCGCCCGTCGCGCTCCAGGCTGTCGATCGGCGCGACTTCGGGGCCGAGCGGGTCGCGATAACGCTTGCCCGCCAGATTGTAGATGCCGAGGCTCCACAAGCCGTGGCCGTGCTGCCGTGCTTCGCGCAACACGAGGTTGCCGGTGACATGGCCAGCTACCCTGCCGAGTACGCTGCGACGCGGGCCCATTGCCTGTACGTTGAGGCCCAGCGTGGCACCGAGGCTGGAGATCGGTCCATCGATCAGCAGCTTGCCGAGGCGGCGTGGCGAGTTGACGGGTTCCCCGCCGGGTTGGTCGATCGACTGCCAGGCAAGGCTACCGCGCACGCGCCAGCCGCCGCCGAACATCGCCTCGACATCCGTCTCCCAACCGCGGGCCGAGAGCTTGTCGCGGTTGCGAAACACCAGCAGGTCATCCGCGGGATCGGTCTCCTGATCGATCAGGTCGCGCAGTACATATTGGTAATGGCCGATACCGAGTCGCAGCCTGGGCGTCGGCGTGAAGTCGAGCGTGGCTTCGCGGGTGCGAATGCGCTCCGGGCGCAGATCGGGATTGCCTTTTTGCGTTACTCCGTTGTCGCCATAGTCGCGCTCGTAGTCGTTAGGGGCGCGGAATGCACGCCCCCCCATCAGCTTCAGCGTGATCTCGTCGCGCGGATGCCAGATCAGGGCCGCCCGCGGCGAGGCGATGGTCGGCGCCGTGGTCTGGCTATCTACGCGCAAGCCAAAATTGGCCAGCCAGCCGGGAGCAATGCGCCATTCGTCCTGCACAAAAACGGCGCTCGTGCGGCCGCTGTGGCGGTCGTCTAGATTTTCGGCGCGGGGCGAGATATCGAAGTTGCGTTGCTCCAAACGGCCATAGTTGCGCGCTTCGATACCACCCAACAGGCGGTGGCCACGCCAGCCTGTCCATGTAAGCTGCCATTCTGCGCTCCACCAGTCGGCGCGAGTTTCGTCGCGGTTGGTGTAGCCGTCAAACGGATATTCCCCGTCATAGGCGTAGCGTCCGATATGGACACGTATCTGCTGGTCCAGCGCGTCCACCAGTGTCGAGGTGCGGGCAATGTCGAAATGATAGCCGGTATCCTGTGCGAAGTTGCCCGGAGCATCGAATACGGTGTCATAGTAGGCGGTGGGCACGTGCTTCCGTCGCTGCGAAAACGTTGCGCTGCCGCGCCAGTTTTCCCAACTGGTCTTCAGCATGGCTTTGAGGTAACGCTCACCGTCGCGCTTGTGCGCCAAGCCGTCGCTGGTCCCAGGCCTGTCGTACTCAGCGAAGTAGAGATCGTCCCCTCGTCGCTGGTAGGCGCTGATGCCGGCGACCCAGTCGAGCCCGCCGGCGGTGCGCCCGCCCGAGAGCAGGTTGGCCCTACTCCCGTGGCCGTCGCTGGCATCGAGCGAAACACGGCTGCCGTTGAGGTCGGCGCCAGTCCACAGCACCGCATTGACGATGCCGAACAAGGCATTCCCGCCATAGCTGGCGGATGACGGGCCGGGAACGAACTCCAGGCGCTTGATCCAGTCGATGTCGATCGGCGCTTCGTTGCCAACCATTGCCTGATCGTAGATCGGGTCGTTGTTGCGCGCGTCATCCACCAGCAGCAGGATGCGCGTGTTGTAGTCACCCGGTCGGCTGAAGCCGCGCACGCCAAGGTAGGTGTAGCCCCGGTCGTAGCTGGTGTAGACGCCCCGTGCCGATTGCAGCGCCTCGCCGATATCGCGGAAGCCGAAGCGGCGTATGTCGGCGGCGGGAATCACGGTTGCGCTCGATGGTGCTTCCGCCAGCGGCTGGGCATAGCGGGAGGCTCCCTGGACTTCAACGTGAAGCAAGTCCTCCAGCCCCATGCCGGAGACTTCGTCGCCTGCAAGCAGCACCGCCGGCATTCCGCATGCAGCGATGAGTCCCGCCGAAAAGATCAGCTTGAATTGCATGCGCTTGGCCCGAACCGTATCGCAGAGACTGGATGGCAAATTCTACCCTCTTCCAGTCCGCTTACTTCTATCACAGCCTCTGCTGCTCAGGGATCGCGCCGCAAAAGCGTAGGTCCGGTTTCATATCGGATGACCAAGTCGAGCGTACTGGCAACAGGTTCCGATCCTGCCAGCGCAGGCGCCAGTTGCGCCTGTTGCAGGCGGCTGAACAGGCCGTCGAGCAACTCCTTGGGTACCGGGTCGCTCTTGATCACCGTGAGGCGATCCACGGTGCCCAGCGACGTCACGTACAGGCGAACGGTCAGGCTGCCGGAAAATGGGACCGGAATTTCCTCCAGCGTCGCGAGATCCGGAGCAACGAGAAACCGTGCCTTTTGCGTCAGCTTGCCGGCGACAATCGTTGTTCCAGCGCCGGAAGACGCGGGCAATTGTTGTCGCGCTGGAATCGGCAGGGGTGGCGGGCGCTCTTGTTGTGGCAGCACCACGGTCAGCGTAATTGCCGTCGCGGGGTTTGCCAAATGTCCGGCGGGTCTCGCCGACAGCAACCAGCCGCCGCACAAATGGAGTGCCAGCGACGCAGCAAGGGACCAGGCAAGCCGCTGCGACCTCAATCGAAGAGCCTGTGTTCGATCGCGTAGCGGATCAGATCGGCGTTGTTGCCGATGCCAAGCTTCTCCATCAGGTGGGTCTTGTGGGTGGTGACGGTCTTCGGGCTGAGATGAAGTTGCTCGGCAATTTGGCTGAGCATCACGCCCTGTGCGATCAGGCGCAGCACTTGCCACTCGCGCTGACTCAGGCTTTGGTGGGGGTCGCCGGCGCCGTGGGCAACCGTATCGAAAGCCAGCGATTCTGCAATTGACGGATCGATATAGCGTTCGCCGGCGCCAACGCGGGTGACGGCGGTGAACAAGGTGTCGGGACTCGATCCCTTGGTGATGTAGCCGGATGCCCCCGCCTGCAGCGCGCGGCGCACCGTTCCCGGCTCATCGTGCATGCTGAGCACCAGAATCGGCAAATCGGGCTGCGCCTTCCGGGTCTGCTCGATCAGGCTGGTGCCCGACGCGCCGGGCATGGTCAGATCCATGATGATCAGTTCGGCTTCCTCGCTACTCGCCGCTGCCAGCGCTTCCGCCGCATTGGTGGCTTCGCGTACCACATTGATTCCCGAAAATGAGTGCAGCATCTGCTTGAGGCCGACGCGGAACAGCGTATGGTCGTCGGCGATGATGATTCTGATCATGGCGGGGTCGGGCTCCAGTCGGTATTGTCCGCCTTGAGCGGAACTTGCGGAAGTGTCACAGAAAGACGAGTGCCGGCGCCCGGAGTGCTGTCGATCTCAAGTACGCCGCCAAGAGACTGGACGCGTTCGGAGATTCCCAGCAGTCCGAAGTGCGTCGCATGGTTCACCTGCGTCGTTTCGAATCCCTTGCCGTCGTCTTCCACCAGCAGGCGCATTTCTCCCTCGTGGTGGCTGAGCGTGATGTGTACGTTCCTCGCTTCGGCATGGCGGACGATGTTGGTCAAGGATTCCTGGACGATGCGGAACAGCGCGATGGCGTAGTCGTCATCCATCCTGTCCGCGGCCTGGGTACAGGAAATGCTGCACTGGATTCGCGCGGCGCCCAATATGCGGGCAGCAACCCATTCGATCGCCGCAGCCAGACCCAGGTTGAGCGCAGCCGGACGCAGGTCGGAGGCGATTGTTTTGACGCTGCGATAGGCTTCGGCAATCATTGCGTCGATGCTGTGTGCCGCTTCGCGGGCGTCGGAGGACTCTGCCGGGAGGCTGCGTTCAAGCAATTGCAGATGCATGCGCGCGGTTGTCAGTACCTGGCCCAGTTCGTCGTGGAATTCGCGCGCGAGCCGCTGATGTTCGCGTTCGATCAGGCCTTCGCGATGCGCCCCGAGTCGACGTAGATCGGCGCGCGAGCGTTCCAGTGCCTGCTGGACGTTCTTGAGCTGGGTAATGTCGAGAATGACGCCGCTCACCGAGACTTTGCCGTCGACCGTGGACTCCAACGTGGCGCGGATTTGCAGCCAGCATGCAGCATCCGTTTCCGGATTTCTGCGACCGGTCCATTCCGACTCACGGCCGGTTTCCCGTCCCGCGGCAACTGCCTGCGAGAGGGCGGCCCACTGCTTCAACAGCGATCTACGGTCGTCCGGATGGATGGCGTCGAGAAAGAGCACGGGATTGGCGATAATTTCCTCGGGACTGCGGTGCAGCAAGCGCTGAATACCTTCGCTGAGGTAGGTGAACCCCTCGTCGCCCCGGGTGTCGGTGCGGTACTGGAACACTGCGACCGGAATGTGATCGGAGACCTTGCGCAGGCGATTCTCCGAGTCGCGCAACGCAAGTTCGGCGCGCTTTCTGTCGCCAATATCCAGCACCACGGTGCCGGTGCCGATGGGAATCCGTCCGGAATGGGTGTAGATGGGGAAATAGGATATCAGCCAGTGCTTGTCCTGTTCCGGATCGGCCGGCGTGCGGCCCGATATCTCGATGTTGTGGAAGCTGTGGCCGGTGACCAGCACTTCACGCATCAGCGGCACCACGTTCGAGGCGAGGTCAGGAACAAGCTGTTCGATCGGGCGGCCGATGTGATCCCCGGCGGCGCGTCCGTTGATCCTGGCCAGTGTTTCGTTGATGCGGACAAAGCGCAGATCGCGATCGAGGATGGCCATGCCCGCCGGGGAGGCGTCGAAGAAGGCGTCGAAGGCAGCCTCGCTGCGTTCAATATCGCGGGCCATGCGACGCTGCTTGTGAGCCGACCAGAGTGCGATCAGCAGCGCGATGGCGAGGCCGCTGGCGGTCAGCGTGAGCGCAACCAGGGTGACTTGTTGCCCGGTATACGCCCGCTTGGCCGGTTTCAGCCAGCGTTGTCGCAAGGCTTCGACGTCCTCGGGAGAGAAGGAGCGTTGGGCTTTCTTGATGATCGCTTCCAATTGGGGCCAGTCGCCGCGCATTCCAATGACGTGCGGAAACTGGTACTGGGGCAGCGGCGAGGAGAAGGTCAGGTGCCCGTCTTCCAGCGCCGACCTGCCTGTGCGCGCGACGACATCGATCGCACGGGTTTTCCCTTCCTCCTGCAGCGTGAACCATTCCTCATAGACGTGAAATTCAAAGCGCACGCCGATGCGATTTTCCAGTGCGCGCATGTAATCGGCCGCAAATCCCGCCTGGCTCTCCTGTTCAGTGAAGTTGTAAGTTCCCGTCGCCTGATCGGTACCGTAGTGAATCACGGGATGGGTGCGCAGCCATTCGCGTTCGTCGGCGCTCAGCAGCAAGGTTCCCGCGAGCGCCGTCCATGACTGCAGCACCAGGCACAGCGCCAGCGCGACGCCGATGATGGGGTGGAGCGGGATTTTGTCAGGGGAATTCATCTAGCAAGCATTGGCGCACCAGTGGTGCCTATCCGGGCATTAGGGCTGCGTCGGCCGAGCCAGGCCAGCGGCAGGCAAATAGTGATGGCATCGGCAGCAATACGGAATCAGGGAAGCCCTGTCGTCGAATCAGGTTTTCCCTACCAAGAATCCGCCTTTGCTGATGGCGCGCGAGGACGTGCAAGGGAATCATTGTTCTATCTTCTTAGACACGCAGCACATGCCAATGATATCCCTTCGGCCGGCAGCTTATCCGCGAGTGCCAAGCGTCATTCGCCGTGGGCCAGGCAATGACGGCTTTTCACTGGTCGAGCTGGTGGTCGTCGTCGCGATTATCGGAATTCTCACCGCGATCGCCGCACCCGCTTACAACCAGTACATGATCCGTGCCAACAAGTCGGCCGCCAAGGCCGTGCTGATGGAAGTGTTCAGCCGCGAGGAGCAGTACATGATGAACTCGGGTAGCTACGGCACATTGGCACAGCTTAACTACACGGTGCCGACGGAAGTCAGTACCTATTTCGACATAACGCTGACCACTGGAACCAATTCGGGCTCCACGGTGGCTGCCCTGCAGGGCATGCCTATCTTCACCATCAGCGCCAGCGGCAAGGCTGGCACTTTGCAGGAGGGCCAGCCGGCGGCCGGGGCAAGCACGGCGTTTTCGATCAACCAGTTCGGACTCAAGCTGCCGGTGGCCGAATGGTAGCCACTCGCCGCCGGGCCTCCGGATTCAGCTTGATCGAAATGATGATGGTGATCGCCATCGCCGGAATATTGATGAGCATCGCGGTCCCCGGCATCAAGACCCTGCTCAACACACAAAAAATGAAGTCCGCGACCTTCGACCTGGTAGCTACGGCGATGTTGGCGCGGAGCGAAGCCATCAAATGGAGTGGGGCATCCTCTTCGTCCATTTCCATTGTCGCTCCGTCAAACGATTTCAACAGTGGCTGGTGCATCGTGTTCACCAGTTCCACCACCTGCAGCACATCCAGCCCCGGCGATGGCGTGATGCAGATCATCAGGCCAACCACGGGTATCACCTATGCGTATCAAGGTACCGCGGCGCCGATCATCTTTACCCGTACCGGACGCCTGTCCGGCGGTGTGGCGGTGAAATTGCTGGTGACCGACGACGATAGTTTTGCCACGCCGCGCTGCGTCACCTTCGACACCAACGGCAATGCCAGCGTGCGGGTCATGGCGGCAGGAACCACATCATGCTCGTGAGCGATCGCGCCGTGATGGCTCGCCAGCGTGGATTCTCGCTGCTCGAAGTGATCATTACGATGGCCATACTCGCCGTGGGATTGCTGGGGCTGGCCGGCTTGCAGGCCAGGTCGATCAACGCCGAGGCGGATTCCTTTTCGCGTTCGCAGGCCATGATGCTGGCCAACGAAATGGCCGACCGCATGAATGCCAACCTCGCCGAGGTCAAGACCAGCACCTCGGCCAACACCGGATACAACCAGCAGGATGGCAGTAGTGTCAAGGTGGTTTTCGGCACCAGTTACAGCAACGACTGCATTACCGTCGCCAACAGCACCTCTGCCCTCCAGGCTACCTGCTGCGCGGCGAAGGCAAGCATCGCGGCGCGTGACTTGTGCGAATGGGATCTCTCCCTGAAGGGCATCGGTGAGTCCGTTGGCGGCAGCAAGGTCGGCGGCATGAACGGGGCGCGCGCCTGCGTGTTCAATACCGGCACCAGCGGCGTGTTTCAGGTGGATGTCGTCTGGCAGGGCCGCGATATCGGTGTCGTCCCGAGCGACAATACCTGCGGTTCGACCGCGATCACGTCGCGCCGCAGCGGGGTCAGTCGCGTCATCCGCGTTGCCGACCTGGATGGGACCTGAGCCGTCATGAAGACCTTGCGACACTGGCGGACTTCCATTCGCGGATTCAGCCTCATAGAACTGATGGTGGCGATGGGCATCAGCATGATTCTCCTGGCTGCGCTGTCATCCATTTTTGCCCAGTCGATTACCACCCGGGAAAAGATCGACCGTGAAGGCCGCAAGATCGAAACGGCGCGCTATTCGCTCGATACCCTGGCCGAGGATATCCGCCTCGCCGGCTATTTTGGCAACTACTCGCCGCCTTTTGCCAGTTCGACGCCCGCCGACTGGAAATACGTCGATCCCTGCTCGACCACCGGAGGCAGCCCGCTGCCAGGCTGGAATGCGACGACGTCGCCGGTTCAGGTGCCTTTCCCGATCTTCGGCTACGAGGCGCATGGCACCGGCAGCCTGCCGGCGGCGCTGACCGCCTGCCTGGATAATTACAAGACGGAGACCGATGTCTTTGTGGTGCGTCGCGCCAGCACTACGTCGATCACGGCAGGCGGCACGGGCTATGTGGCCAGCGATACCTATCTGCAGGTCTCGTCCTGCCCCGACGGCACGGTCGATACCCAGGCGTTTCACGCCATGTCGACTGCGACCAGCACCGATTTCAATCTGCATGTATTGGGATGCACGTCGACCACGCCCGGCGCGAATGCATCGGTGCGCAAGCTGATCACCAGAATCTACTTTATTTCGCAGTGCGACGACTGCGTCAATGATCTCGATAGCAATGTGGCGACCACGGGTGACGGCATTCCTACGCTGAAGATGGTGGAACTGGCCATTCCCAGCACCGGCGGCAGCACGTTGCGTGTCGTTCAGAACGTGAGAACCATTGCGCCCGGCGTGGAGAATCTTCATCTGGAGTATGGAATCGACACCACGGATGACGGGGCGGTGGACGCCTATGTAGTGTCGAATGAAGATCCGCGCCAGACCGGCGCAACAGGTACCGCGGTGACCGGCATGCGGCTGGACTCCAGCACCGAGAACCGCTGGGAGGACGTCATGACGGTCAAGCTGTTCCTGATTGCCCGGGATCTGCAGACCACCGCCGGCTATACCGACACCAAGTCTTTTACCATGGGCAGCAAGACGGTGACGGCGGCTGGCGACGCCTACCGTCGGCGCCTCACGTCCTCGACCATCAAACTGGTCAATATGTCCGGGCGTCGGGAGGTACCATGAGCAGCCTGCCCGCACGCCAGCGCGGCATTGTGCTGATCGTCAGTCTCATCATGTTGATGGTGCTGACGCTGATTGCCGTTTCGGCGATCCGGCTATCGACCGTCAATTTGCGCAGCGTGGCCAACGCACAGGCGCGGACCGAAGCCATGTCCACGGCGCAGCGCACGATCGACCTGGTACTTTCCAGCAACTTCACCGACAACGTCGCCGGCACCGCCTCCACGGTGACCGTCGCCGAAGGCGGCAAGAACTACACGGTGGTCATCGCCCGGCCCTGCCTGGTAAGAACCTTGCCGGTAAAGAATGTCGACCTGGCGGACCCGATAAATAACGCCGATGACAAGAAGTGCCTGGACACCCTGTCCAACCCCTACTCGGCCTGTGCCGATACCATCTGGCAGATCCAGGCGACGTCCACCTCGGGCTGGTTCGGGGCCAATGTTTCGATTACCCAGGGCACCGGCATACGCATGGATAACGGCACCGTGACCGTGTACGCCAACGATTCAGCGTATCGCTGCACCGGCACCTGATGGGTCGGGAATAATGGCTGGAGAACTATCATGAGATCAACATTTCGTAGGCTGCTGGGCGCTACCCTATTGACAGGCGCTTTCCTCTCGCCGCAGCTTCACGCAGACGACATCGACCTCTATACCGGAGGCGAGGCATCCACCGGATCCCAGGCCAATGTCCTGATTGTGATCGACAACTCTTCTGCGTGGAATAGCAATGCTCAGGGTTGGCCAGACGGAAAACAAGGCTACGAAGAGTATCAGGCACTTGCCGAAATTGTTCAAACCCTGGGGGATAACGTAAACATTGGAATTGGCATGCTATCCGGCGAGGAAGCTGGATATGTTCGTTTTGGCGTTCGCGAAATGAACAACACCAACAAGTCGGTTCTGGTGAACATGTTAAACACAATGGCCGACAAATTCCTCGTAGCCGATGAGCGCGGCGATGATCAGGTCGGGCAGAACTCCAACTACGACCAAGCGATGAACAGCTTTTTCCGCTATTTCAACGGCAAGGATAAGTTTCTGGATGGGAAACAGGGCAGTGATCTCGATCTTAGGGACTACAACTGCAATACTGTAAGTCCGACGCGCCAGCCAGCGTGCTCGAATAGTCTGGGGTCGTATCCGCTAAGCAATTCCACCGCCACCACCTATAGCCCTCCTGATAGTGCCGCGGGAGGGTGTGCAAAGAATTTTATCGTCTTCATTGGGCAGAAGTATCCCAATCAAACCGGAACCACTACCCAACTTACGGATGCCGCCGCGCTGATCGGCATTACCGACGCCACAACGCTGGCGAGCATCACCGCGACCATCTCCGGCGGCAGCACAAGGCTGGCCGATGAATGGGCGCGCTTCATGAAAACCTACGGCGTCAGTTCCCTGGTGGATGACCCGAAGAGCACGACCAGCCCGAAGGCAAAACTGGTAAACGGGATCACGACCTATACCCTTGATGTTTGCAAGGACCACTGTGACACGGACCAAGCGACTTTACTTAAGAGCATGGCCAATGTGGGCGGTGGCAAGTACTTCAAGTCCACCAGCAAGCAGGAAATCAAGAACGCGATGTCGCTGATCTTCGCCGAGATACAGGCCGTGAATAGCGTATTCGCCTCCGCCACGCTGCCGATTTCCGTAAACACCCAGGGCACTTTCGAGAACCAGGTCTACATCGGGGTCTTCCGTCCCGATGCCGGCGCCAAGCCGCGCTGGTTCGGCAACCTCAAGGAATACAAGTTCGGTCGTTATTGCGATGCCGACCGCAACGACAAGGTGCTGATCGACTCCACCCGCGCCCTCGGCGGCGGCATGGTGGCCGCGACGATGACGGGATCGGCGACGGGAGCGGTAACCGGCAGCTTTACCGGCACGGTGACCAACCAGGCCGGCACCAGCACGGCGGTCAGCGGCTCGGTGTCGGGCACCATCAGCGGCACCGCGAGCGCCACGCTGCTCGCCACGGTCACCGGCTATTCTCCGGGAACGACCGGCAGTCCCGCCGCCAGCCTGGGCAGCGGGACGGTGACCGGGACGGTCACCGATGGCACCAGTGTGAGCTCGACATTCACCGGCACGCTCAACGCCACGCCTTCGATTACCGGAACCTTCACCGCCGCCGACGAGAGGGTCGGCGACGACGTACCGGCGCCCAGTTGCGGCACCGATGCGACGGGCAATATTCCTCTCAGCCTGTACTTGGGTGACAAAAACGGCTATCGCGCAATCGACGAGCAGGGCAATACCGGTTTTATCGACCTGTCGGCAAGCAGCTACTGGACCTCGGCGTCCACCTTCTGGGCCGCCTCGCCCAACACCACCGCCGGCTCCAGCGACTCACCCGACGGGCCGGAGGTCGAGCGCGGCGGCGCGGCGCAGCGGTTACGCACGCATTGGGCGGAGACCGCGCCCACCGGACATCCCGATGGTCGCAAGCTGTACACTTGTCTCGGCACCTGCCTCGCCGAGGGAGCAACGGCGAGCCAGAAGACCCTTTCCAATAATATAGTTTCCACCAGCAACAGCGAGGTGACCACCGCGCTTGCGGCACCGGCCGGATCGGCCACGGTTTCGCTGGCCCGCTCGGGCAACACGGTGACCGCCACTTCGACCGCGGCCCACGGTTTTTCCGACGGCGCCTCGGTGACCGTCGCCGGCGCCACGCCCACCGACTACAACGGGGCCAAGACCATCACCTACGTCGACGCGACGCATTTCACCTATACGCTGAACGAGTCGCCATCGAATACGGTGACGGGTACCATCATCGCCGATAAATCGGGCGGAACGGTGAGCATCAGCAGCCTGACGCTTTCCACCACGACCGCGGGTGCGACGGCAGTCGCCACCGTGACCAATACCGGGAACAACGGCCTTGCCGTCGGCAGTACCACGACCATCGCCGGCGCGGCGCAAAGCTTCCTCAACACCACTCACACGGTGACCAATAGCGCGGCACCGACCGCGACGTCATTCACCTTCAGCGTCACGATACCCGCCAGCACCAATCCGGGCGCCACCTCGGCAACGGCAACGATCAAGTGCGGCGGTTCCGGCGCCAACGAAACTGCCTCGGGCACCTGGGATTCGGCCACGGGACGGTTCACGTTCAACAATAGCGCCAGCGGCAACTTCTCCACCTATCCCGCGGGCTGCCGGAGCGCCACGGTCGGCGCCACGGTAACGGTGACCGGCGCCACCGATTCGAAGTACAACGGCAGCTGGACCGTCATCTCGGCGG
>MHZX01000068.1:56854-57094 GCA_001828935.1 Rhodocyclales bacterium RIFCSPLOWO2_02_FULL_63_24
CGTCACCGTCGGCACGCTGGCTGCCGCCACGGCCACGGTCAGTCCCGACACCGGCGCAAGCAAGACCGCGACCATCCCGGGCGTTTCGAAGACCGTCACCATCGCGCGCACCCTGGGCAGCACCACGGCAACCGCCACCGCCGTGGCCCACGGCTTTTCCACCAATGATTCGATCACCATCTCCGGCGCGACGCCGACCAACTACAACGGAACCTGGACCATCACCCGGGTCGACGACGA
>MHZX01000069.1 GCA_001828935.1 Rhodocyclales bacterium RIFCSPLOWO2_02_FULL_63_24
CCTGCTGCGGCAGGCTTATTGGCGGGAGATTTGGTGTTGGTTCGCTTCACGATAGTTCTTTCTGTTGGCACGTAGGGGGAACGAATGAAGTGAGCGGCCTGCGCGGCTTCTCGCGCAGGTCGCCTCAACTGGGGTTAGGCCAATGCCTTCACCCAAGCTATTTTTTACTCATTAGTCGATAAATATGGCGACAAACATTGAGCTTTGCTCGACCATGACAATCATCAGAATGCATGAAGAGAGATGGACGGACATTGGATCGGCAAACGCTGGAGACGATTCGCCTGATGGCGGTAGAGCGAGTGCGCGAAGGAGAATCGGCGTCGAACGTCATTGCGGCCTACGGCTTCAATCGCACCACGATCTACAAGTGGTTGAACGCCGCGCTGCGTTCGGGGCTGGGCATCAAGGCGCTGCGTTCGACGAAGGCGACCGGTCGTCAGCGTAGCCTGACACCGACGCAGGAATCTCAAGTGTTTCGCTGGGTGAACGGCCGTGATCCGCGGCAGTATGGTCTGGACTTCGGTTTGTGGACGCGTGCGATCGTAGTCGAATTGATCGGGAAGAAATTCGGCATACGGCTTGGACTGACTGCGGTAGGCGAATTGCTGGCCAAGCTGGGGCTGACTCCGCAGAAGCCCTTGCAGCGCGCCTATCAGCGCGATCCGGAAGCTATCGAGAAATGGCAGCGAGAAACCTTCCCTGCAATTGCCGCGCAGGCCAAGGCAGAGGGTGCTGAAATCTTCTTCTGGGATGAGTCCGGATTCCGTGCCGACACGGTGTATGGCAAGACCTGGGGTATTCGTGGACAAACCCCTGTCGTTCAGCGTCCCGGACAACGTCAATCCATCAGTGCGGCTTCGGCGGCGAATGCCAAGGGGGCATCTGGTTCACCACCTACGAAGGCGGACTCAACGCGGAGCCGTTCGTCGAACTGCTGAAGAAAATGATGAAGTACCGCAAGAAGCCCGTCCATCTCGTGCTCGATAGTCTGCCTGCGCACAAGACGGCGCTCGTGAAGAAATACGTCACATCCACCGAGGGCCATTTGACGCTGCATTTCCTGCCCGACTACGCACCGGACTTGAATCCCGATGAATTGGTATGGAGTCACGTCAAACGTACCGGCACCGCGAGGCGGCCATTGCAAAAGGGCGAAAAGCTGCGCGACAAGATCGAGGAGCAGCTTGCCGCACTCCAGAAATTGCCGCTCCTCGTTCGCTCATTCTTCAACGCTCCTTCTGTCGCCTATATTGGCGACTGCTGAGTAAGAATTAGTGTTCATGCATAGATCTGCTGTGCCCACAATCGCAAAATTGCCAATCATTTTCTGATGTGTGGTAGCTCGTGCAGGAGCACAGCCGGCACCCGCCGAATGTCACGGTGTTGCGAAAGATATGCTTGATAAAACGAATTACGTCTTTCATCTTTAAGCCCTCCTTTAGGCTGATCTCATCAGTTGTTGTGGCTCGGAAAGCGTTAGCTGAATTCGATTTTTGATCGAAATCAAGTGCATTCGATTGAGCATGTGCGAACGCGCCAGTCAGCAGAAGAACGACCGACGCAACGAAGGTGGCCATGACATAGCTGGTGCAGAATATGCCGGCAGACACATTGGGTAATGGTCGTGTAAGAGATGCAAGAAACACGGGGAGACGTTATGGTTGTTGGAGGCCATGACATGGTGCACTTCCTTTTCTTTGAGCGCATCCACCGAGCGACACGTGCCAAATGGCCCCCTCGTAACGTCGTTTCTTTCATGCGCATCAGCCAGTGTTAGACCCGACTTTGACACCGCCAAGTAACACGCTGCTCGGAAAGCCGCATGGCACCGCTTGATTTCGGTGCAACCAAATATGTCTGGGGATAAGCCGCTTACAATTAACTTTCAACCAGTTAGAGCACCTCTTTTTCCGCACACTATTCGTTTACTGAGCGCCCGAAGGACTCATAATGCTGATGGATTCATAAAGAGATATTTTCAACAATCAATGGCAAGGGGGAAGCAATGGCTGCAAGCAAATCCAGGATCATCTACACGCTCACTGACGAGGCACCGCTTCTGGCGACGTATTCGTTTCTGCCCATCATCAGGACATTTGCCGCACCGGCAGGGATCGATGTCGTCGGCAGCGACATCTCGGTGGCAGCAAGAGTTCTGGCAGCGTTTCCCGATCATCTCACTGAGGAACAAAAGGTGCCGGATAACTTGGCCGAGCTTGGACGCCTGACTCAGAATACTGATACCAATATCATCAAACTGCCGAATATCAGCGCCTCCCAGCCACAGCTGATCGCCTGCGTCAAGGAACTGCAATCTCGCGGCTACAAGCTGCCGGACTTCCCCGAGGATCCGAAGACCGATGAAGAAAAGGCAATTCGCAGTCGCTACTCGAAGTGCATCGGCAGTTCCGTCAATCCGGTCCTGCGCGAAGGCAACTCCGATCGTCGCGCTGCTCCCGCCGTCAAGCGCTATGCGCGCAAGAACCCGCACTCCATGGGCGAGTGGAGTCAGGCATCGAGGACTCACGTTTCGCACATGCGCCACGGCGATTTCTACCACGGTGAAAAATCCATGACGCTGGACCGCGCCCGCAACGTCCGCCTGGAACTGGTCACCAAGAGCGGGAAAACCATCGTGCTGCGGCCGAAGGTTGCGCTGCTTCCGGGCGAGATCATCGACAGCATGTTCATGAGCAAAAAGGCCTTGTGCACCTTCTATGAAGAGCAGATGGAAGACGCACGCAAGACGGGCGTGATGTTCTCGCTACACGTCAAGGCAACCATGATGAAAGTCTCCCATCCGATCGTTTTCGGCCATTGTGTGAAGGTGTTCTACAAGGACGCATTCGCCAAGCACGGCAAGCTGTTCGATGAACTGGGCGTCAACGTCAACAACGGTCTTGTCAATCTGGAAGACAAGATTGCCGTGCTGCCCGAGTCCAAGCGCGAAGAGATTCTCCGTGACCTGCACGCCTGCCACGAGCATCGCCCCGAACTGGCGATGGTCGATTCGGCCAAGGGCATTTCCAATTTGCATGCCCCCAACGACGTCATCGTCGATGCCTCGATGCCGGCTATGATCCGCATCGGCGGCAAGATGTGGGGGGCCGACGGCCGCCCGAAAGACGTCAAGGCTGTCATGCCGGAATCCACCTTCGCCCGCATCTATCAAGAGATGATCAACTTCTGCAAGACCAACGGCGCCTTCGACCCGGTAACCATGGGCTCGGTGCCCAATGTCGGCCTGATGGCTCAGCAGGCCGAAGAATACGGCTCGCATGAAAACACCTTCGAAATTGCCGAAGATGGCGAAACCCGGATAACCGACATCGCCACCGGCGAGGTACTGCTGGTGGAAGACGTCGAACAAGGCGATATCTGGCGCATGTGCCAGGTCAAGGACGCGGCAATCCGCGATTGGGTCAAGCTGGCCGTCACCCGCGCCCGCAATTCAAACACGCCGGCGGTGTTCTGGCTCGATCCCTACCGTCCGCATGAAGCCGAACTGATCAAAAAGGTAAACACCTATCTGAAGGATCACGATACCAGCGGCCTCGACATCCAGATCATGTCGCAGGTTCGTGCCATGCGCTACTCCCTGGAGCGAGTGGTCCGCGGCCTCGATACGATCTCGGTGACCGGCAACATCCTGCGCGATTACCTGACCGACCTGTTCCCGATAATGGAACTGGGTACCAGCGCCAAGATGCTCTCCATCGTGCCGCTGATGGCCGGTGGCGGCATGTACGAAACCGGTGCAGGGGGCTCGGCGCCGAAACATGTCAAGCAGCTCGTGGAAGAGAACCACCTGCGCTGGGATTCGCTCGGCGAATTCCTCGCCCTGGGAGTGTCTCTCGAAGACCTTGGTATCAAGACCGGCAATGCCAAGGCGAAAATTCTGGCCAAGACTCTCGACGATGCCACCGGCAAGCTGCTCGACAATAGAAAGGGGCCTTCGACCCGTACCGGCGAGTTGGACAACCGTGGTAGCCAATATTACCTGGCGATGTATTGGGCACGGGCTCTGGCCGAGCAGACGGAGGACCAGGAACTGAAAACCCGCTTCGCGCCCCTAGCAACAGCACTGGCCGAGAACGAGCAGACGATTGTGGATGAACTGAATTCCGTGCAAGGCAAGGCGGTGGATATCGGCGGGTACTATTTCCCCGATCCGGTAAAAACCGAAGCGGTGATGCGCCCGAGTTCAACCTTCAATCGGATATTGGGCACCACTCTGATCTGACGGCACGGTACGCGGATCTGCCCGAGGAGGTAGATCCGCGCCACAGCGGAACCCCCGATCGCACCTTCAGCTTCCTGTTCTCCTTGCAGCTCACAACGATGTTTGGGCAAGAAGTCGCGAAGTACAAATGACGTTTTCCTGCTTCATAGCCAATTCACGGGACGGGATTTTGCTGGAAGCCGAAGCGCAGAGGAACCTCGCGGTGGTCGATACCCTGTAAGGGCAAACCGAACCAGAAGGCGCCCGCACCGCCCGCCATTGCGCCCAGGAGAACCTCATCCCCGACCGGTTCGCCATGTTCATCGCGACACGCCGCCACAAATGTCGGCAGATCCCGGTCGTCCAGCAGCCCGATACCCGCAGCGGTATCCAGTAGTGCATTACCCTGTTCGTCCAGATAGGCGGCAGTAGCCGGACCAACGGCGGCACTCGTGTGAGCAGTCAATTCCCTATCGATTCCGAGACGCAGCACAAGCGGCGTGTAGTCGAGCGCGACGAATACTTTTTGTGGGCCGTTCTGGAAAGTCCAATTGCCCGAGTCATCGGCGCCATAGTGGCTGTTGATGAAGCCGATCAGGCCCGCGTGGCGGATGGCATCACCCTTGAGTCGCCAGCGTCCGCGACGGTCAAGGGAAAGCCAGCCATAGCATGCCGGAACATTCGGCCATTTCACAACGATTGCGGGATCGGGAGCGTGACTGCTCATACCGGTGTCCAAAAGCAAAAGGGAGCCCCGCTCCCTCTTGTCTTATCCGCTTAGGCAGTTTCAGTGGTGGTGGCCGTGACCGCCGTGCACATGGCCATGGGTGATTTCCTCGGCAGTCGCGGCGCGCACGCCGGTCACGGTGCAGGAGAACAGGAGCGAAATACCTGCCAGCGGATGGTTGCCATCGACGACCACCTTGTCGTCGGCAATATCCGTGATGGTGAATAGCGCATCGTCGTCCTCGCCATCCTCGCTGCCGCGCTCGAACTGCATGCCGACTTCGATGTTGTCGGGGAACAGCTGCCGCGGCTCGATGGCAACCAATTCGGCGTCGTATTCGCCAAACGCGTCTTCGGGTTCCAGTTTGACTTCCAGAGCATCGCCGACGGCCTTGCCCTGCAACTCTTCTTCAATCCGATCGAAAATGCCGCCATAGCCCCCATGCAGATAGACCAGCGGCGCCACGCCTTCGTCGACGGCCGAACCGTCCGTGTCCTTGACGCTGTATTTGAGGGTGACTACGGTGTTCCTAGCGATGAGCATGTTGCCTTCCTTTGCCATTGAGGCTTTTTACCAGTTGATATACCTCGGCGGCATGCCCTTTCGGATGCACATCGTAGAGGGCGTGACGAACTATGCCTTCCTTGTCGACGACGAACGTCGAACGTACTACACACAGTTTTTTGTGGCCGTCTCGCTCGCGAAACTGGCACACGCCAAACTTGCGGCAGACATCGCCCTCCTCGTCCGACAACAAGCGCACGGAGAGGCCATGCTTGTCACGGAAATCCGCGTGGGATAGGCAGTCGTCGCGCGAGACGCCGAGAATGACGCAGTCAAGCCGGGCGAATTCGCTTTCGTGATCCGAGAAATCGGCTGCCTCCAGGGTGCAGTACGGCGTGCCGTCGCGCGGATAGAAAAACAGCACGGCGTTTTGGCGACCGCGCAGCGTAGAAAAATCGAACCACTCCATGTCAGCGTCGGGCAGCGAAAACGCCGGCGCAACCTCTCCTTGATGCAGCATGTGGTTCTCCTTGTTCGGCGAACTCGGTTCATTCTAACCGAGTCTGCGGTGAAGGAATCAAGTGCCGACGGCCTCCTCGTCGATCGCCAGGACGTCCTCTCGGCGATGCGGGCTGGCGAGGTATTCGAGCGAGCGCATTTCAATCAGGCGGCTGACGGTACGCTTGAATTCGCCGGCCTGTACACCCTGGGTATACAGCTCTTCGGCCGGGCATGCGGCGTCGACGATGAACTTGACGCGGTGGTCGTATAGCACGTCGACCAGCCAGGTAAAACGCCGCGCCTCGCTGGCCATGGCAGCGCCCATCTTCGGCACGCCGGACAGAAACAAGGTGTGGTGGCGGTTGGCCAGCCAGAGATAATCGTTTTGCGAGCGCGGGCCGCCGCACAGCGTGGCGAAATCGAACCAGATCACGCCGGGCGCCCGGTGCAATACAGGCACCTGGCGGCCGAGCACGGCTATCGGCAGGGTATGTCCGGCACCGCCGGCAACCCGGTGGAAGGTGCGCTCGATGGAGGTATTCGCCGCGGCATCGCCACTGGCGAGATATACCTGTCCCTGCTCCAAAGCCCGCAGGCGGTAGTCGATTCCGGCATCGATCTCGATCACATCGAGCTTCTCTCGCAGCAGGGCTATGGTGGGCAGAAACAGTTCGCGCTGCAGGCCGTTCGGATACAGACCGTCCGGCGGGTAATTGGAGGTGATGCAAAACACCACGCCGGCATCGAACAGGGCCTGCATCAGGCGCCCCAGCATCATGGCATCGGCAATATCCGAGACGTGGAATTCGTCGAAACACATCAGGCGCGTTTCGCGGGCAATACGCGCGGCCACTCTTGCCAGCGGATCGGACTCGTGGCGATGGGCGCGCAAGGACTCGTGGATTTCGCGCATGAAGGCGTGAAAATGCACGCGGCGCTTGCGCGAATACGGTACGGCGGCGAAGAAGCAATCCATCAGGAAGCTCTTGCCGCGCCCTACCCCACCCCAGAACCAGACGCCCCGCGGCAACTCCGGGCGGACCAAGAGCTTCCTCAGCCGACCGCGTCGCGCTGCTTTGAATGCCAGCAGATCGTCATAGAACTTCTGCAGGCGCCGGGCAGCGATCAGTTGCGCCGGGTCGGCCTCGATACCGCGCTCGGTCAGCGCGGCATTGAAGCCTTCGATCATGCCGTCCTTGGAAACCTTGAGGATTTTGTGGGGCATTATCTAGTTACCGTCCCGACTCGGGGAAGCGGGATCCAACAACAAGGGCGGCCGGGTTGGCCCGACCGCCCTGGATCAACATCGGCCGGTTCAGAAATGCAGCGCGCGCTTATCGACCGCCAGCGAGGCTTCATGCATCGCTTCCGACAGCGTCGGATGGGCGTGGCAGATGCGGGCGATGTCTTCCGATGACGCATTGAACTCCATCGCTACCACCGCTTCTGCAATCAGTTCGGACGCATTGTTGCCGATCACGTGTACGCCGAGAATGCGGTCGGTCTTGGCGCAGGCGATCATTTTGACGAAACCGGTGGTGTCACCTTGCCCCAGCGCGCGGCCGTTGGCGGCAAAGGGAATCTGTCCGGCGCGGTACTCGACGCCTTCGTTCTTCAACTGCTGCTCGGTCTTGCCCACCCAGGCAATTTCCGGGTGTGTGTAGATGACCCAGGGCACGGTGTCCAGATTGACGTGTCCCTTCTGGCCTGCAATGCATTCCGCAACCATGACGCCCTCTTCCATGCTCTTGTGCGCCAGCATCGGGCCGGGTACGACATCGCCGACGGCCCAGACATTGGGCAGGTTGGTGCGGCAGTTCTGGTCGACGTTGATGTAGCCACTGGGACGCAGCTCAAGGCCGACATTCTCGGCGCCGAGGCCTGCCGTATGGGGCACGCGACCGACCGAGACGATCAGGCGATCGCATTGCAACGTGCGGGTTTCGTCGCCCGACTCGTACTCGACCGTAACGCCTTTCTTGCCGGTTTCGACCTTGATGATCTTGATCCCAAGCTGGATGTTGAGCCCCTGCTTTTGCGTGAATACCTTCCATGCTTCCTTGGACACCGCCTGGTCAGCGGCGCCGAGGAAATCCGGCAGGGCTTCGAGGATGGTCACTTCGGAACCCAGACGCTTCCAGACCGAACCGAGTTCCAGACCGATCACGCCGGCCCCTATGACGCCGAGACGCTTCGGTGTCGAGTCGAACGACAGGGCGCCGACGTTGTCGCAGATCAGCTTGTTGTCGACTGGAATCCCCGGCAAATGCCTCGCCTTCGAGCCGGTGGCGACGATAACGTGCGTTGCTTCCACGGTTTCGCCGCTGACGTCGATCCGCCAGCGCTCGTCCTCGCGGCCGACGAACTTGCCATGACCGGGCAGCAAGGTGACCTTGTTCTTCTTGAACAGACCCTTGATGCCGCTGGTCAACTGCCCGACGATGTTGTCCTTGCGTTTCATCATGGTCGCCACATCCATCTTCACGCCGGAGGTGGAGATGCCGTGCATGACGAAGGAGTGGCTGGCCTGCTCGTAGAGTTCCGAGGATTGCAGCAGCGCCTTGGAGGGAATGCAGCCCACGTTGAGACAAGTGCCGCCCAGCCGAACCTCGCCCTTCGGATCGGCGTAAGCCTCGGATTCGATGCAGGCCGTAGACAGGCCGAGTTGCGCCGCACGGATCGCAGCAACATAACCGCCGGGGCCGCCGCCGATCACCACCACGTCGAATTGCTTGTTTGCCATATCTATTCCTTACACGTCCAGCAGCAGGCGCGCCGGATCTTCCAGCGCCTCCTTCATCGTCACCAGGCCCAGCACCGCCTCGCGACCGTCGATGATGCGGTGATCGTAGGAGAGAGCCAGGTAGTTGATCGGGCGGATCACGATCTGGCCGTTTTCGACCACGGGACGATCCTTGGTCGCATGCACGCCGAGGATGGCCGATTGCGGCGGGTTGATGATCGGCGTCGACAGCATCGAGCCGAAAATGCCGCCATTGGAAATCGAGAAGGTACCGCCGCTCAGATCCTCCAGGGAGAGCTTGCCGTCCCTGGCTTTGGAACCGAATTCGGCGATCTTCTTTTCGATCTGGGCCAGACTCATCTGGTCGGCGTCGCGCAGGATCGGCACCACCAGACCGCGCGGACTGCCGACGGCGATGCCGATGTCGAAGTAGCCGTGATAGACGATGTCGTTGCCGTCAACCGAGGCATTGATCACCGGGTATTTCTTCAGCGCCGCCACTGCGGCCTTGACGAAGAAGGACATGAAGCCCAGCTTGACGCCATGTTCTTTCTCGAATCTTTCCTGGTACTTCTTGCGCATTTCCATCACCGGCGCCATGTTGACCTCGTTGAAGGTGGTCAGGATGGCATTGGTGGCCTGCGACTGTACCAGGCGCTCGGCGACACGGGCGCGCAGGCGCGACATCGGCACGCGCTGCTCCGGACGGTCGGCGACGATGGCATCGGCGCTGACGACATTGGGCTGCGGCAGGGCGGGCTTGCCGGCAAGAGTCGGCGCCGGTGACACGGCGACCTTGGCGGCTGCAGGAATCGGGGCTGCCTTGGCGCCGCCGCTGACGTCTTCCTTGAGGATGCGGCCACCGCGACCGCTGCCTTGCACGTCGCCCGCGGCAATGTTCTTTTCGTCCATGATCTTGCGCGCCGAGGGCATTGCCGTAGCAGCAGCCGGTGACGCGGCAGGCGCAGCGGGCGCTGCCGCCGGCTTGGCGGCAGGGCTTGCCACGGCACCCTTGGCTTCGGTATCGATCTGCGCGATGACTTCGCCGGAAACGACGGACTCGCCGTTGCTCTTGATGATCTTGACGATCACGCCGGAATCCGGTGCCGGCAGTTCAAGGACCACCTTGTCGGTTTCGATGTCGATCAGATTCTGGTCGCGAGTGACCGCGTCGCCTTCCTTGACATGCCATGCCGACAGGGTGGCTTCGGCCACCGACTCGGACAACTGGGGTACTTTGACTTCGATCAGCATGATTTCTCCGCAGGGCCGCCCCAAGGAGAAACGGCCAGAAAATTGAGCGGGCGCAGCCCGCGAACATTGGTCATCCCCTTCTGTTGGAAGGGGGGCGGGGGGATGGTCTTCATTTCTCCGCTATTCCTTAATGCCGAGGGCGGCGTTGACAACTTCCTTTTGCTGCAGGGTGTGCTTGGCCGCATAGCCCACGGCCGGCGAGGCCGAAGCAGGGCGCGCAACCACACTCAGGGTCTGGCCCTTCTTGATGAGTTCCGTCAGCCGGTGATGCTTGGCGTACCAAGCCCCCTGATTCTCAGGCTCCTCCTGGCACCAGACCAGTTCCTTGAGGTTCGGATACTTCTTCATTTCCTCCGCCAGCCTGCGATCGTCGAAGGGATAGAGCTGCTCGACGCGGACCAGGGCGATGTGGTCGATCTTCTTCGCACGACGCTCCGCGAGCAGGTCGAAATAGATCTTGCCTGCACAGGTGACCATGCGCGTCACCTTCTTCGCCTCGACCTTGTCGATTTCGCCGATGATGGTCTGGAAGGTACCGTTGGCCAGATCGTCCATGGAACTGGTAGCGTCTTTGTGGCGCAGCAGCGACTTCGGCGTCATGACCACCAGCGGCTTGCGCTGCTTCCTCAGCATCTGCCGGCGCAGCATGTGGTAAATCTGCGCGGCATTGGTCGGCACGCAGACTTCCCAGTTGAACTCGGCCGAAAGCTGCATGTAGCGCTCCAGGCGCGCGGACGAATGCTCCGGGCCCTGGCCCTCGTAACCGTGCGGCAGCAGCAACACCAGGCCGCAGCCGCGGCCCCACTTGGCCTCGCCGGACGACAGGAACTGGTCGATGACGACCTGCGCACCGTTGGCGAAATCGCCGAACTGCGCCTCCCAAACCACCATTTCGTTGGGTGCGGCCGTCGCAAAACCGTATTCGAAGGCCAGCACGGCTTCCTCGGACAAGACCGAGTCGAAGCACATGAAGCGCCCCTGGTGCTCCTGGATGTTCTGCAGCGGCCAGTAGGTGCCTTCATCCCACTTTTCGCGGTTCTGGTCATGCAGCGCAGCATGACGGTGGAAGAAGGTGCCGCGTCCGACATCCTCGCCCGAAACGCGGATATTGAAGCCGGCAGCAACCAGGGTCGCGTAGGCCAGGTTCTCGCCCATACCCCAGTCAACCGGCAACTTGCCCTCGCCCATCTGCTTGCGGTCGTCGATGATTTTCTGGACGCGCGAATGCAGGGTGAAGTTGGCGGGAATATCGGTCAGGCGCTTTGCCAGGCGTTGCAGTTCCGCCGTGGATACCGTGGTGTCGCACTTCTCGGTGTAGGGAACGTCGATGTAAGGCGTCCAGTCGATGGAAAACTTGCTGTGATAGTCGCTGATCACCGGATCGATCAAGTGGCGGCCTTCATCCAGCGCAGCGCGATAGTCCTTGATCATCTGCTCGGCGTCGCCGGCGGCGATCACGCCCTGCGCCGCGAGCTTGTCGGCGTAAAGCTTGCGGGTGCCAGGGTGCTGGGCGATCTTCTTGTACATCAGGGGCTGCGTCACCATCGGCTCGTCTTGCTCGTTGTGGCCGAGCTTGCGGAAGCAGACGATGTCGATCACCACGTCCTTCTTGAATTCCTGGCGATATTCCATGGCGATCTGGGTCACCAGCGCCACCGCCTCGGGATCGTCTCCATTGACGTGGAAGATCGGCGCCTCGATCATCTTGAAGATGTCGGTGCAATACAGCGAGGAACGGTAGTCGCGCAGGTCGGAAGTGGTGAAGCCGATCTGGTTATTGACGACGATATGCACCGTGCCGCCGGTACCGTAGCCGCGCGTGTTGGAGAAGTTGAGCATTTCCTGATTCACGCCCTGCCCGGCCACCGCCGCGTCGCCGTGGATCAGCACCGGCAGCGCCTGCTTCTTGCCGTCGGCACCGCGGCGCACCTGGCGCGCATAGACCGAGCCAGCCACCACCGGATTGACGATTTCGAGATGCGATGGATTGAAGGCCAGCGTCAGGTGCACCGGGCCGCCCGGCGTGCCGACATCGGACGAATAGCCCATGTGGTACTTGACGTCGCCGGCGGACAGCGCGGACTTCTTCTTGCCTTCGAACTCGTCGAACAGCATCGCGGGCTGCTTGCCCAGGGTATTGACCAGTACGTTGAGGCGACCGCGGTGGGCCATGCCGATGACCATCTCCTGCACGCCGACCGTGCCGGCAGTCCGGATCAGCTGGTCCATGGCCACGATCAGCGCTTCGCCGCCTTCCAGCGAAAAACGCTTCTGGCCGACGTACTTGGTGTGCAGGTAGCGCTCCAGGGTTTCGGCGTGGGTCAACTGGACCAGGAAGCGCTTCTTGTCCTCGGCGCTGTAGGCAGGCGTCGCCCGGATGGGTTCCAGCTTGCCCTGCAACCAGCGTTTCTGGCCCACATCGGACAAGTACATGAACTCGGCGCCGATGGTGCCGCAAAAAGTCTGCCGGCTGGCTTCGAGAATCTCCCGCAGGGTGGCGGACTCTGGAACCGCAGCAAAGGAGCCGGTCTGGAATACCTGACCGAGATCGGCCTCGGTAAAGCCATAGTGCGACGGCTCCAGTTCCGGAATCGCGGGACGCTCGCTGCGCTTCAAGGGATCGAGCTGTGCCCAGCGGTTGCCGAGAAAGCGGTAAGCGTTGATCAGCTGCAAGACCTTGACCTGCTTGCCATCGGACATCGCGGCACGGGACGAGGCCTGCAGCGTGCCTTCCTTGGCACGCTGGGCGAAGGAGGTAATGATCGGATAGTGGGCCACATCGGGCCCGGTGTAGTTGCCTGCCCCCGGGAGAGTCCCGAGCTTGTCGAAGTAGTCGCGCCAAGCCGGTTCGACGGCCGCCGGATTGGCGAGATAGGCGTCGTAGAGCGCTTCTATGTACGGCGTGTTGGTGCCGAACAAATACGAGTTGGACAGCATCTGCTTCATCATTGCATCACCTGATCCTGAATGAGACACATAAAACAGGGGGCGTCGACCGCCCCCTTTTGCTCAGCGCTGGCCCAACGGCGTGACGTCGCGGCGCGCGGCGCCGATGTACAACTGGCGCGGACGGCCGATCTTGTATTCCGGATCGGTGATCATCTCTTCCCACTGCGTCATCCAGCCGACGGTGCGGGCCAGGGCGAAGATGCAGGTGAACATCGAAGTCGGGATGCCGAGCGCCTTCTGCACGATACCCGAGTAGAAATCGACGTTCGGGTAGAGCTTTTTCTCGACAAAATAAGGATCTTCGAGAGCGATCTTTTCCAGCTCCTTGGCCAGCTTGAACAGACGGTCGTTCTCCAGACCGAGTTCGCCCAGCACGTCGGCGCAAACCTTGCCCATCAGCTTGGCGCGCGGATCGAAGTTCTTGTATACGCGGTGGCCGAAGCCCATCAGCTTGAAGCTGTCGTTCTTGTCCTTGGCGCGCTTGATGTACTCGCCGACGCGCGACACGTCGCCGATCTCCTCGAGCATTTCCAGGCAGGCCTCGTTGGCGCCGCCGTGCGCCGGGCCCCACAGGCAGGCGATGCCGGCCGAGATGCAGGCGAAGGGATTGGCGCCCGACGAACCGGCCAGGCGCACAGTCGAGGTCGAGGCATTCTGCTCGTGGTCGGCATGCAGCGTGAAGATGGTGTCGAGCGCATGGGTCAGCACCGGATTCGGCTTGTATTCCTCGCAGGGCGTGCCGAACATCATGTGCATGAAGTTGGCGGTGTAGTCGAGGTCGTTGCGCGGATACATGAAGGGCTGGCCGGTGTTGTACTTGTAGGCCATGGCAACGATGGTCGGCAGCTTGGCCACCAGCCGGTTGAACGACACGTTGCGGTCGGCGGGATCGGAGAAATCGGTCGCATCGTGATAGAAGGCCGACAGGGCACCGACCACGCCGACCATGACCGCCATCGGGTGCGCATCGCGGCGGAAGCCCTGGTAGAACTTCACCAGTTGCTCGTGCACCATGGTGTGCTTCTTGATCGTGTTCTCGAAGTCGGATTTCTGCTTCGAATTCGGCAGTTCGCCGTTCTTCAGCAGGTAGGCAACTTCGAGGAAGTTGCAGTTTTCCGCCAGTTGCTCGATCGGATAGCCGCGATACAGCAACTCGCCCTTGTCGCCATCGATATAGGTCACCTTCGACTGGCAACTGGCTGTCGAGAGAAAGCCGGAATCGTAGGTAAACAGCCCGGTCTTGGCACCCAGGGTGCGGATATCGATCACATCGTTGCCGTGGACTCCTGTCATCACGGGAAACTCTACGGTCTTGCCATCTATGGTCAGGCTTGCTGTGCGATTCGTGCTCATGATCAGATCCTCTTTCAGGTCCGTTGAAATGCTGTTGTCACTCAAAAATCGGCGGCGGGTGAAACCTCCCGCAGCCGCTCGATCATTTCCTGCAGTCGTGGATCATCGGTGGCCTCCCTGCCGCTCACCAGCGCCCACAATTCGTGGTCTTCCAGTTCCAGCAGTTGCTCCAGCGCTGCCTCGCCTTGCGCGTCGAGATCGCTTTCATAGCGCTCCCAGAAGCGATCGAAAACCAGATCCAATTCCAGCAGGGCGCGCCGACAATGCCATTTCAGGCGGTTGATGCGCGCCTTGCGATCTTCTTCCATGCATCAGACGGCCCGACGGACCATCATTTCCTTGATTTTGCCGATCGCCTTGGTCGGATTCAGCCCCTTGGGGCAGACATCGACGCAGTTCATGATCGTGTGGCAACGGAACAGGCGATAGGGATCCTCGAGATTGTCGAGGCGCTCGCTGGTCGCCTGGTCCCGCGTATCGGCAATGAAACGATACGCGGCCAGCAGGCCGGCCGGGCCGACGAACTTGTCCGGATTCCACCAGAAGGATGGGCAGGAGGTCGAGCAGCAGGCACACAGAATGCACTCGTAGAGGCCGTTCAACTCTTCGCGATCCTCCGGCGACTGCAGGCGTTCGCGCTCGGGCGGCGGATCGTTGTTGATCAGGTAGGGCTTGATCGAGTTGTACTGCTTGAAGAACTGCGTCATGTCCACGATCAGGTCGCGAATCACCGGCAGTCCCGGCAGCGGGCGCAGCACGATCGGCTTGCCGGCGGGGAAGCTGTCCATCGCGGTCAGGCAGGCGAGGCCGTTCTTGCCGTTGATGTTCATCGCATCGGAACCGCAGACGCCTTCGCGGCAGGAGCGGCGGAAAGCGATCGAATCGTCCTTGGCCTTGAGCTTGACCATGGCATCGAGCAGCTTGCGGTCGGTCGAGTCGATTTCGATCTCGATGTCCTGCATGTAGGGCTTGGCGTCCTGATCCGGATCGTAACGGTAGATCTTGAATTGGACGGTACGGGTGGCGTTCGTCATCGTCGGTTCCTTGTTAGTAGGCGCGCTTCTTCAGCTCGATCGGGTCAACCGACAGCGGCTGCATATGCACCGGCTTGTAGTCGAGGCGATTGCCCTCGCGATACCACAGGCTGTGCTTGAGCCAGTTCTTGTCGTCGCGTCCATCCGGGGTTTCGGGCGTATCCGGGGCGTCGTCCCGGACGTGGGCACCACGCGACTCGGTGCGGGCATTGGCGGAAACCATGGTCGCCTTGGCGACTTCGATCAGGTTGTCCAGTTCCAGCGCTTCGATGCGGGCGGTGTTGAAGACCTTGGACTTGTCCTTGATCTCGGTGGCCGCCACCTTGCCCGCAATTTCGTGAATCCGCGACACGCCTTCGGCCAGCAGGTTCTTGAAGCGGAACACGCCGGCATGCTTCTGCATGGCGCGCTGCATTTCGAGGCGGGTGTCGTGTACGCTGGCGCCATCCTTCTGGCTATCGAGACGGCCCAGGCGCGCCAAGGTTTTGTCGATGGCCTCCTGCGGCAACGGCTTGTGCGCCTTGGCATTGCCCTTCAGATCGCCGACGGCAGTCTCGCCCGCCGACTTGCCGAATACCAGCAGGTCGAGCAGCGAATTGGTGCCCAACCGGTTGGCGCCATGCACCGACGCGCAGGCGCACTCGCCGGCGGCGTAGAAGCCCGGCACCGGCACCGCGGGGGCGCCATCCTTCGGCACCACGACCTGGCCCGCATAGTTGGTCGGAATGCCTCCCATCTGGTAGTGGGCCGTCGGCACCACCGGCAGCGGCTCCTTCAAACAATCGACGCCGGCGAACTGGATGCCGATCTCGTGGATGCCGGGCAGGCGCTTCATGATGGTTTCGGGCGGCAGATGGGTGATGTCGAGCAGCACGAAATCCTTGTTCGGTCCGCAGCCGCGTCCTTCGTTGATCTCGGTGGTCATCGCCCGCGACACCACGTCGCGCGACGCCAGATCCTTGGCATTCGGCGCATAGCGCTCCATGAAGCGTTCGCCGGCCGAGTTGCGCAGGATGCCACCTTCGCCGCGCACGCCCTCGGTGATCAGCACGCCGGCACCCGCCACGCCGGTCGGGTGGAACTGCCAGAATTCCATGTCTTCCAACGGAATGCCGGCACGGGCCGCCATGCCCAGGCCGTCGCCGGTATTGATGAAGGCGTTGGTCGACGAGTAGAAGATGCGCCCCGCTCCGCCCGTCGCGAAAATGGTGGCCTTGGCATGGAACACGACGACTTCGCCGGTCTCCATGTCCATCGCCGTGACGCCCAGCACATCGCCCTCGGCATCGCGCACCAGGTCCAGCGCCTGCCATTCGACGAAGAACTGGGTGTTGACCTTGACGTTGCGCTGGTACATCGCGTGCAACATGGCGTGACCGGTGCGATCGGCCGCGGCGCAGGAACGGCGCACCGGCTTTTCGCCGAAGTTCGACATGTGGCCGCCGAAGGGGCGCTGATAGATCTTGCCGTTGTCGAGGCGGTCAAAGGGCATGCCGTAGTGTTCAAGTTCGACCACCACTTCGTTGGCCTTGCGGCACATGAACTCGATCGCGTCCTGGTCGCCGAGCCAGTCGGAACCCTTGACCGTGTCGTACATGTGCCAGTGCCAGTGATCGTCCTCGGAATTGCCCAGGCTGGCGGCAACGCCGCCCTGGGCCGCCACGGTGTGCGAACGGGTGGGGAAAACCTTGGTCAGCACGGCGGTCTTGTAGCCGGCTTCGGACAGCTGAATCGCGGCACGCAGGCCAGCGCCGCCGGCGCCGACGATGACCGCATCGAATTTGCGAACGGTGTAATTCACTATCAGAGCCTCCAGATGATCTGTGTGGCCCAGCCGGCGTAGCCGACCAGGGCAAGCAGCGTCAGCACGTGCAGCGTTACGCGGATGGCGGCGGGCTTGATGTAGTCCATCCAGATGTCCCTGATCCCGACCCAGGCGTGATAGCAAAGGCTGACGATGAACAGGAAGGTGATGAAACGGATGAAGCCGTGAGCCATGAAGGCGTGCCAGGCCTCGCGCGAGGCGGTGGCGCCGCCCAGCGTCGCGGCAAAGATGATCAGGGTATACACGGCCATGACGATGGCAGTAATGCGCTGCGCCAGCCAGTCCTTGAGTCCGTAATGAGCGCCGACAACGAGACGGTTCATGTCAGTAGGCTCCCAGCAGCTTGAGACCGAAGACCAGCGTCAGCGCCAGGCTGACGACCATCACCGCCATTGCCGAGCCATGCGCCTGCTGCTTTTCGACGCCGACGTGGACGTCGATCAGCAGGATGCGGACGCCCATGCAGAAGTGGTGCAGGAAGGCCCACAGCAAACCCAGCAGGATCAGCTTGACCAGCCAGTTGCCGGTTACCGCGGCGAACATCTCGGCGCTGTCGGAGGAAGTGCCGAGCGAAAGCTGAAGCAGCCAGATCAGCAGGGGCAGCATCAGGAACAGCCCGGCACCGCTGACGCGATGCAATATCGAGGCGAACCCAGCCAGGGGAAGCCTGATTTCATGGAGCGCCAAATACTTCGGACGCTGTTTAGTCATCTCTGGCATACGCAATTACCTCCATTTATGATGCGGCGCACTATAAGACAATCCGTCACAGATCGAAAAGAAATTTATAGTCTTTTCTAGCCGAGCTCGTTGAAATAGCAATGATCATTCGTCGAATACAGTCCCCGCCGCCACTCCACCGGTTTGTCCGCATAGGAAAAGCTGACGCGCTCGACCGACAGCAGCGGGCTGCCCTCCGCCACCTTCAGCAATTCGGCGCTGGCCCGATCCGCGGGTACGGCGCGCAAGCGTTCCTCGGCGCGCACCATGCGGATACCGAAGCGGTTCTCGAAGAAACTGTAGAGCGAGCCTTCGTATTCGCGCAACATTTCGAGCGTGACCGTGCCGAAGATGCTGCCCGGCAGGTAGATCTCATCAACCACCACGGGCTTGCCGGCAAACTGCAGGAGGCGGCGCACGATATTGATCGGATCGCCGATATTCAGTTCGAGCATGCGGGCGACTTCGGGCCCGGCCTTGGCGCGCCAGCATTCGAGCGGAATGCTCTGGGCCTGCTCGATGCCGCCGGCCAGCGGCACCAGGCGCAGGAAACGGAAGAAGGCGCGCGGATCGTCGTGCGAGGCGACGAAAGTTCCCTTACCCTGACGGCGCAGCAGCAGGTTTTCCGCGGCCATTTCGTCGATGGCCTTGCGCACGGTGCCCTGGCTGACATTGAAGCGGGTGGCCAACTCCGATTCGCTGGGAATCGCTTCGCCCGGACGCCACTCGCCGGATTCAAGGCGCTGCAGGAGCAAGCTCTTGATCTGGCGATACAAGGGACTGAAGGTAGGCGATGCTGCCCCGGAGGAGGCGCTCGCGGACGGTGTATCGGAGGAAGGCCCCTTGGGCGATACGGCAGATGGCGGCATGGGCAGCATTTGAACATATTTTTTCCTGCCCGTCCACACTATGTCTTATGTCTTATATAAGATAACTAACAGATATTGACACAGCGCAACACAGGAACTAACATTCTGGTGAGCGATCGCATCGTTTCATCGGCAAAGGAATTGCGTTGTGCCGCAGCATTCGATCAGCCCATTTTCTTTGCAGTCTTGTCCAATTGATTCAAACTGATACAGGAGTTCTACAAATGCCAAAAGCCCCCGTTCGTGTTGCAGTGACCGGCGCTGCCGGCCAAATCGGTTACGCCCTGGTGTTCCGCATCGCCGCTGGCGAGATGCTGGGCAAAGATCAGCCCGTGATTCTGCAGATGCTGGAACTGCCGATGGAAAAGGCGCAGGCAGCCCTGAAGGGCGTCATGATGGAACTCGACGATTGCGCCTTCCCGACGCTGGCCGGCATGGTCGGCACCGACGATCCGAAAGTTGCGTTCAAGGACGCCGACTACGCCCTGCTGGTCGGCGCCAAGCCGCGCGGCCCGGGCATGGAGCGCAAGGATCTGCTGATGGAAAACGCCAAGATTTTCATCGAGCAGGGCAAGGCATTGAACGACGTCGCTTCGCGCAATGTCAAAGTGCTGGTGGTCGGCAATCCCGCCAACACCAACGCTTACATCGCCATGAAATCGGCTCCCAGTCTGCCGCAAAAGAACTTCACCGCCATGCTGCGCCTCGATCACAACCGCGCCATTTCGCAACTCGCGACGCGCACCGGCAAAGCCGTTTCCGACGTGGAAAAAATGATCGTCTGGGGCAACCACTCGCCGACCATGTACCCCGATCTGCGCTTCTGCACCGTCGCCGGCACCGCCGCTCCCGCCGCGATCAACGATGAGGCCTGGTACAAGACCGAGTACATCCCGACGGTCGGCAAGCGTGGCGCCGCCATCATCGCCGCACGCGGCGCATCGTCCGCTGCTTCCGCCGCCAACGCCGCCATCGACCACATGCACGACTGGGCGCTCGGCACCCAGGGCAAGTGGGTCACCATGGGCGTGCCGTCCGACGGCAGCTACGGCGTACCCAAGGACATCATCTACGGCGTGCCGGTCACTTGCGAAGGCGGCGAGTACAAGCGCGTCGAGGGCCTGGCCATCGACGACTACTCGCGCAGCATGATGGACAAGACCCTTGCCGAACTGCAAGAAGAGCAAGCCGGCGTCGCCAGCCTCCTCGGCTGATGGCCACCGGCGGCGCGATGAAGCGGAGCACGACGAGCTTATTCTGAGATGAGCCCACCGCTTCATCCCGCCGCCGTTCTTTACCAGGGCGCCAAGCCCTTCCCGGCGCTGCCCGCCTGCGAGCACTACGCCGGATCCGAAAAAACCATTCGCAAAGCCTTGCAACTGCAATCCGAGTTGCTGGCCGACGGCCTACCCATGTTCGACGTCACGGCCGATTGCGAGGACGGCGCGCCGGCCGGTCGCGAAGCCGAGCATGCGGGAATGATCGCCGACCTGTTGCTGCATGCCGACAATCGCCATGGCCGGCTCGGCGCCCGCATCCACGATGTCAGCCACCCGCATTGGCGCGATGACCTGAACATCATCGTCGATCGTGCCGGGACGCAGCTCGCCTACATCGTGTTGCCCAAGGTGGCCAATGCCGACGATGCGCTGAGCCAGATCGCGGCGCTCGACGAAATACGCAGGCGCAACAACATCGAGTGCGAAATTCCGGTCCATGTCCTGATCGAAACCCCCGGCGCCTTGCATGAAGTCTGGCAGATCGCCGCCCTGCCCCACGTCGAGTCGATCGACTTCGGCCTGATGGATTTCGTCAGCGCCCATCACGGTGCGATTCCCGGCAGCGCGATGCGCTCGCCCGGCCAGTTCTCGCATCCGCTGATCGCCCGCGCCAAGTGCGAGATCGCCGCCGCGGCGCTGGGCAATGGCGTGATCCCGGCGCACAACGTGACCACCGAACTCAACGATCCCGACGTGGCGCGCGACGATGCGCGCCGCGCGAAGAACGAGTTTGGCTTCCTGCGCATGTGGAGCATCCACCCGTGCCAGATCCAGCCCATCGTCGAGGCCATGCGCCCCGATTTTGCGGAAGTGACCGAAGCCGCCGGAATCCTGATCGCCGCACAAAACGCCAACTGGGGTCCGATCGCCTGGGAAGGCACGCTGCACGACCGGGCGTCCTACCGTTATTACTGGGAGCTGCTGAGGCGGGCCCACGCCACCGGCGCCGCTCTGCCGGCCGAAGCCCGGCACCGTTTCTTCCCGGCGGCCACCGAATAGAAGTACCACACCATGTTTTCACTGATCCCAACGAGAGGACCTGATCATGCTTGAAGCCTATCGCCAACACGTCGCCGAACGCGGCGCCCTTGGTATTCCCCCGCTGCCGCTGACCAAGCAGCAGACCGAAGAGTTGGTAGCCCTGCTGAAAAACCCGCAACAGTTGTCAAATGCGGGCGAAGAGGCTTTCCTCGTCGACCTGATCACCTACCGGGTTCCAGCCGGCGTCGACGATGCCGCCAAGGTCAAGGCCGAGTTCCTCGCAGGAGTTGCCGCTGGTAACACGGCGTGCCCGCTGATCTCGCGCGAGAAAGCCACCGAACTGCTCGGCACCATGGTCGGCGGCTACAACGTCAAGCCGCTGATCGACGTGCTCGACGACGCCGTGGTCGGCGCCACCGCCGCCAAGGCGCTGAAATCCACCCTGCTGATGTTCGACTTCTTCCATGACGTCGCCGAAAAGGCCAAGGCCGGCAGCGCCAATGCCAAGGCCGTGATGCAGTCCTGGGCCGATGCCGAATGGTTCACGCAGCGCCCGGAAGTACCGCAATCGCTCAAGGTCACCATCTTCAAGGTCACCGGCGAAACCAACACCGACGATCTCTCGCCGGCACCCGACGCCTGGAGCCGTCCCGACATTCCGCTGCACGCGCTGGCCATGCTGAAGAACCCGCGTCCCGGCATCGAAGCCGACAAGGCCGGCGAACGCGGCCCGATCAAGCAGCTCGACGCACTCAAGGCCAAGGGCAATCTCGTCGCCTATGTCGGCGACGTGGTCGGCACCGGCTCCTCGCGCAAGTCCGCCACCAACTCCGTGCTCTGGTTCACCGGCGAAGACATTCCCTTCGTGCCCAACAAGCGCTTCGGCGGCGTCTGTCTGGGCACCAAGATCGCGCCGATCTTCTACAACACCATGGAAGACGCTGGCGCGCTGCCGATCGAACTCGATGTCGGCCAGATGGACATGGGCGACGAAGTCGAACTGCGCCCCTATGAAGGCAAGGCGCTGAAGAACGGCGCTGTCATTTCCGAGTTCCAGGTCAAGTCCGATGTCATTTTCGACGAAGTGCGCGCCGGCGGCCGCATCAACCTGATCATCGGCCGCGGCCTGACCGCCAAGGCGCGCGAATTCCTCGGCCTGCCGGTCTCGACGCTGTTCCGCCTGCCGCAGGCGCCGAAGGACAGCGGCAAGGGCTTCAGCCTGGCGCAGAAGATGGTCGGCCGCGCCTGCGGCCTGCCCGAAGGCAAGGGCATTCGTCCCGGCACCTACTGCGAACCGAAGATGACCTCGGTCGGCAGCCAGGACACCACCGGACCGATGACCCGCGACGAACTGAAAGACCTCGCCTGCCTCGGCTTCTCCGCCGACCTGGTGATGCAATCCTTCTGCCACACCGCCGCCTACCCGAAGCTGGTCGACGTCAAGACCCACCGCACCCTGCCTTCCTTCATCACCGCGCGCGGCGGCATATCCTTGCGTCCCGGCGACGGCGTGATCCACTCGTGGTTGAACCGCCTGCTGCTGCCGGATACCGTCGGCACCGGCGGTGACAGCCACACCCGCTTCCCGATCGGCATTTCCTTCCCGGCCGGTTCCGGCCTGGTCGCCTTCGCCGCCGCCACCGGCGTCATGCCGCTGGACATGCCCGAATCCGTGCTGGTGCGCTTCAAGGGCACACTGCAACCCGGCATCACCCTGCGCGATCTGGTCAATGCGATTCCGCTCTACGCCATCAAGGCCGGTCTGCTGACCGTCGCCAAGCAGGGCAAGAAGAACATCTTCTCCGGCCGCAT
>MHZX01000070.1 GCA_001828935.1 Rhodocyclales bacterium RIFCSPLOWO2_02_FULL_63_24
GGGACAGCCTGGTTTCTGGGTTGAAACCTATTTGAACGGCACGCGAACCATGATTCGTCCGAGCGCCGGTTTCCCCGTATCGGCGCCTAAAGTTGGCAGCAACCGGGTCTCGATCCGAATCTTCATCTTCGGGCTTCTCTGCAACAGGGCCTCACGCAGTTGGCCGGCAAACCGGGAAACCTGCGCGAGTCCGAACGAAGCGCTGCCGATGGGATCGGCGTAGGCAATCAATTCAATTCTCGATACCGGCCTCGCCACAGTCGCCTTGATGACCGACTCCACGGCTTCCGTGCAGGAATCGGGAAGGCGCGTCATTCCCTCGGTCACAGACAGCACCCAAAACACGTCGCTGGACACGGGCGCACCGTCGCTGGAGGTGGAAGTGCAGGCGAATGCCGTCGAAGCCAAAAGAATTGTCGCGCCGGCCAGAAGCGGTCTGAAGATCGCCTGGAGCACACGGAGCAAATCGATACCGCCGCTCCTTGCGAGCGCGCACGTTGTATTGGGGACCATTTTCAAAGGGTAATCGATCGTGTTCGACCGGGAAATTCGGAAAGTGGCTTACGGGAAACCCTTATCCTGTACCGCCAACCCGTCACGAGATGGGCGCGCGAACAAGCGGCGGCTCACGCGTGCGCCGACTGGCCTGGCCATGCGCCGCGATCAAAAAGCCTGGTCCCAGCGCATCGACAAGCGGATGGCGGCGTTGATCAGACCCACCATGCTGTAGGTTTGCACAAAGTTTCCCCATTGTTCGCCGCTGCGAGGATCGATATGTTCCGCCAGCAGGCCGTGCCGATTGCGACAGGCCAGCAGTTTCTCGAACAGCGCCCGCGCTTCCTCTCGTCGTTCCAGCGCAACCAGGGCATTGACGTACCAGAAGGTGCACACGAGAAAGGCATTCTCCGGCTCGCCGAAGTCGTCCTTCTCGACGTAGCGAAAAATGAAGTCGCCATGGCGCAGGTCTTTTTCGACGGCCACAACGGTGGCCGCAAAACGTCGATCAGAGGCATCGAGAAAGCCGACCTCAGCCAGCAGCAGCAGGCTTGCATCCATCGCTTCGCCGTCGAACGTCGACACAAAGGAGTCGCGTTGCGCGCTCCAGCTCCGGCGACTGATAACGTCGTGCATCTGCTGCGCATGACCGAACCAGTAGGCTGCGCGTTCGGCGAGTCCCAGGCGTGTCGCGATTCGCCCCAGGCGATCGCAGGCTGCCCAGCACATCACGGCCGAAAAAGTATGTACGCGCGCACTGCCGCGCAGCTCCCAGAGCCCGGCGTCCGGTTGGTCGTAGCAACGCCTGGCCTGCTCGCCCAGCGCTTCCAGCCGGCGGAATAGCGCTTCGTCGCCGCGTCGAGTCAGGCGCTGGTCGAAGAAAATGTGGGTCGCCGCGAGGATGACCGAGCCATAGACGTCGTGCTGCACCTGACGGTAGGCCAGGTTGCCGATGCGCACCGGTCCCATGCCGCGATAGCCCGTCAACGCCGGCACTTCACGTTCGTCGAGCGCCGCTCGGCCATCGATGCCGTAAACAGGTTGCAGCGGACCACCCCCGGCATTGGCGGCGACATTGACGATGTAGGCAAGATAGCGCTCCATGCTGCGGGTGGCGCCGAGCCGGTTCAGGGCATTGACCACGAAATAGCCGTCGCGTACCCAGCAGTAACGGTAGTCCCAATTGCGCCCGCTGTCGGCGGCCTCTGGAATCGAGGTCGTCATGGCGGCGACAATGGCGCCGGTATCGTCGTAGGCGTTCAGCTTGAGCGTAATCGCAGCGCGAATTACCGCCTCCTGCCACTCGAAGGGTATGCCGAGGAAACGCACCCATTCGCTCCAGTATTGAACGGTTTCCTCAAGAAAGCGGCGGCCTACTTCCCCTGCGGCCTCATGCACGGTCTCATCCGCACCCAGCAAGAGCGTCACGTTGTCTTCGAGGAAAAACGGCGTTTCCTGCAGAATCGCCGTCAGCGAGGCGTCTGTGGTAAGCCGAAGCGTGAGGCCCGGCGCCACGAATCGAATGTGATTGCTGCCCCAGGTAACCGCCGGCCGATCCGCGCCGTCGTTGCAGGCAGGGCGCAGGCGCAGGGTCAGTCTCGGGCTGCCGCACAGCCTGCGGATGCGGCGGACCAGCATCATCGGCCGAAACATCCGGCCGTACTGGCCAAACCGCGGGGCGAAATCCGTAACTTCCACCGCGCCGCCATGGCAGTCGTAGAGCCGGGTCAGCAGAATCGCGGTGTTCTCGAGATAGTGCTGCTCGGTGCGCTCGCAATCCGCCAGTTCGACGGCGGCAAACCCGCGGTCTTCGGCATTTCTCAGAAGAGAACAAAAAACCGGGTCGCCATCGAAGCGGGGGAAGCAGCCCCACACGATGTTCGCCCTGGCGTCGATGAGCGCGCCAACGGTGCAGTTGCCGATCAGGGCCAAGTCTAGATTGCGCATCCCGTTCCTTTCAACGCGGCGGTCAACCAGTGGCGGACGGCCACGACGCCGGATAGGCGATAGCGCGCGCAACTGACTCCGCCACCGACTTTGATCGAGGTTCCCTCCATCCTGTTCACTTCGGCGAAACCGTGTTCGTCGTTGAGATCGTCGCCGATGAATACCGGATGTCGCCCCAGGAAAGGTGGCTCCGCCAAGTATTCTGCCACTGCCGAGCCTTTGTCGATCCCCGCCGGCTTGACCTCCACCACTCGCTTGCCGCGCTGGAGTTCGAGTCCGCCGCCGGCTTCTTCCATCAACCTTGCCATCAGGCGATGGGCATAGGCGGCAAGATGCGGCGCAAGCCGGTAATGCAGAGCCAACGTGAGACCCTTGTCCTCCATCAACAGACCGGGGTGGCGCGCCAGCACCGGCGTCAGCGCTTCCTTGATTGCACACTTGGCGCCGGGAGGCGCGGCGTGTATCCAGAGCCGACCGGCCGCATCGCGTCGTTCCAGACCATGCTGTCCGGCGATGGGGAGGCGCAGCGATCCGAGCAAATTTTCCAGGTCCGATATGGAGCGGCCGCTGACCAACGCCACCGCACCGCCACTCGTGCGATACAACTGTCCGATCAACTCAAGCAGTGGCATATCCACCCGCACCGCGGACGGCCTGTCGGCAATTTCCAGCAAGGTGCCATCGACATCGAGGAAGAAGGCCCAATCGGCGCACGGAGCCGGTGGCAGGCGAATGCGCCGCATCGTCATAGCACCCGACCGGCCCCCTTGCGTGTCAGGCGGCTGCGCCGCCGCATCGTGGCTGCATCGAGCAACATGCGGCCGGCCCAGCGGAAGACATTGAACTCCGCCACGAGGCCCCGCATCAGGCGCATGCGGTCCCGCTGCTCCGCCGCAGGCATGGTCAGGGCCACATGGAGTGCGGCTGCACATTGATCGGCATCGTAAGGACTGACGATCAGCGCCTCCGGCAATTCCCGGGCGGCACCGGTGAACTGGGACAGGATCAATACGCCGCGTTCGTCGTCCCGGGCCGCGACAAATTCCTTGGCGACCAGGTTCATGCCGTCATGCAGGCTGCTGACAAAGCAGAGGTCAGCCGCGCGAAAATGCTCATACACCTCGCGTGCGTCGTGGTGCTCGACCTTGAGCACTATGGACGGTGGTCCCTGGCGCTGGAAGCGGCCATTGATATGCGCGGCCATGGCGCGCACCTGCTCTTCGTGATGCCGGTATTCGTCGATACCCGAACGCGTCGGTGCGGCGATCTGGATGAAAGTAAAGCGGTCGATCCACTCGGGGTTCAACTCCAGCAGGCGTTCGATGGCACGAAAGCGTTCGACGATGCCCTTGGTATAGTCGAGGCGATCGACGCCGACACCGACCAAGTGTTCGGCCGGCAGGTCGTTCATTTGACGGATCTCGCGCCGACAGGTCGGTACGTCCTTCTGCATCAATTCGGGCTCCGGCGGCCAGGCAATCGAAATCGGATAACGGCGCACCGCGGTAGGCTTGCCGCCGAATGACACAGTGAAGGACTCGCGATCGACCCGCGCTTCAAGCAAACGGTCCACGGTGTCGACAAAGTTGTTGCAGTGGAACTGCGTATGAAAGCCAAGAATGCTGCTGCCCAGCATGCCTTTCAAAATGTCTTCCCCCCACGGACAAATGGCGAAAGACTCCGGATTGGGCCAGGGGATATGCCAGAAAGCAATGATCGTGGCATCGGGCAGTTCCTCGCGAATCATTTTGGGCAACAAAGCGAAATGGTAGTCCTGTACCAGAACAATCGGGGCCTTGGTTCTGGCCTCGCTGGCAACCGCCTTGGCAAATTTTCGATTGACCGCGACATAGTGCGCCCAGTCGCCGGAGCGGAAGGTAGGCCGCACATGGGCAATGTGACACAGCGGCCACAGACCCTCGTTGGCGAAACCGTAGTAGTAGCCGGCCTCTTCCTCGGCCGTCAGCCACACCCGGCGCAATTGGTAGGCGGGCTTGTCCGGCGGTACCGGGATACGGTCGTGCCGGTCGACCACCTCGCGATCGGCTGAGCCGCTGCCATGCGCAATCCAGGTACCGGAACAGGCCCGCATGATCGGTTCCAGCGCAGTGACCAGCCCGCTTGCCGGGCGCTGCACCTCGATGTGGTCGCCGCGCCGCTGATGAATGTAGGGCTCGCGATTGGAAACCACGATCACATCGTCGCCACGCAGTTCGCCGTGGAGCATGGCGCGCAGTGTTTCCGGCGTCCAGGTGATCTGGCTCTCGTCCCGGGCGCGCGTCTCGGCCTCAAGCTCACGGATCAGCCGCTGCAGATCGCGGGCAATCGGCTTGAACTCCGACAATTCCGTCGTTGCGCCGGCGGCGGGTTGCCGCAGCAAGCCCTCGCCTCGCAGCAGCGAACGCATGCCCGCCATCCAGCCGCGCCAGGACAGCTGCGCGATGATCACAGTGATCAGCGACACCACAGCCGCCAGCCCCATGAAGAAAAACAAGACGTAGCGCTTGGTCTCCTCGCTGCGGCGCGTGACGAAACTCATGTCATGCACCAGGACCAGCTTGCCCGTCGGCGAAAGCTCACTCGCCATCGGCAGTACGGCGACGTGCAAGGGGCCGTGGGTGCTATGCAACAAGTGGTCCCCCGGCTGCTCCCAACGCGATATATCCGTGCAGCGAATCTCCTTCGGCATGGATCGGCCGACCAGCGCAGTGGCTTGGTCCGAGGCGCAGTAACCGATCGCATACAAGCGCTCGTCCTCGGTGATGCGGGCAAAAAATCCGCCGATCTTGAGCTTTTTCCCGGCCGCCAGTTGTTCCTGCAGTGGTTCCTGAATGGTATTGGCGATCAACGATGCTCGAATATCGAGATCGCGCACAAACCATTTCAAGGTCAACTGGTCGACCAGCGGCGCCACCGCATAGGCGATACCCGCCAGCGCCAGCATCAACGGAATGATGAATCGCAAGGAAAGGCGCAAGGAGGCTCTCCTTCTATTTTTCGCCGTGCGCCGCGGCGTTTGGTGTGGCCGCCGCGATCACGACGGCGATATCGATCAGCACCCTTCTGTCATTGCTTGACGGGATAGACGATGTCGGCGCGGCGATTCAGCGCCCATGCGGCTTCGCTGTGTCCAGCATCGCCGGGCTTTTCTTCGCCAAAGCTTACGGCTTCCAGCTGTCCGTCCTTTGCGCCCTGCAGGAGCAGGGTCCGTCGCACCGCTTCCGCGCGCTTCTGGCCAAGCGCCAGGTTGTACTCATGGCTGCCTCTCTCGTCGGCATGGCCTTGCACCATGATCTTGACCGCTGGCTTTTCCGCCAGGAACCGGCCATGGCGCTCAAGCAAAGCGGCGTATTCGGACTTGACTTCATAGTTGTCAAAATCGAAATAGATGGAACGTTTCGACAAAGGATTGTTCGGGTCGCGGATCGCACTGAGGTCATCGCCTTCGCTGGCCGTGGCCCGCGGTATTGCGGTGGCAACCGCGGGTACCTTGTCCGGGACCGGTTGCTGCGGGCGCACCGCCTCGCCCGTCTTGTTTTCCGTGGCCGCGCATCCCGCAAGACTGATGACAAGGGCCGCAAACATCGAACTGCTGATTCTCATATCTGTCTCCTGAACTCTTAAAAATCGGACAAAAAATAGGCGGCGCCGGCTATTCCGACGCCGCCCTAACTCTCCTCCTCAGGAGCAAATCCATGACAACCGCATCCAGACTCCAATACGCATGGCGCAGCCATCCCGGCTACTTTTCTCGCTCCGGCACTCAATGTTGGCCTCGCCATTCTGCGAGTGGCATCTAGCGCAAGGGCGCGCCGTCATCCGCGACGGCAACGACCGGAATATCCCGCTGCCGCGCGTATAAACTGACCACGACATCATGCGAAAACAAGCGCCGCCATCCCGGACGAGGAAGGGGCACGACAATTTGCTGGCACTCCAACTCCTCGGCGGCGTCCAGTATCGAAAACACGACATCGCCGGATCGCATATATGCCGCGTAAGGAATGCCGTGTTCACTGAGCGGCCGGGTCACCTGCGACAGGAGGTACTCGATCTGCTTGCGCAAGCTGGCTTCAGGCCGGACGGCGGTTTCCGGCAGTTCCCATTGAGCAACCGGCTCTTCGACGTGCAGCAGACAGGCTTCGACACGCTCTCCCGCCTGGCTCCTGCAAATCGCGTATTGAATCGACCCTGCTGAACGGCCGTTCCTGCCGACAGGTATCAACAAACGCTCCGTACCAGCCGCCCGGCTCACGGGGTCGCTTATCATCTTGTCCCGGACTAGCGGGAAGCGAGCCGGCAGCAAGAGTGTCCGCTGAATGCGCGTCCACAATGATGAAAGGGCTATGGCAATTGTCGATGACATGTACTTGGATCGTTGCCAGGATCGAGGGCATGCTATGACATTCTCCGGATCGCGAAAATTCGGGACTTAACGTAGGGACATTGGGTATGGCGCTCGATCCGGCAAGTCTGTGTTGTACTGGGCGTTTCTGCTCACGCCTAAGTGTTGCCCTTACGTGCATCGGCGAAAGCTGCTGAATACAAGGCGACCGGCATGAACTGTCCATTGGTCCAAGAATGTTGAAGTCCGATCGAAAGGAGGAGGCCGCCCGATGGGGGTGGGCGGCACTGTTCTGCGCGGCGTACATCGCGCTCGACTGGGCGAGCTACATCGACGCCCTGCACCAGCTCAATATCACGCCCTGGAATCCCGCACCTGCACTGGGCATCCTGTTTCTGCTGCGACGTGGCGCGGGAGGCGGGTTCAGCCTTTTTACCGCCCTGGCGACCAGCGACCTGCTGGTGCGCCAGCTGCCATCGGCCATCGCATTGACGTTATTCCTTGATGGGCTCCTGACCTTGGGCTATGTGGTCATGGCGACGACGCTACGACGCCACGTCGCCGAGGGCGGCATGTTTGTCGATCGAACCAGCCTGGTTAAGTGGTCTGCGATCATTTTTTTGGGCTCCCTTGCCAACAGCCTCGCCTTTATCACCGCCCATGTCGCCACCGGCTTGTTGCCGGAAACCGGGTGGGCTGACGCAGTCACGCGCTTCTGGGTCGGCGACAGCGTCGGCATATTCGTTACCTTGCCCTTGCTTTGGTGGCTGCAGGATGCACGTCGACGCAGCATCTTTCAGGCGGCGGTCATCCGCTGGGAGACCGTCGGCTATGTCGCGCTTCTGCTGTTGTCGCTTTGGCTTGCATTCGTGCCGGGAGCGGCGGTTCACTTCAGGTATTTTTATATATTGTTCCTGCCCCTGGTGTGGGCGGCGTCTCGCCAGGGAATCGCCGGGGCGGTGTTCTGCGCCTCCTTGCTGCAGGTTGGCATGCTGCTCGCCGGATGGCTTTGGGACGTGCAGGCCATCTCCATATTCGAACTGCAAATGCGCTCCCTGCTGCTTGCCATCGTCGGCTTCCTGATCGGCGTTGCCGTCGATGAGCAACGCCGGGCAGCCGCTGATCTGCGCCACACGCTGCGCCTGGCGTCAGCAGGGGAAATGGCAGCAGCGTTGGCCCACGAGCTCAATCAACCGCTGACAGCCTTGGCGGCATACGGCGCAGCCAGTGAACACCTATTGCAACGCGACGGCGGGAGCGAACAACTGCGCGACGTGATTCGTCGCATGGTGCGCGAATCGGGACGCGCGGCTGAAGTGGTCAGGCGCCTCAGGGATTTTTTCAGGACCGGCTCGACCCAACTGGAGCACTTCCGGCTGCAAGACCTGGTCGACGCATGCCTCCAGCAATTCGCGGAAAGAGCCGCTGGCACCGGGGTTGAAATCGCATGCGGAGACATACCGGCGGTTTCCCTTCACGCCGACCGGTTGCAGATAGAGGTGATCCTGCGCAATCTTCTTGCCAACGCCTTCGACGCAGTCGCAACAAATCCCGAAGACCAGCGCCGGGTCAGTGTTACAGCCGGTCTCGAAGGCGGAAACCAACTCCACATCCGCATCGAGGACAGCGGTCCGGGCTTGGCGGCCGATGTCTCGAACAGGGTATTCGAACCGTTCGTCTCCACCAAGTCGAGCGGTCTTGGCCTTGGCCTCGCCATCAGCCGATCCATCGCCGAGGCGCACGGCGGGAGCCTGGTATTTGAAATAGGCGAGCGCGGCTGCTTCCTTCTGATACTTCCGGTCGAACCCCTGCAATAATCCGGGCATGGATAACACAGTCTTCATCGTCGACGACGACGCTTCGATTCGCGATGCCCTTGGCCTTCTCCTGGGCCTGCGCGGATTCCGTACCGCCTTCTTCGCCGACGGTGCAAGTTTCCTGCAGGCCTTTCGGACGGACTGGCGCGGTTGCTTCCTGATCGACATTCGGATGCCCGGAATGGATGGATTGACCTTGCAACGCCGGATTCAGGATATCGGCTGCGATGTACCGATCGTCATCCTGACCGGCCACGGCGACGTTGGATCGGCACGCGAGGCATTCCGCGCCAACGCCGTCGACTTCCTCGAAAAGCCGCTCGATGAGGCGAGGCTGATTCTGGCGATTGAAGAAGCTTTCAAGCGGCAGGACGCGGGCCTCAAGGAAAGCGGGCTGCGCGATCAGGTGGCGAGCAGGCTGTCCGACCTTACTCCTCGCGAACGAGAAGTGATGGACCTTGTCGTTTCAGGCAAACACAATCGGGAGATCGCAGCGGAACTCGGTATCAGCGTCCGCACCGTCGAAGTCCACAAGGCGCGAATAATGTCGAAACTCAAGGTGGGTAGCGTGGCGCAACTGGTTCGCATAAGTCTGGGTCTGGATCGTGGAAGCTAACGCTCATGGCGGCGAGAGCCGCCCGCCGATGATGAAATACGCGAAAACGAAGTTTCAGTGGAGGCTAACGCCAACATCATCGGCGTTAAGCGCAGCGGCCGTAACTAAAGGCGAATTGAAGGCCCGCCCCCATCCGCTTCGCGGCCCACGGCTGGCTTTGCACAGCCAGCCGGCTGCGGCGGCGCATCGCGTGCGATGCGAAAAACCCCGACTCGCCCCTCACGGGGGGCTACTGATGATGCCGCTGCGGAGTGGGCTAAGCCCGCAAACGACGCGGGCAAAGCCACTCCGAATGATCGGCTCGCTTCGCTCGGCTATCACCCGTCGCTCCGAACGAGTTATTTCACGTTAATTGACAGCTACATCCAGAAGACAAGAAAATTCGGCAACGACGCTACCCAGCAATTGCGTGTCCTTGACCGAATTTCAGCCCGCACAAACGGTTTCTCAATTACCAGGAGTCGCTGGTCGTCAACGCCCCAATAATTCCCGGTCGACATTTATCTTCAGTCAAGGCGGTATTGCGATCAGCGGCTAATATTTCTCAATGCACACAGATATTCTGCCCAGGCGCGCCGTCCGCCTGAAGACCATTATCGACACACTAGAGTGCGGCCTGGTAGAGCGTCGCCAAAGTGTCCGGCTTTGTTTCCTCGCCGCGCTGGCCGGCGAGCACACGCTGTTCATCGGCCCGCCAGGCACCGCCAAGAGCGAGCTGGCGCGGCGCCTGCACACGGTTTTTCGGGATGCCCGTTACTTCGAGCGCCTGCTGACCCGCTTCTCGGTGCCCGAGGAGTTGTTCGGCCCGCTGTCGATCAAGGCGCTGGAAGAGGATCGTTACGAGCGCCACACCGACGGCTTCCTGCCCGACGCCTCGGTCGCCTTCATCGATGAGGTATTCAAGGCCAACAGCGCCATCCTGAACGCCCTGCTCACCCTGCTCAACGAGCGCGAGTTCGACAACGGCGCCGGTCGCCAGCGCTGCCCCCTGATCAGCGCCGTCGGCGCCACCAACGAGGTGCCTGAAGACGAAGTGGCCGAGGCATTCTTTGACCGCTTCCTGGTGCGCCTGCCGGTGACGGCGGTCAGCGCAGCCGGCTTCGGCGTACTGCTGCAGGCCGATCCCGGCCGCGGCTGGACGCCGCCGCCGCCCGATCTCAGCCTGGACCAGAACGACCTCGCAATGCTGGCGGCCGAGGCGGCGCGAGTGGCTGTTCCTACCGCGCTGATTGCCGTGCTGGCCGAATTGCGCCGCCACTTCGCAACGGAGCAGATCTATGTCTCTGACCGCCGCTGGGTAAAAATCGTCTGGCTGTTGCGCGTCGCCGCCGCATGTGAAGGCCGGCCGGCCGTGGCGCTTTGGGATTTGCTGCTGCTGCCCTGGCTGACCGCGCCCGACGCGCCGCGCCAGGCGGCGGTGGCGGACTGGCTCTGCGCCCGGCTGGGAGTGCGGGAAGCATTCTCGCCGACGCGACTGACGCGGGCGGTCGAGGCCTTCGAGGCCCAACTCGATGTCGATCTGAAGGCCAACGATCTGGATTACGACGAATCCGGTCGCCTCAAATTCTCCGCCACCGATCTGGCGCAGGACATCGGCGACGCCAAGGGCGGCGCCGCGGCGATGCGGATGACATACAATCGCGCGCGCCGCTACGGCGAGACGCATATCCAGGCCCGGGTGCAACAGATCGACGACTTGCTGGAACGCATCGCGGACTACGCCACAGAAATCTCCAGCCAACGACACGGCCTTGCCGACTACCGGACGGAGAGCCTGTGGCTCGACGCGGATCTGATGGAGCGCAGCGACGCGAATTTGGCGGCCACCGCCTTGGCCGTCGCCAGCCTCGCCGACCGCGCCGCAGCCGCGCGGATGGGTTTTCTCGGCCTGCCGCGCCTGGAGGCGGACAGCGGCGAGGTGCCGCATGCCGTCGCCTATGAGCCGCTCGACGAAACGTGAGCGCCAAAGTTCCACGTCCGCTACTGTTCGAAGGCCAGGAGCAGCGCCTGGCGGCGCTCGATAGCCTGGCGCGCAAGCTCTGGCTGGGCGGACTGGCGCATTCCCAAGGCTGCCTCGAACCCCGGCTGGAGTCGCTGGCCACCTTGCGCCGGGAAGTTGTCGCCGGCCGCCTGCCACCCGCGGAGGCGTGGCTCTGGCCGCCGGCGCCGCTCGCCGGGGCCTTGCATGAGGTCATCACGCGCCTTGGACTTGCCGGCTATTGCGAGGGCCAGCAGGATCTGACGGACACGGTCGTGCTGAGCATCATGTTTCACCTCGATTTCATCGTCGATTATCGGGACCGGGGGGCCAGCGAAAGCGAAGCCGCGCGCATGGCAATCGAGGCGTTTGCCCTGGACTGGCAGGAACGTTGCGGACAAATCGACGAACTCGTCGACGTTTTCGGCATGCTGCCTGACGATGCCAAGAACACCCGCTGGGACCAGATTCGAGGCCTGCTGAGTTCCTCGGGATGGCAGGAAGTCTTGCGCATACGCCGGCTCATCGAACGCCTGCCGGATTTGGTGCGGATCATTCGCGGACTCGGCAGATCCCGTCAATCCGATCAGCCCGACACGGCAAACCAGGCGACGGTGGAAATCATGGAGGAGGCCATCGCCCAGCGTCCGCAAGGCCGCACGGTGCGAGTCCCGGACATGCCCGGAGAAACCCGCGGCATTCACCGTTCGGGTCGCATCGCCCGCATGTTGCCGGCCGAAGCCATGCTCCTCGGGCATCCTCGCCTGCGCCTGGTGTGGCACGCACGCCGGGCCGAGCGCACATTGCTCACCTACGAGGACGACGACCGCATGGAAGAAATCCGCCTGCTCCAGGCTCCGGTGATGCGCCCTCGCCCCGGGCCGCAACTCGGCAAGCGCGCGGAGATGGGGCCGATCCTGGTCTGTGTCGATACCTCCGGCTCCATGCAGGGCGGCGCCGAAGCGGTAGCCAAGGCGATCGTGCTGGAAGCCATGCGCACCGCGCAGGCCCAGCGGCGTCCCTGCCATGTGTTCGCCTTCGGCGGGCCCGATGAGCTGGTCGAACTGGAACTGGGGGTCGACAGCGGCGGCATCGACCGCCTGACAGGTTTCCTGGGGCAGGCTTTTCGCGGTGGTACCGACATCTGCGGCCCCCTCGAAAAGGTGATCGCCAAACTCGAAGATCAGCGCTGGCAACTGGCCGATCTGCTCATCGCTTCCGACGGCGAATTCGGCGCCACAGCGGAAATCGTCGCCCGCCTGAATGCCATCAAGCAAGCGGCTGGGTTGCGCGTGCAGGGGGTGCTGATCGGCGACCGGGAAACCGTCGGCCTGCTCGAAATTGCCGACGACATCTACCCGGTGCGCGACTGGCGCCGCTACGGCGGGTCCAACGCCGATTCGCCGATTCATTCCCATCGCCTGACCGCCATGTACTTCCCCGGCGCGTTGCGCACGCCGGAAAACCGCCGGTCCACCGTTTCCGGCAATGATGCATCCGTCGCCGTCCGCGCCGGCCTGCACCGCGGGGAGCCCGCATCTGTCATCGCCGGCGACTCCGCCAAGGAAACCATCAAGAGCCTGCCATGAGCTTCGCCGCCGAATATATTGCCCAACTGGAATCCTTCGCCGCCCACGGAGCTTTACCGCGCATCCGCGCCCTGCACCTGCCGCCGGCCCGACCCAGCGAAGACAACAAGGGCGAATTCTGTGCCCTGGAATTGGACGACGGGTCTCTCGGCCTGTCGTATGTCCTGCTGGACGACACCCTGGCGCAATTGCGCCATGGAGCCGACAGTTTTGGCCTGGCCGGCGCCGACGCGCTGGAACTGGCTCGCCGCTACGCCGGCAATGATGGGCTGTGGAAGACCATCGGCTTTGCCGCCGCCAATGCTCTGACCCGCTGCCTGTTCGACCGGGCAGGATTTCGCCCGGACAACAGCAGCGACTCCATCGGGCAGATGGATCCGCGGCCGGACGAACATATCGGCATGATTGGACTGTTCATGCCGCTGCTGGGACAGATCATCAAGAGCGGCGCCCGGCTCACGGTGGTCGAATTGAACGCGGCACTGGCCGGAGCGCGCGACGGCTACCGCGTGACGCTGGACGCAGGACAGCTCGCCGATTGCAGCAAGGTCGTTGCCACCAGCACCCTGCTGCTCAACGACACACTCGACCGCATGATTGGCTGCTGCCGCGGCGCCCGTTGGTTCGCCATGGTCGGACCCAGCGCGGGCTGCCTGCCCGACGCCCTGTTCGCCCGCGGCGTGACGCTGCTCGGCGGCAGTTGGGTAAATGATCGCGAGGGCTTTCTTGCGGCTCTGCGCAAAGGCGAATCCCGCAGCGGCTTTGCCAGCAAGTTTGCCCTGACGCCCGGCAGCTACCCAGGTCTGGAAGCTCTGCTGGCACGCCTGGACTAAGGCTTCAGACCAGCCGGTCCAGGCGGTAATCCGAAATGGCCTGCTCGATCTCTTCGCGGCTGTTCATGACGAAGGGCCCGTGCTGCACCACCGGCTCACCGAGCGGGCGGGCGGCTAGCAGCAGGAAGCGGGCGGGGCCATCGACGGCATGGACGCCCACGCTATCGCCGGCGGCGAGCACGCCCGCATCCTGGGCCGCCAGGCGACGGGCATCGTCCGCCGGTCCGATGCCCAGGCTCCCTTCGTAGGCATAGACGAAGGCGTTGTGGCCCGCTGGCAGCACCTGAGTGAAGCGGCCGCCCGACGGCAGGCGCACATCGATGTAGAGCGGCTCGGTGCAAAGGCCCTGGACCGGACCGGCGATTTCGCGCCCCTCGACCGCGATGCGACCGGCGATCACCCTGGCCTCGCCGCCGCCGGGCAATGCCGTTTGGGGAATTTCCTCGGGCCGGATGTCGCGATAATGCGCCGGCTTCATCTTCTCCGCCGCCGGGAGGTTGATCCAGAGCTGGAAGCCGCGCATGCGCCCGCTTTCCTGCTGCGGCATTTCGGAATGAATGATGCCGCGCCCGGCGGTCATCCATTGCGCGCCGCCGGGCAGCAGATCGCCACGATTGCCGAGATGGTCTTCGTGCAGCATGTGGCCATCGAGCATGTAGGTCACGGTCTCGAAGCCGCGATGGGGATGCGGCGGAAAACCGGCGATGTAGTCGTCGGGATCGTCGGAGAAGAACTCGTCGAGCATCAGGAATGGATCGACGCGCGCCGCCGGGGACTGCCCCAGGCTGCGACGCAGGCTGACACCGGCGCCATCCGAGGTGGCGACGGACCGGATGATGGTTTGCAGACGGCGGCTGGACATGGACTTCTCCCGTGTGTGATGTGGCCAAGACGGACCCGGAAGCCTGATCGCTAGGATACCGTCCGCGCATTAGGCGCGGACATAAATCGCAAGTAAGATGCCGCACTTCACTGTTGCGGAAAACTGTCCCATGTCGCTCCTCATACTCGGCTTGGTGGTCTTTCTGGGCGCCCACTCGGTACGAATCCTTGCCCCCGCCTGGCGCGATGCGCAACTCGCGCGCATGGGTGAACAGACCTGGAAAGGCCTGTACTCGCTCGTCTCTGCGGCAGGGCTTGGGCTGATCATCTGGGGCTATGGCCTGGCCCGTGCCGATTCTCCCGCGCTCTGGATTCCGCCGATCTGGACCCGGCACCTGGCCGCCTCGCTGACCCTGCCGGCCTTCATCCTGTTGGTAGCGGCCTACCTGCCGGGCAGCCGCATCAAGGCCGCGGTCGGCCACCCGATGGTGGCCGGCGTCAAGATCTGGGCAGTGGCCCATTTGCTGGCCAACGGCACGCTGGCCGATGCGGCCTTGTTCGGCGCCTTTCTGGCCTGGGCGGTGCTGGACTTCATTTCGGCACGCCGCCGCGACCGGATCGCCCGCCGCCGCTACCCTGTCCGCAGCGGACCGCGCGACGCGCTGGTGGTAGGGATAGGCTTCGCCGCCTGGGCGCTGTTTGCCTTCTACGGCCACGCCTGGCTGATCGGGGTGTCGCCTTTCCGCGTCGGTTAAACCTCGAAAGCCTCGCCGGTGGCGAAGAAGCTGCCGCCGGCCTGATAGTGGATGCTGTGCCGCTGCTGGTCGGGGAAGTGCCAGCGGCCATTGGAAAACACCGCCGGATCGGCCCAGGCGGCGACCACTTCACCGAGAAACAGGTCGTAGTTCTGCTGGTTGTGCGGCTCGGGAATGACCCGGCATTCGAGCCAGGCCAGGCAGCCTGCGATCAAGGGCGCGCCGACCGCCGTAGCCGCCGTACCGCCAACGCCGACTATCGAGAATTTATCGACCTCGCGGCCCGATTGAGTGCCGACCGCCAATGCCATCGCCGCCTGCTGCCGCGACGGCACGTTGAGCACGAACTCGCCCGAGGCGTCTACCAGTTCTCGCGTCAGCGTGGACTTGTCGATCACCACAGCGACCTTGGGCGGATTGAAATCGAGCGGCATGCTCCAGGCCGCGGCCATGACATTCTGCCGGCCGCCGTGGGCGCTGGAAACCAGCACCGTCGGACCGTGATTCAGCAGCAGGTAGGCTTTCGCCAGCGGAACCGCAACACGCCCGCTCACGCCGCGCGCTCCGTTGCCACGCGCCGCGCGGCAAACTCGACGAACCACTGCAGGCTGGCCGGGTTGGCCATCGCGTCGGGGTTGGCGATCTTCTCCAGGGCGTGGCCGAGCAGGAGTTTCTTGACCGGCAATTCCATCTTCTTGCCCGACAGCGTGCGCGGAATCTCGGCCACCTGGAAAATCTCGTTGGGCACATGGCGCGCCGACAGGGCGAGCTTGATGCGCTCGCGGATGACCGCCTCGACCTGCGGCGTCAGGTCGTGTCCGGGGCGCATGACGACAAACAGCGGCATGTAGGATTCGCGGCCGAGGAATTCCAGATCGACCACCAGGCTGTCCATGACCTCGGGCAGTTCTTCGACGGCGCGGTAGAGTTCACTGGTGCCCATGCGGATGCCATGGCGGTTGATGGTGGCGTCGGAACGGCCGTAGATGATGGCGCCGCCGCGCGGCGTGATGCGCAGCCAGTCGCCGTGGCGCCAGACGCCGGGATACATGTCGAAGTAGCTCTCGCGATAGCGCCGATCTTCCGCATCGTTCCAGAACTTCAGCGGCATCGAGGGCATCGGCGCGCTGCAGACCAGTTCGCCGACTTCGTCGCTCAGCGCGCGGCCGGCTTCGTCGAAGGCTTCGACCTTGGCGCCGAGGCAGCGGCACTGCATCTCGCCCAGATACACCGGCAGCGTCGGCACGCCGGCGACGAAGCAGCCGGCGAAATCGGTGCCGCCGGAGATCGGGTCGACCCAGATATCGCGCCGCACATGGTCGTAGATCCACTGATGGCCATCGGGCGGCAAGGGCGAGCCGGTGGAACCGACGGCGCGCAGGCGCGACAGGTCGGCGACCTGGTTCGGTTCGACATGGGCTTTCAGGCAGGACAGGAAAAACGCCGCGCCGGCGCCGAAAAAAGTCACGCCGGTTGCGCCGACGAAGCGCCACAGCGCGTTCCAGTCCGGCCAACCGGGATTGCCGTCGTAAATGCAGATGGTGCTGCCCAGCAGCAGGCCGGAGAGTTGGCAATTCCACATGATCCAGCCGCTGCTCGAATACCAGTGGAAGCAGTCCTCGGGACCGAGATCGAGATGCAGCGCGCCCATCTTGACGTGCTCCAGCACGATGCCGCCGTGCGCATGCACGATGGGCTTGGGCAGGCCCGTGGTGCCCGAGGAATACACCACCCACAGCGGGTGGTCGAAAGGTACCTGCTCCACGCGCAGCGGCGCCGCGCCGGCAATCGCGGCGTCCCAGGGTGTGCAGTGGGCGAACTCGGCCGGATCGTGCGCCGTGTCGAGGCAGGGCAGCAGCACCATGTGGTCGACGCTGGGCAGTTCCGCCAGCAGTTCATGGATCAGTTCGCGGCGGTCGTAGGTCTTGCCGCCGTAACGGTAGCCATCGACGGCGATCAGGACCTTCGGCGCGATCTGGCGGAAGCGGTCGAGCACGGCGATGCGCCCCATGTCGGGCGAGCAGGCCGACCAGATGGCGCCCCGGCTGGCGACGGCGAGGAAGGCGACGATGGTTTCGGGGATGTTGGGCAGATAGGCCACCACGCGATCGCCGCGCGTAACTCCCATGGCGCGCAGGCTGGCGGCCAGGGCGCCGACCTGGCGTTGCAGTTCGGCCCAGCCCAGTTCGCGATCGACGCCGGCTTCATTGCGCGCGACGATGGCCGGGCGCAGCGCCGTGGCATGGCGGAAGACCTGGTCCACGTAGTTCATCGTGACGCCGGGAAACCACTGCGCGCCGGGCATCCGGGCGTCGGCCAGGACCCGCGTGCGCGGCGTCGCGGCGGGGATCGCGAAGTAATCCCAGACGGCCCCCCAGAAGCCTTCCAGATCATCCACCGACCAGCGCCAGAGCGCATCGTAGTCGGCGAATCTCAGGCCGCGCTCGGCCGCCAGCCACTCGGTGAATGCGGTGATCTTCGCCGCCCGAATCGTCGCGGCCGATGGCTGCCACGCCGGCTGCAGGGCGTCTGCCGAATTTCCCATGGCTGATCTTCCTCCTCGCTTTTGTCTTGTTTAATTCTATAAGATGACATCATGCGAAAAGTACTTTTCTCCCTGCTGTGCCTGTGGGCGCTGCAGGCCGCCGCCAACGACCTGCCCGACCCGGTGGCGCTGGCACTCAAGGGCGCCGGCATTCCGCAGGCGGCGACCGCGGTCTGGGTCGGGGAAGTCGACGCCGCGACGCCGCGCCTGGAGTTCAATGCGCGCTCTGCGCTGAATCCGGCGTCGACCATGAAACTGCTCACCACCTTCGCCGCGCTCGACCAGTTGGGACCGGCCTATGTCTGGAAGACCGAGGCCTTTGCCGTCGGCACGCTCGATGACGGGGTCCTGGGCGGCGACCTCCACCTGCGCGGCAACGGCGACCCTCGGCTCACCTATGAGCTGTTCGGGCGCCTGCTGCGTCAGATACGCAACCGCGGCGTCCGCGAGATACGCGGCGACCTGGTGCTGGATCGCAGCGCCTTCGCGATTGGCACGGTCGACCCGGGGCAGTTCGACGCGCAGCCGCTGCGGCCCTACAACGTCGCCCCCGATGCCTTGCTGCTGAACTTCAAGGCGGTGACGTTGCAACTGGTTCCCGATCCGGCGCAAAAGACCCTGGCAGTCACCATGGAGCCGGCGCCGGCCAATCTCGACCTGGTCAACCAGATCACGCTGGGCAACGGCAATGGCAACGGCTGCAGCGACTGGCGGGAACGCCTGCGCGCCGACAGCTTCAGTCACGGCCTGACCACGCGCCTGGTGCTGACCGGGGTCTTTCCCGGCCACTGCGGCGAACAGCGCTGGAGCGTCGCCGTGCAGGAACACCCGCAATTCGTGCTCGGCGTGTTCCGCCAGCTCTGGGCGGAGCTCGGCGGAACGCTCGCCGGCAGCGTCCGCGAAGGCGCAGTGCCTGTCGACGCGCGCGCCCTCGCCGTGCTGCCATCGCCGACTCTTGGCGACGTGGTGCGCGACATCAACAAGTATTCCAATAACGTCATGGCGCGCCAGTTGTTCCTGACGCTCGGCATGGAAGCCGGACATCGCCCGGCCAGCGCGGTCGACGGCGAGGCGGCGATCCGCGCCTGGCTCGCCGCGCGCGGCCTTGGCATGCCGGAACTGGTGCTGGAAAACGGGTCCGGCCTGTCGCGCCGCGAGCGGATTTCCGCCGAAGCGCTGGGCCGCCTGTTGCAGGCGGCATGGAAAAGCCCGGTGATGCCGGAACTGATGGCCTCCCTGCCGGTGGCCGCAATCGACGGCACGATGAAAAAACGCCTCAAGCAGAACGGCGTCGCCGGCCGCGCGCATGTCAAGACAGGCTACCTGGAAGGCGTGCGCAGTCTTGCCGGTTATGTGCTGGACAGGGGCGGACGGCGCTGGATCGTGGTCTTCTTCGTCAACCATCCCAATGCGGGCGCGGCACAGGCGGCGCAGGATGCCCTGTTGCAGTGGGTCTACGAACGGAACGGCGGATGAAACGCGCGGCATTGCTAAGCGCCGGCTTCGTCTACATGGTGCTGCTGATCGAAGCCCTGCGTGCCGCCGTGGCATGGTGGCACGGCGAACTGGCACAGCCGGGCTGGAGCGACATCGCACTGATCTGCGCGCTGCCGTTCTTGATCTGGATCTGGTGGCGCTACATCTCGCCGTTTGGTCGCGACTGCCCGAAATGCGCACTGCCGCCCGAAACCGACCGGCGCCCGTGATCGCGGAGCCTTGCCCCTGCGGTCGCCCGCTGGCCTATGCGAGCTGCTGCGGCCGTTACCACGCGGGCAGTCGCGCGCCTGACGCCGAGTCGCTGATGCGCTCGCGCTACAGCGCTTATGTGCTCGGACTGGAGGACTATCTGCTGGCCACCTGGCATGCCTCCACGCGCCCCGCCGCACTGAATCTCGCCGCCGAACCGCAGCCGAAATGGCTGGGGCTGGAGGTCAAAGCCTGGACGCAAACGGATGACGCGGCAACGGTCGAATTCGTCGCCCGCTGCAAGCTCGGCGGACGGGCGCAACGACTGCATGAGATCAGTCGCTTCGTGCGTGAGAACGACTACTGGTATTACGTAGACGGGGTCATCGACTAAAGCAGCTGCTCGATGTCCGCGGCCATATCCTCCGGCTTGTGCGCCGAAGCGTAGCGCCCGACCACTCGGCCTTCACGGTCGACCAGGAACTTGGTGAAGTTCCACTTGATGCCTTCCGTGCCGAGTATGCCCGGCGCACCCGACTTGAGGAAGGCGAAGATCGGATGCGTCGCGTCACCGTTCACGTCGACCTTGGCAAACAGCGGAAAGCTGACTTCGTAGTTGAGGCTGCAGAATTCCGCGATGTCGGCTTCATCGCCCGGCTCCTGCGCGCCGAACTGGTTGCAGGGAAACCCAAGCACCACCAGGCCGCGCTCGCGATACTTGCGCCACAGTTCCTCCAACCCGGCGTACTGGGGCGTGAAGCCGCAACCGCTGGCGACATTCACGATCAGCAGCACCTTGCCCTTGAAATCCTTCATCGACTGCTTGCCGCCGTCGATGCGGCGGGCAGACAGTTTGTATAGCGCACTATTCATTTCGCCTCGTCGAGCTTGACTGCGTAGCGCTTGAGATCGGCCAGGCGGACCGCCTCCAGCGCAGCAGAGGAGGTGGATTCGAGCACCACCTGCGGCGCGTGGCCGGCCAGCAAGGCTTCCTGCCAGCGTGCCGAACACAGGCACCAGCGATCCCCTGGCTTCAAGCCGGGGAACTCGAATTCGGGATGCGGCGTCGACAAGTCGTTGCCGCGCGCTTTGGAGAAAGCCAGGAACTCGGCCGTGGCGACGATGCACACGCCGTGGTTGCCGATGTCCTCTTCGGTAACCTGACAGTCGCCGGTGCGGAAAAATCCGGTCATCGGGTCGGTGCTGCATGGCTGCAGGAGGCCGCCCAACACATTCTTCGCCAAGTCATGCATGTTGTTCTCCAGACTGTTCAGAGTTGTTGACTTGGGACTCTACTACAGGGTTGCACGACGATCGGGTAGGAGGCGGGGTCACCCCCGCCGTCCTCCCACACCACCGGACGTGCGGTTCCGCATCCGGCGGTTCATTGAACACACTG
>MHZX01000071.1:0-565 GCA_001828935.1 Rhodocyclales bacterium RIFCSPLOWO2_02_FULL_63_24
AGCCAGGGACGGCGGTCGCGCGCTGCTGAACCTGGGCCATACCTTCGGTCATGCGATCGAGACCGGCATGGGCTACGGCGCCTGGCTGCATGGCGAGGCCGTCGCCGCCGGCAGCATGATGGCTGCGGAACTCTCGCAGCGCCTGGGCTGGCTCTCGCCCGCCGACGTCGAGCGCATCCGCGCACTGTTGCTGCGCGCCGGATTGCCGCTCACGGCGCCGGATCTCGGGCCAGCGCGCTATCTCGAACTGATGTCCCACGACAAAAAGGTCATTGCCGGCAGCCTGCGTCTGATACTGCTCAAGTCGCTGGGTGACGCGGTGACGACGGCCGACGTGCCGCAGGAGGAAATTGTCGCTGCCATCGCTGCTTGCTGTCGTGAGTGAACTGGCGCCGTACGCGGTAGACGACAGCAACAGCCGGGGCCGCGTCGTCCCCGAACCGCGGCCCAAGGTACGCAGCGAGTTTCAGCGCGACCGCGACCGTATCGTGCATTCCACCGCCTTCCGGCGTCTCGAATACAAGACCCAGGTCTTCGTCAATCATGAAGGCGATCTGTTCCGCAC
>MHZX01000071.1:642-1005 GCA_001828935.1 Rhodocyclales bacterium RIFCSPLOWO2_02_FULL_63_24
CCGAAGCCATCGCGCTGGCCCACGATCTCGGTCACACCCCCTTCGGCCACGCCGGACAGGACGCGCTTAACGAATGCATGCAGGCGCATGGTGGCTTCGAGCACAACCTGCAAAGCCTGCGTATCGTCGATCGCCTCGAAGAGCGCTATGGCGCCTTTGACGGCCTCAACCTGATGTTCGAGACGCGCGAGGGCATACTCAAGCACTGCTCACCGGCGCGGGCGCGCGACCTCGGCGAACTCGGCCGGCGCTTCCTCGAGAGGCACAGACCCTCGCTGGAGGCGCAGATCTGCAATCTGGCCGACGAGATCGCCTACAACAACCATGACGTCGACGATGGCTTGCGCTCCGGACTGCTGACCC
>MHZX01000071.1:1083-5626 GCA_001828935.1 Rhodocyclales bacterium RIFCSPLOWO2_02_FULL_63_24
GCCGCCGGGTGCACGAGACCATACGGCGCATGATCGACGCCCAGGTCACCGATCTGCTGGCCGAATCGGCGCGACGGATCGCGGCTGCCGCTCCGCGAAGCCTGGAGGATGTCCATGCGGCGCCGGCATTGATTGCCTTCACCGAGGCGATGCAGGCCGAAAACCGCGCCTTGAAGGGTTTCTTGCACCAGCACCTGTACCAGCACTATGAGGTGCTGCGCATGACCGCCAAGGCGCGCCGCATCATTCGCGACCTGTTCGGTGCCTTTGTCGCCGATCCGCGCCTGCTGCCGCCGCAATACCAGCAAATGGCCGCCACCGAGAGCGTGGTGCGCGCCACGGCGGACTACATCGCCGGCATGACCGACCGCTACTCGATGAAGGAGCATCGCCGCCTGTTCTCCGTCGGGGAACTCTAAACGGACTGCAAAGTCCCCATGCTGCGTTGCAGCGTATTGAATTCAACCGCTTTTGGCGGTATATTTAGCACCGCGTTCGCCATGTCAGGCGGACCATACAAGGCCGGGGAGAAGCATCACCCCGGCTTTTTTGCCGACCGCCTCCGGCGTGTGCCGGCCGCATTTCCGAGGAAAGACACGATGGTCCTCCCCCAGCGCCAGGGTCTCTACGACCCGGCCAATGAGCATGACGCCTGTGGCGTCGGTTTCGTTGCGCACATCAAGAACCAGAAGAGCCACTCCATCATCGAGCAGGGGCTGCTGATTCTGGAAAACCTCGAACACCGCGGGGCGACGGGTTACGACCCCTTGCTGGGTGACGGCGCGGGCATTCTGATCCAGATTCCCGATGGCCTCTTCCGTGAGGAACTGGCGCAGCAGGGTGTCACGCTGCCGCCGGTCGGCGAGTATGGCGTCGGCATGGTGTTCCTGCCGCGCGGCGACGCCAGCCGGCGTTCCTGCGAAGCGGTGATCGAGCGCGCAATTCGTTACGAAGGACAGGTGCTGCTCGGCTGGCGCGATGTGCCGGTGGACAACAGCGGCTTGGCCCAGGCAGCCAAGGATATCGAGCCCGTGGTGCGCCAGGTGTTCATCGGCGCCGGCGCCGGCATCGACGATACCGACGCGCTGGAAAGAAAGCTCTACATCCTGCGCAAGGCGATCGGCCACACCATCCAGGCGCTCAAGCTGCCCGACGGCAAGATGTTCTACGTGCCGTCGATGTCGGCGCGCACGGTGGTGTACAAGGGCATGCTGCTGGCCAACCAGGTCGGTACCTATTACCTCGACCTGCAGGACAGGCGCGCGGTTTCGGCAATGGCCCTGGCGCACCAGCGCTTTTCCACCAATACCTTCCCCACCTGGGACCTGGCCCATCCCTTCCGCATGATCGCCCACAACGGCGAGATCAACGCCCTGCGCGGCAATGTCAATTGGATGCGCGCGCGAGAGCACGGCATTTCGTCGCCGGTGCTGGGCGAGGATCTGGAAAAGGTCTGGCCGCTGATCTACGACGGCCAGTCGGATTCCGCCTCCTTCGACAATGCCCTGGAACTGCTGGTGATGGGCGGCTACAGCCTGGCGCACGCCATGATGATGCTGATTCCCGAAGCCTGGGCCGGCAATCCGCTGATGGACGAAGAACGCCGCGCCTTCTACGAATACCACATGGCGCTGATGGAGCCCTGGGACGGCCCGGCCGCGGTGGCCTTCACCGACGGCCGCCAGATCGGCGCCACGCTCGACCGCAACGGCCTGCGTCCGGCACGCTACCTGATCACCGACGACGACCTGGTGGTGATGTCGTCCGAGATCGGCGTGCTGCCGATCGCCCAAGAGCGCATCGTCAAAAAGTGGCGCCTGCAACCCGGCAAGATGTTCCTCATCGATCTCGAACAGGGCCGCATCATCGACGACGCGGAACTCAAGCGCACCATGTCCACGGCCAAGCCTTACCGCAAGTGGATCGAGGCTTCGCGCTATTTCGTCGACGACCTGCCCGCGGTCAAGCTGCAGGAAAACCTCAAGGGCCCGTTGCTGAAGGTGCAGCAGGCTTTCGGCTACACGCAGGAGGACTTCAAGTTCATCCTCGAACCGATGGCCACCCTCGGCGAGGAAGCCACGGGTGCGATGGGCAACGACAGCCCGCTGCCGGTGCTGTCGGACCGGCCCAAGCCGCTGTTCAACTACTTCAAGCAGCTGTTCGCCCAGGTGACGAATCCGCCGATCGATCCGATCCGCGAAGAGATCGTCATGTCGCTGATTTCCCTGGTCAGTCCCAACCCGAACCTGCTGGGCATCGACGAGACCGAACCGACCCCGCGCCTGGAGGTGCATCAACCGGTGCTGTCGCCGGCCGACATGGCCAAGCTGAAGCAGATCGATGCGCTGACCAAGGGCACTTTCCGGCCCATCGTGGTCGACATCACGACGCCCGCCGCCGAGGGCTCGGCGGGCCTCGGCCGCTCGCTGTACCAGGTCTGCACCCGCGCCGAACAAGCCGTGACCGCGGGCTACAACGTGGTGATCCTTTCCGATCGCAGCGTCGACCATGAACGCGCGCCGATCCCGGCGCTGCTGGCATGTTCCGCCGTGCATCAGCACCTGGTGAAGATCGGACTGCGCACCTCCTGCGGCCTGGTGGTTGAAACCGGTGCCGCGCGCGAGGTGCATCACTTCGCAACGCTGGCGGGTTATGGCGCGCAGGCGATCCATCCCTGGCTCGCCTTCGAGAGCATCGCCGCGATCGCGGCCCAGTTGCCGAACAAGGCCACCGCCTACGATGCGCAGAAAAACTACGTCAAGGCCATCAACAAGGGGCTGATGAAGGTGATGTCGAAAATGGGCATCTCGACCTACCAGTCTTACTGCGGCGCGCAGATTTTCGAGGCGGTCGGCCTCTCCTCCGACCTGGTCAACCGCTATTTCGCCGGTACGCCGACCAAGGTCGAAGGCATCGGCCTCAAGGAAGTGGCCGAGGAAGCCTTGCGCACCCATGCCGACGCCTGGAGCGACAACCCGGTGCTCGCCAGCATGCTCGACTGCGGCGGCGAATATGCATTCAGGGTTCGCGGCGAAGAACACATGTGGACGCCGGACGTGATTGCCAAGCTGCAGCATGCGACGCGTTCGGGCAAGACCGAAACCTACAAGGAATATGCCAAGCTGATCAACGATCAGGGTGTGCGGCACATGACCCTGCGCGGCTTGTTCGAGATCCGGCCCGCGGCGGCGCCGATCGCGCTCGACCAGGTCGAGCCGGCCAAGGAAATCGTCAAGCGCTTCGCCACCGGCGCCATGTCGCTGGGCAGCATTTCGACCGAAGCCCACACCACGCTGGCAATCGCCATGAACCGCATCGGCGGCAAGTCGAATACCGGCGAGGGCGGCGAGGACCGCATGCGCTACAAGCCGGTGACGGCCGCCACCACGCTGGCCGGCGTGATCGGCAAGAGCCGCATCGCGCGCGACATTCCGCTCAAGGCCGGCGACAGCCTGCGCTCGGCGATCAAGCAGGTGGCCTCGGGCCGCTTCGGCGTCACCGCCGAATACCTGGCCAACGCCGATCAATTGCAGATCAAGATGGCGCAGGGCGCCAAGCCCGGTGAGGGCGGCCAGCTGCCTGGCCACAAGGTCTCCGAGTACATCGGTTTCCTGCGCCACTCGGTGCCCGGCGTGCAGCTGATTTCGCCGCCGCCGCACCATGACATCTACTCGATCGAGGATCTGGCGCAACTGATCCACGACCTGAAGAACTCCAATCCGCAGGCCAGCGTCTCGGTCAAGCTGGTGTCGGAAATCGGCGTCGGCACGGTGGCTGCCGGCGTGGTCAAGGCCAAGGCCGACCACGTCGTGATCGCCGGCCATGACGGCGGCACCGGCGCTTCGCCGATTTCGTCGATCAAGCACGCCGGCACGCCCTGGGAACTGGGCCTGGCCGAGACGCAGCAGACCCTGGTGCTCAACCGCCTGCGCGGCCGCGTGCGGGTCCAGGCCGACGGCCAGATGAAGACCGGCCGCGACGTGCTGATCGGCGCCCTGCTCGGTGCCGACGAATTCGGTTTCGCCACGGCGCCGCTGGTGGTCGAGGGCTGCGTGATGATGCGCAAGTGCCACCTCAATACTTGCCCGGTCGGCGTCGCAACGCAGGATCCGGTGCTGCGCGCGCGCTTCTCCGGCCAACCCGAGCATGTCGTCAATTACTTCTTCTTCGTCGCCGAGGAAGTGCGCGAGTACATGGCGCAGATGGGCATCCGCCAGTTCGACGAACTGATCGGCCGTTCCGACCTGCTCGACATGAAGAAGGGCGTAGACCACTGGAAGGCCAGGGGTCTCGACTTCTCGCGGATTTTCTACCGGCAGCCCACGGTGCCCGGCGTCGCCTGCTGCCATCGCGAAGTTCAGGACCACGGCCTGTCGCGGGCTCTCGATCATAGCCTGATCGCCAAGGCGGCGCCGGCTCTCGAACGCGGCGAGAAAGTCGTGATCGAGTCGCCGATCCGCAACCAGAACCGCACCGTCGGCACCCTGCTGTCGCACGAGGTGGCCAAGCGCCATGGCCATGCCGGGCTGGCCGACAACACCAT
>MHZX01000071.1:5651-7017 GCA_001828935.1 Rhodocyclales bacterium RIFCSPLOWO2_02_FULL_63_24
GGACAGAGCTTCGGCGCTTTCCTCGCGCGCGGCATCACGCTCGATCTGACCGGCGAAGCCAACGACTATGTCGGCAAGGGCCTCTCCGGCGGCCGCATTGTCGTGCGCCCGCCCGAGGCTTTCCGCGGTGTGCCTTGCGAGAACATCATCGTCGGCAATACCGTGCTCTACGGCGCCATCGCCGGCGACGTGTATTTCCGCGGCGTTGCCGGCGAGCGCTTCGGCGTGCGCAATTCCGGCGCAACGGCGGTGGTCGAAGGCACCGGCGATCACGGCTGCGAATACATGACCGGCGGCACGGTGGCCGTGCTCGGCCTCACCGGGCGCAACTTCGCTGCCGGCATGTCGGGCGGCATCGCCTACGTCTATGACGAGGACGGCATGTTTGCCAAGCGCTGCAACCTGGCCATGGTTGCGCTCGACACGGTGCTGCCCGAGGCGCAACAGCCCGACGACGGCATGCGACATCGCGAGCAGACCGACGAGGCGCAGCTCAGGCACATGATCGAGCAGCATGCCAGGCTGTCCGGCAGCGAGCGCGCCAAGGCGCTGCTGGCCGACTGGGCCAAGGCGCGCGCCAAGTTCGTCAAGGTCTTTCCGCATGAATATCGCCGCGCCCTGAAAGAGCTCGCGGCAACGCAACTGAAGGAAGCAGCGTAATGGGCAAGCCCACCGGATTCCTCGAATTCCAGCGCATTTCGGAAACCTACGAAAAGGCCGCGACGCGAGTTCTCCATTACCACGAGTTCATTCCGCACCTGAGCGACGAGCAGGCGAAAATTCAGGGCGCGCGCTGCATGGACTGCGGCATTCCCTTCTGCAACAACGGCTGCCCGGTCAACAACCTGATTCCGGACTGGAACGACCTGGTCTACAAGGGCCGCTGGCGCGAGGCGATCGAGACCCTGCACTCGACCAACAACTTTCCGGAACTCACCAGTCGCATCTGCCCCGCGCCCTGCGAGGCGGCCTGCACCCTGAACATTCCGCAGACGCCGGTCGGCATCAAGTCGATCGAACGCGCCATCATCGACAAGGCCGGCGAGAACGGCTGGGTCGTGCCGCAACCGGCGGCGCACAAGACCGGCAAGAAGATCGCCATCGTCGGCTCCGGCCCGGCCGGGCTGGCCGCGGCGCAGCAGTTGGCGCGCGTCGGCCATGCCGTCACGGTGTTCGAGAAGAACGACCGCATCGGCGGCCTGTTGCGCTATGGCATTCCCGACTTCAAGCTCGACAAGCGTCTGATCGACTGGCGCATGGCGCAGATGAAGGCGGAGGGCGTCAAGTTCGTCACTGGCACCATGGTCACCGCCGCGGCTCTGCCCAAGGGCGTGATCAACGATGCGAAGAAGACCGTCAGCCCCGA
>MHZX01000072.1 GCA_001828935.1 Rhodocyclales bacterium RIFCSPLOWO2_02_FULL_63_24
GTTGGCCTCGGCCGGCGTCTCCGCCCAATGCACCACCACGCCGTTGGCGCTCAGGCGCGCTTCGAGCTGTTCCAGCAGGTCGGGCAAGTTGGCCAGGGCGTGGCGGCGGATCGCGGCGCCGAGGTCGCGCAGCACGCTGAGTTCCCCGGCATCGCCGAACTGGGCGCGGCGCTTGGTCTGCAGGTAATCCATGGCGCTGCGGAAGTTGCGCCGCAGGCCGATGTCATTGACGGCGGCGCGGCTGCGGTCGGCGAAGTCGCTCGCCGCATGGAAGTGCACGGGCTGGCTCATGGCTGGCCTCCATTCGAATGGCAGAGCAGCACGATCAGCTCGCGCGGGCCATGGGCGCCATAGGCCAGCGTCTGCTGGATGTCGGCGGTCTTCGACGGTCCCGAGATCACCAGCGCATTGGTCGGCATGCGCGTCGCCCAGGCCTCGGCGCGCATCGCGGCATGCAGGTCGAGATGTATCCGCGCCGCGTCGAACAGCACGAAATGAATCGGCGGCACCAGCGACATCAGGCGCGGCTCATGCGCATCCGGCCACAAGATCAGGCTGCCGGTGTCGGCGATGGCGCTGACGGCCGCGGTGAGCGAGGCGTCGATGCCGTCGAACAACAGGTCGCGCCATTGATCGGCGGGGCGGTCGTAAGGCACCAGTTGCACGCCGGGTGGCGCGCTTGCGCTTAACTGTGCGCCATGTGCCGTGGCGGGTCCGAACAGCAGGGTCTGCACGCCTTTGGCGGCGGCCAGGCGGGCGAGCAGCGCGGGCCAGTCCTGCGCCGTGGTGTCATGCACCTCGGCGTGGGCAGCCTCGATGTTGGTCCTGAACAAGGCGAGGCCGGCGGCGGCATCCGCCACGGGCGGGCGCAGGGCGCGCCAGGCGGCGAGGTCGGGCAGCGGCGCCGGGGTGCCAGTTGGCGCCGCGCGCAGGCGGCCGAGGATATTCTCCCGCGCGCTCATTGTTCCGCTCCGCCGGTGCGCCGCCAGAGGAAGCTGGCAATGTGCTCGCCTTCAAGAGTCGGCGCCGGCGCCCCGGCGATTTCGTCGAGGCGGGCGGCGCTGCCGAGGATGTTGAACAGGCAGCCACAGTCGGCGCTGACGACACGGCGCGCGCCGCTGTCCTTGAGGCTGGTCACCTTGTCCGTGACGATGGCTTCCGAGATGTCGGGATGGCGGATCGCGAAGGTGCCGCCAAAGCCGCAGCACTCCTCGACGCGCGCCTGCTGCACCACCTCGACCTGGTCGAGGCTGGCCAGCAGTGCGGCGCTGGTTTCGTGCGAGCCCATTTCGCGCCGGGCGTGGCAGGAGGTGTGCAGTGCCACGGTGCAGGGTTCGCCGATGTCCTGCTGCCGAAAGCCGGCGACATGGACGAGGAATTCGGTCAGCTCGAAGACGCGGCGCGACAGGTCTTCGGCCTTGGCGCGCAGCGGCGGATCGTTGGCAAACAACTTGGGGTAGTGATGGCGCAACATTGCTGCGCAGGAACCGGAAGGCACCACCACCGGCCACAGGCGCGGGAACAGGTCGAGCTGAAGGCGGGCGACGGCGCGCGCCTCGTCGGGATAGCCGCTGGTATAGGCCGGCTGGCCGCAGCAGGTCTGTCGCTCGGGAAAATGAACGGCGATGCCTTCGCGTTCGAGCAGGCGGATGGTGTCGAGACCTGCCTCCGGGGCGAACTGGTCGACCAGGCAGGTGGCGAACAAATAGACGTTCTCGGGTTTGGGCGGGTAATCCCGCGAAAGGCCATGCGGCTGTTCCATGATGCGGCTCCTGCGCTAGTGTGGCGTTAGGTAGTGTGAATGAGATGACGTGCGGGTTGCGCGGCGCCGAGCTTGCGGCGAGGCGTTCATGCCAGCAGGGTGTCGGTGGTGCAACCGACGCGCACGTTGCCCCACTGGCGGCCGGCCACCATGATCGGCAGCGCCAGGTCGCACATCAGTTCGCCGGTATCGCGGATATAGGTCTGCAGCAGCAGCGGCGTCTCGTTGCGTGCGGCGCGCAACTCGGTCGGCGCTTCGAACTTGCGCCGGGTGCGGTTGCCGACCAGGTCGGTCTGATAGTCGCCGGTCAGCGGCTTGGAGAACTTCAGGTTGTGGGCGGTCAGGTAGCCATTGACGTCCACCCCCACCGCGTAGACGCCGCCTTTGAGTTCGGCCAGCGACTTTTCGAGGATCTGCTGGCATTCGGCGATATAGGCATCTTCGTACTTGACGCGGTATTTCTGCGGCTTGGCATCGCCGACCGGGACGTAGTTGCGGTCGAACACGTCGATGCCGCGAGCATGAATTTTTTCCAGCGTGGTTTGCAGTTGGTCGCGGAAACGGCGCGCGACGTCGACGTTGTAGTCGAAGTTGCCGCGCCCGATCTTGAAGCGCGAGACCAGCTCCTGGACGCTCTCGGTGGCGCTCGACAGGCCGAGGGAAGACTTCTCCGAGTCGCGCATGTCGGTGGCGACCCGGTGCGACAGGCCGTTGATCTCGGTGACGTTCTGATGCACCTGGTTGTTGGTCGCGGTAAGCTGCTCCATCGCCGCGGCGATGCGGAACAGCTTCTCGTTGGTGTCCTCGAAATCGGCCACCATCTGGCGGAACTGCACCGAAGACTTCTGCACCACGTCCCGGGTCTGGACGATGTCGGCATTGATGATCTGGTTTTCGGCCAGGGTGTCGCGCACCAGCTCGATCATGCCGCCGATATTCAGATTGATTTCCTGGGTCGCCTGGTTGACCTTTTCCGCCAGCTTGCGCACTTCGTCGGCGACCACGGCGAAGCCGCGCCCCTGCTCGCCGGCGCGAGCCGCCTCGATCGCCGCGTTGAGCGCCAGCAGGTTGGTCTGGCTGGCGATCTCCTTGATCAGGCTGGCGATGGCCTTGATGCTTTCCGAACGGGTGCTCAGATTCGCCACCGTGACGCTGAAGCTGCCGAGCTTCTCGGTGGTGGCCGTGATCTTGCCGGCGATGTCGATCATTTCATCGAGCGAGACCCTGGCCTTTTCCAGGTTCTGCGCGGTCGAGTCGGAGATGACCTGGGCCGAGCTGGATACCTCTTCGATGGCCCGCGTCGCCTCGTTGCTGGCGGTGAACACCGACTCCGTCATGTTGCCCTGCTGCTCGGCCTGGGTGGTGGTGTTGGTCACATGGCGGCGCACCACCGCCGCCTCGCGCGCAATGCTCACGCTCATCTTGCGCAGCTCGCCGATGGTCTGCCGCATCTTCTCTGCATAACGGTTGTAGGCCAGCGCCATGTCGCGCAGTTCGTCATGGCTGAGTAGCGGCAGATCCTTGGAGAAATCGCCTTCGCCGCGGCCGATTTCGTCGAACATGCGGGTGATGGTCTTTACCGGCCTGACGATCAGGTAGCGCATGTAGAGGATTTGCAGGACATTCCAGGTCAGGGCGAGCACGGTCAGCACGACCATGGCGATCAGGCCGGATTCCATGATCGATAGCGCGGACTGCAGCGTGGCTTCGGCCACCTTGCCGTCGGAGAGCAGCTTTTCCAGGTCGTACCGGGTCTTGAGATAAATGCCGAGGTAGGCAAGGTCGGCGAGGAACAGGAAGAGGAAGCTCATCAGCTTCCGCGTCAGGGTATTCCAGATGGACTTTTCGGCCCACTCGTAGGCTTCCATGAATAGTGTCATCGCCTCGCTCCTTTTCCGTCGGCTACTTTGGCTCCCGTTGCGCAGCATACTGCCGGCGGGGCGTTTGCGCCCGGAGCGAGGCTTTCGTTTTCGCGTCCGGTCCGCCGCGTTGTATCGGCGCGATTTGCAAAGTGGCGGCAGGATAGGCGCCTGGGACGGTTCCTGCTATCGGGTTTAACCCTGTTGGGGAAAACCCTTACCCATAGGGCGCGCCGGCCGCGCCTAGAATGGACGCTCGCCTGCCCTGGCGTCGGGGCGGGTAAACTGTTTTCACTGGCGGTGGACCGCCGCGCGATATGCCCAAGCATCGATCTCCGACCGCAGCAGCCGGTTTCGGGCGCATCTGGCTCTGGAATCTGCCCTATATCGCCATCGGCATTTTCGCGGTGGCGATGCTGACGCTGGTCTGGGTCTTGCAAAAGCGCGAACTCGACTTGCAGCAGAATGTGCTGGCGCGCGACATGCAATGGGCCGAGCAGACCATGCGCCTGCACTTGCAGGGCAATCAGGAGTTCCTCGGGCAATTGGCACGCGAACTGGCCGAGGGCGTGCTCGATCGCGACAATTTCCAGATTCGGGCCACCCAGTACATCGCCAACAATCCGGAACTGGTGAACATCGCCTGGGTCGATGCCGGAACCGTGATCCGCTGGACGGCGCCGTTCGAGACCACCGACTGGATTTCCGGAGAAATGCTGGCGGCGAGCCAGCCGGCGACGTTCAGCCGGGCCCGCGACAACAGCCGGCCGAGCTATGGCGCCGCCTACGAGGGCATTCGCGGCGTCGCCACCGTCGAACTGTTCGTCCCGGTGCAGCGCGGTCGCGAGCATCGTGGGGCGATCGTCGGCGTGTATTCGGTGGAGGGCCTGGTCAACTATCTGGTGCCGAACTGGTTTACCGACAAATACCGCCTCAGCATCGAGGAGGCGGGCGGCAAGGTACTGGCGAGCAATTCCGCGGTAAAGAAGACCGACGACGCGCTCGACTATTCGCTGAGCATCGATCCGCCCGGCAACGGCCTGGTCATGCATGCGGTGGCATACCGCAGCGGCAGCGAAGTGCCGCGCGCGCTGCCGGCCTTGCTGATCTTCGGCCTGACGCTGGTCGTGGTCTGGAGCCTGACCGCACTGCGCCAGCATGTGTTGCGCCGGGTGCAGGTCGAAAAGGAGCGCGACCGCCTGTTCAACCTGTCGCTGGACATGCTCTGCATCACCGGTCTGGACGGCGTCTTTCGTCGCGTCAATCCGGCCTTCGAGCGGATACTCGGCTATGCGGCGCCCGTGCTGGTCGGGCGCCCGTTGCTCGATTTCGTGCATTTGGACGAACAGGCGGAAACCCGGGAATCCCTACGTCAACTGGCCCTGGGGCAGCCGGTCAGTTTCGAGCGGCGCTGCCGTTGCGACGACGGGCGCTACAAGTGGCTGGTGTGGAGCATCAATCCGGTGCCCGAGGAAGGGCTGCTCTATGCTGTGGCCCACGACATCACCGACCGCAAGCGCGGCGAGGAGGCGTTGCGCGCCGAGTATGCGTTTCGCAAGGCGATGGGCGAATCGCTGGTGACCGGCCTGCGCGCGGTCGATCTCGACGGGCGGATCATCTACGTCAATCCGGCGTTTTGCCGCATGACCGGCTGGACCGAGCAGGAACTGATCGGCGTGCGCCCGCCGTTTCCCTACTGGCCGCCCGAGGAGCTCGACTACAACCAGCACAACATCGACATCACGCTGGCCGGCCAGGCGCCGGCGGGGGGCTTCGAAATCCGCGTTCAGCGCAAGAACGGCGAGCGCTTCGACGCCCGCCTGTACGTCTCGCCGCTGATCGACAGCTCCGGCCGGCAGACCGGCTGGATGGCGTCGATGAACGACATCACCGAACCCAAGCGCGCGCGCGCCGAGCTGGAGGCGGCGCACGAGCGTTTCGTCGCCGTGCTCGACGGTCTCGACACCGGCGTTTACGTGGCCGCCGTGGCCAGCGACGAGATCCTGTATGCCAACCGCGCCTTCAAGAACATCCACGGCTTCGACGCGGTCGGGCGCAACTGCTGGCAGGTGACGGCGGCCTGCCGTCCCGATCCCGGCGAATTCCGCATCGATCCGCGCCAACTGGGGCTCGACGAAGTGCCGCGGGAACTCTTCGACGGCGAAATCCACAACACCCTGTCCGGTCGCTGGTACCACCTGCGCGACCGCGCCATCCGCTGGGTCGACGGCCGCGTGGTGCGCATGGAGATCGCCACCGACATCACCGAACGCAAGCTCATGGAGGAGGCCGCGCTCAAGCACCAGGAGCGCCTGGAACAGACCGCGCACCTGATCTCGATGGGGGAAATGGCGTCTACCCTGGCCCATGAACTCAACCAGCCGCTGGCCGCCATCGCCAACTACGCGATGGGCTGCGTCAACCGCCTGGAGAGGGGCGACTACCAGGGCGAGGCGATTCTCGATGCCATGCGCAAGGCCAGCTTCCAGGCCGAGCGTGCCGGCAAGATCGTGCGCCGCATGCGCGACTTCGTGCGCAAGAGCGAGCCGCACTGCGTTTCGGTGCCGCTGGCCGACATCGTCGATGAGGTGATCGGCTTTGCCGAGATGGAGGCGCGCAAGGCCGGGGTCGATATCCGTGTCGATATTTCGCCGGGCCTGCCGCCGGTGCGCGCCGACCGCATCATGATCGAGCAGGTGCTGCTCAACCTGGTCAAGAACGGCATCGAAGCCATGGCCCAAACGCCGCGCCAGCGGCGGCATTTGACCCTCGCCGCGCGCTGCAACGACGAGGCGCAGATCGAGATCGAGGTGCGCGACAATGGACATGGCATCGACACCAGCGAAACCGAGAAGCTGTTCGCGCCTTTCTTCACCACCAAGCCACAGGGAATGGGCATGGGACTCAACATCTGCCGCACCATCATCGAATTTCACAATGGTCGCCTGTGGGCTGCCGCCAATCCCGGCGGCGGGTCGGTGTTTCGCTTTACGCTGCCGCTTGGCGAATAGGGAGTAATCATGGCCGGCGAAATGATGGCGAGGGAACAGTGCGTATTTGTCGTCGACGACGACGAGGCGATGCGTGATTCCCTGGCCTGGTTGCTGGAGTCGAACGGCTTGCGGGTGAGGGTCTTCGCTTCCGGCGAGGCCTTCCTCGAAGCCTGTACCGACGACATGCCCGGCTGCCTGGTGCTCGATGTGCGGATGCCCGGCATGAGCGGGCTGGAACTTCACGAGAAGCTTCAGGCGGTGTGTCCGGGCTTGCCGGTCATCTTCGTCACCGGCCATGGCGACGTGCCGATGGCCGTGTCCGCGCTCAAGAAGGGGGCCAGCGACTTCATCGAGAAGCCGTTCAACAACAAGGAGATTCTGCGCCTGATCGAACAGTGCCTGGCTGCCGACCGCGAGCAGTCGGGCCAGCGCCGGCGCTGCGCGGAAATCCGGCGACGCCTGGGCAGCCTGACCCAGCGCGAGCGCGAAGTCATGGATCTGGTCGCCGCCGGCCGACTCAACAAGCAGATCGCCGATGACCTCGGCATCAGCATCAAGACAGTCGAGGTGCATCGCGGGCGTGTCATGGACAAGATGGAAGTGCGTTCGGTGGCCGAACTGGTGCAATGCATGATGGAGGCGTCGGCGACAGCCGCGGAGTAGTGGTCGGCCGGGCAAGGGTCGGTTGCCCTTAGGGCCGGCTTCAGCCGGCCATGGGGGATGGCGGACTGACGTTCACCCTGTGGCCGGGCCATAAGATCCGGCGCGCCGGGCTCAGGCCGACACGTTGATTTCGCCGACTAGGCCGAGCAGTACCGGCATGCGTGTTGGGCACCCCTGAGTTTCAGGTAGTTGCCTTAACGTAGCTAAAGACTTCAATGTTCTCGCGGGCTGCGTCGCGATTGCTATTCGTCGCCCGCGCTGAAGTGTGATGACAGGTAACTATTCGTGCAGTGGTTTTACGCGACAGGAACATATGAGCTTGTCTTGCGGCGCCACCTACCAGGACGATGCAGCGCAGATTCGGCATCGCCTCGATTAACTCGACCAAGTATTCAATTCCCTCGCGTACATCACTGGCGGTTGCCGCCCGGATCGACGTACCTGGGTCATTGCTGAGATACCAGGGCACCACGTTCCAGAGTGCGAGGTCTTTATGGCCAATACCTGCCACCCTCAACTGTTCTCGAAGGTTTCTGGCTGATGGGTCTTTGTTCTTGAGGGAAATCTCGCCAGTTTTCTTAGCTATCGGTCCGGGAGCCTCAAGAAGAAAAAGGTACTTCGCGCCTTCATTCCCGTTGTTTGGATCAAAACCCGGGACATCATCACTCGTGAGACCTCGCTCTGTGCGAATTCGATTTACCAGATCAGGGAAGTTCATTGCGGTACAGGGGCACACGTTGCGATTAGCGGACTTGGCATTCATCAGCCAATGACCGGGCGCGAATGCGGAAAATTGCATGTACGCTCGAAGCCGCAATCATGGCAACGCGGCTTTTCCCCACAGATGTCGCCATAATTTTTTGCGCACAACATCCACAGCAAGTTATCTAAGTAGGTAGGGTTACTTCCACTCAGTTTGGCAAGCTTCGCCACAAGCACGCTTGCCTCGATCGGTTTTGGACGATCGCTTAAGTACCCAAGACATTGGCCGCTTAACACTCGCAGAATATGCGAGTCCGGCTTAGCTGCGCGAATGCCCACGTTTCTAAGGTATTCAAGTGCAAGTGCGAACCCGACCTGCTTCAACTTGTAGGGGCCTGGATCGGAGAGCGCTTTTGCGATCGAATCTGGATCGGCACTCTCGACGAACTCGTCCAATGAGCCGCGCTCGGAAACAATTCGCTTCATCGTAGCAATGTTGACGGAGAGGCAGTCCATCTGTTTAACCATCGCCCGATTTCCGCATCGAATATCGCGCAATGACCACACAAATTGTAGCGGGTCTGTAGCCTGAACGCGGTCGGGATCATAGTTGAAGAATATCGCATCGATTTGATCCCGATTCCGTGCGATAGGCTCCCAAGGTCTTTGATTGCTCAACAAGGACAAAATCAAACCGCGAAGATGATCACGAAATTCAAAAAACTTCCCGCCCTCCCGGTCCTCGGAGGCTTGCACCTGACCAAGTTGGGCTATCACGCCAGCAATGTCTATGCCTGCTTTGTATAGCGTAGTCTCAAGAGTCATCAATAGTTCGCGCGGTTCTGGACCCGGCATGAAATTCCTCTCGTCAGTTGCGGAATGTTTGAGCTCGAGAACGGTCTCCGATTAATCGCTTGCCGCATGTGCAGTAGGCGATGTGCCTAAGTAAGGCGGCTCATTGTCCATAGCATCACCGAAAGCGCGATAGATCTCGGCGAGTGAATAGACCTCGCGCTTCAGTCTAGCAAGGCTCGCCATGATAGTGGCCCCTTTTGCCTTATCCCTTTCGCACAACTTTACCAACAAGGCCTCGGCCTCCGTGCCGGAAAGTTCGCGCACCTTGATCCTGGCAAAGCAGCGTCCAGGTCGAATCAGCGCATCGTCAATATCTCCAAGGTTGGGCAAGTTGGTCGAGAAGATTATCTTCCTACCTTGCGAACGGATGACGCCGTCGGCAATACCGAGAAAACGGTGCAGATTGTCGTTGCCATCGGATCGGGGTCGCAACAGATAATCGGCGTCCTCAATGACAAACGTCTCGTGCAGGCCATTGATGAATCGCCGGAAAATGTCGTCGCTTTCAAGCACCTTGAAGTCTGTGGTGTACAGGGCCTTTGTTGGCGTACCTTTTCGGCGCGACATCTCAGCCAGAATTGCACGAATCAAACGGGTCTTGCCGTTTCCCGGATTGCCCTGGACGACCAACACGGTTTCTGGTGCATCCAGATAGGCCGTGATGAACTGGGTCACGCCCCGCTTTAAGTCCGGATAGGCCTCGTCATGCAGTACGTCGTCCGCGACTTCCTGAAGAATAGCCTGCTTGATCCCATCGGTCGCGCTAAAGTAATTCCATGAGAGGGCGAACATGGTCTGAGTGATTCGATTGTCTTTACTGCATGCAAGAATGGCTGCCTTTGCCGATTCCGCTCGCGCAACGCTGTCAGCCCAAATTTCAAATGAGCAAAAACAATACGTAAGTTTTTGATCACCATTGGCTTCAATAAACAGGCCGTCGGCATGCAGTATCAGATTTCCCTCATCAAGCCGCAGTGCATGCCAGCCCAGCTGCAAGGCGAAATCGTCAAAGCAATGCTCCAAGTTGTCGAGAACGGTGAACTCAAGCCGGCGGAAGACAGGAAGGAAAGTTGGGAGCGTAGGCAATGCCGAGATGAATCCGGATCGCAGTATTTGTTGCGCAAAACCATAGCTTTCAATATTCGCCGAAATATTGAATTGTCCTGACGTTAACGGATTGGGCTGGTTCATATGGTTCTCCTTAAAGGAACCCAGTATGCCGTGATGAAGGCTCACCATATGAGCCAGTATTTGCAGCAATTGCGGGCGATACATCGATCCACAGGGCAATCGATTCAATGTCGCCCAGGAGCGCTTTGCGCTGCTCCAGCGTGAGGTAGCGATCAAACTTGGGGCGCCACAGGCGTTCCTTGAGTTCCGCGAACGTAGCTGCGGAAAACACCGGCTGACCGCGCCGAACAGCCTGTCGCGTCAATTGTGCTGGGTAACCGGTTTGGGTCAGCAAGCCGCTGATCCAGACATTGGTATCGATGACGACGCCTGGCCCGCGCGGACTCATGCTGCAATCAACTCTCGTCGGCCAGCAACTCCTCCAGCTTCTCCGGCGTCAAACCTGTGCGCTGCGTCGTTTCCGCCGTCTCGTTCATCGTCTTCAACAGACGGTCGGCATAAAAGGCACGCATCGCCTCGTAGTCCTCGGCGCTGACCATGACGCCGACCACGCGGTCGTGGCGCATCACCCGAACCGGTTCGCGCTGCACGCGGTCGAGGAATTCGCCGAAACGGGTCTTGGCTTCATTCGCGGTATAGGTTTGCATGGGGCATCTCCAAGCCTGATGTCGCCAATTTGAGCGAATCGTTCGATTCAGTCAAATCAACCGAATCAGTCGATGGGGGTTTGCTGGATGAGGCACGTACTTTGAGTTGAGTCGCCGTCCCGCTACCGCCGACTCTTCACCGACCTGGGCGGCATATTCGCGTGACGGCTATGCCGCCGGGCCGAAGTTCTCGTCGCAGAAGCGGTTGATTTCGTGCTCGATGCGCGGCCGCAGGCCCATCAGCAGGAAGCCGAGCTTGACGTAGATCTCGACTTCCTTCTTGCCGACCTCGATGTGGCCCGAGACGCCGATGCGATGGAAACGCAGGGTGTTGCCGTCCCATTCATGATCCAGGCCGAATTCCTCGCCCATTTCCTCGGCGATGTGTTCGGCGCCCTTGCGCGCCTTCTTCAGCGTGGTGCCGTGCGCGCGGCTGACTTTGATCTCGCTCATCTTTGCATCCTCGCGTTACGGGCCGGCTTCAGGCCTTCTCGTCGCGCAGCTGGCGGCGCAGGATCTTGCCGACGTTGGTCTTCGGTAGTTCGCTGCGGAACGCGATGTGGCGCGGCACCTTGTAGGCCGTCAGGTTGGCGCGGCAGTGTTCGAGCAGCGAGGCTTCGCTCAGCGCCGGGTCCTTCTTGACCACATAAATCTTCACCGCCTCGCCGGTCTTGGGGTCGGGCACGCCGACCGCGGCCGATTCCAGCACACCCGGATGCATGGCGAGCACGTCCTCGATTTCGTTCGGATAGACGTTGAAGCCGGAGACCAGGATCATGTCCTTCTTGCGATCGACGATCTTGACGTAGCCGTTGCCGTCCATGACCGCGATGTCGCCGGTGCGCAGGAAGCCGTCGGCCATGATCACCTTGGCGGTTTCCTCGGGACGGTTCCAGTAGCCCTTCATCACCTGCGGACCGCGGATGCACAACTCGCCGGCCTCGCCCAAGGCCAGGTCCTTGCCCTCGTCGTCGCGAATGGCGACTTCGGTGGACGAGATCGGCAGGCCGATGCAGCCGTTGTATTCGAGCATGTCGACCGGATTCATGGTCGCCGCCGGCGAGGTTTCGGTCAGGCCGTAGGCCTCGACCAGCGTTACCCCGGTGATCTGCTTCCAGCGATCGGCCACGGCGCGCTGCACCGCCATGCCGCCGCCCAGCGTCAGGTGGAGTTGGCTCAGGTCGATCTTGGCGAACTCCGGATTGTTGACCATGGCATTGAACAGCGTATTGACGCCGGTGATGGTGGTGAACCGGTACTTGCCGATTTCCTTGATGAAACCCGGAATGTCGCGCGGATTGGTGATCAGCACGTTGGTCGCGCCGATCTTGAAGAAGGTCAGGCAGTTCGCCGTCAGGGCGAAGATGTGGTACAGGGGCAGGGCGGTGATGATGATTTCCTGCTCGCGCAGGAAGGGCGCGATCCAGCCGTGTGCCTGCTGCAGGTTGGCGATGATATTGCGGTGGGTCAGCATCGCGCCTTTCGACACCCCGGTGGTGCCGCCGGTGTACTGCAGGAAGGCGATGTCGTCGTGGCCGACGTCGACGGGCTTGAGCGGAAAGCGGCCGCCTTCGATCAGCGCGTCGCGCAGTTCGACGGCATGGGCAATGCTCCAGGCCGGTACCATCTTCTTGACGTGCTTGACCACCAGGTTGACGATCATGCGCTTGGGGAAATCCAGCATGTCGCCCAACTGGGTCACCAGCACATGCTTGATCGGCGTGCGGGCGACGACTTTTTCCAGCACGTTGGCGAAGTTTTCGACGATGACGATCGCTTCGGCGCCGGAATCCTTGAGCTGGTGCTCCAGTTCGCGCTCGGTGTACAGCGGATTGCAGTTCACCACGGTGTAGCCGGCGCGCAGCGCGCCATAGAGGCAGACCGGGTACTGCAGCAGGTTGGGCATCATCAGCGCGATGCGGCCGCCCTTGGGCAGCTTCAGCACCGACTGGCAATAAGCGCCGAAGGCCGCCGACATCCGATCCAGCTCGGCGTAGCTGATCACCTTGTCCATGTTGATGTAGGCCGGTCGCGGCCCATAGAGCTTTACGCTCTTGTCGAACAGGTCGCCGATCGAACGGAACTCGTTGACATCGATTTCAGCGGGTACGCCTGCCGGATAGTGCTTGATCCAGATCTTTTCCATCGCCTGCCCCTCCTGCTGTTTTTTTTGCATTGTAATCGCATTGCGAGCGGACACCAGCGGCGCGCCCGAGGCTCAGCAGAGCCACTGCCGCAGCTGCGCGGACACCTCCTGGTTGTCGAGCAGATCGAGATGATTCATGCCGTAGCCGATCCAGGTGTGCGACTCCGGAAAACGCAGCGTGCGGCTCTCTTCCGCGCTCTGGCCGAGGGCGCTGCGCAAGGGCACCAGTCCGTCGCCGAGGAGCGTCGCGGCTTTGTCGTCCGCCGCTTTTGCCAGCGTCGCGCCCACGGCATGGCACCGGACCGCGGGCGGCAAGGGGACGAAACCGCGTTTCTTTTCGCGCGCAAAGCGGTCGCCGCGCTGCCAGTCCTCGTCGAGGATGCTGCCGTGGCGCAGATCGGTGATCCCGGCGCTGCGTATCTTGGCCAGGCGCGCCAGCGCCGCCGTGTAGGGGCTGAATTCGAGGATCACATTGACCCAGTTGCCGCCGCGCTCCAGCGGCGCGCCATGGTGCGGGGTGCCGAGGAAAACCATTTGTCGTAGTTGCTTGAGCCAGGCGTGACCCGCAAGTTCGCCGTAATGGCAGGCGCTGCGCGCCACCAGGCCGCCCATGCTGTGGCCGACGAGGGTCAACTGCTCGACGGGCACGGGCCAGGCCCTCAGCAGGGTTTCCAGGATGTCGGCCAGGGCGTGGCCGTTGCTCGACACGTGCTGGCCGCTGTTGTAATGCAGGTAGAGCGGCGTGAAGCCGGCGGCCTGCGCCAACGCCGCGCCATGGTCGTGGTCCTTGCGCCGCCATTGCAGGTCGTTCATGCACAGTCCGTGCACCAGCAGCAGCACCTTGCCGCCGGCTTCGGGAATGCTTGCCGCCAGACCCTCGGCGGTCAGCGCCAGCGGCTGGCCGTCGCGACGCAGCTGCATGCTGATCGCCAGCGGATTGGTGCTGGCGGCGAGGTGGTCGCCGAGCACGCCGTTGAGCGCCGCCAGGACTGCCTCGCGCGCGTTCGACGACGACGCGTTCGGCGCGTCGAGCAGCGGAACCAACTGGCCGAGCAGCGCGTCGATGCCGCTGCCGATCAATCGCGTGGTGCCCTGGATCGTGCGATAGACCATGCCGGTAATGCCGCCGGTCGGCTCCTGGGTGAACTGCCCGAGGGGGCTGGGCGTGCGTGCGATGTTGTGATGCATGGTCTCGACCAGCCGGGTCAGGCCGAGCGTGGCGTCGATCGCGAGGCGGCTGACGCCGCGCAGGTCGGTGGCCTTCAGATGCGATTTCTTGCTCATGGCGCACTGTCGAGCGGGCGGCCGAGCACCGCTTTGGACGAGCCACAGCGGATCGAGCGCGATCCGAATACAATTGAACCATGTTTAGCATCCGCTTTCAGCGTCGGGTAATCGTTACTCGCCATGCAAGGGAACGCATGGCGGAGCGAGATGTGTCCGATACCATGTTGATTGAGGTCATCGACGAAGGCGAAACACGGTATCGGGACGAGACTCATCTTTGGGCCTTTAAGGAATTTCCGGAGCGACACGACAATCTATTGTGCGCCGTGTTGGTTCTCGATGATGCCGTGATCGTGAAGACGGTAATGCATCATTTTTCAGTGCTGTAAGGAGTCCGCCATGCGCACGACTTATTACGACGAAGACGATATCCTGGTGATTCATCTATCAGACAAGCCAATCTGCCGCGAGGTCTCCCAGGATTGGAACACGCATATCAGCTATGCCGAAGACGGCAGCACCGTGGAGGTCGTTCTGCTCGAAGCAAAAGCGTCCGGTGCTTTTCCGTTCAAAATCGAACACGCGCTGGCTGCATAGCGTCACCAAATATGGGCGGGAAGTGGCTTTTTCAGGCCGCGAAAGCAGTGGGTCAGGCCCAATGAAAATAGGAAACCGTGGTCCCCTATTCTTCCCAATGCCCCAGGAGAACACCATGACCACGATTCAAATCCAGTTGCCTGACGATCTGGCGCAAGACGCACAAGCCGCTGGCCTGCTGACCCCGGATGCTATCGAACGCCTGCTGCGTGAGCGTCTGAGACGCCAGGCCGGCGATGCCTTGCAGGCGATGTGGAATCGCATGCCGGCTGAAGAGCTGACGCCGGAAATCGAAGAAATGATCAATGAGGAAGTGCAGGCAGTACGCGCTGAGCGCCGCCAGCGGACCGCGAACTGATGCGGCTGGTTCTTGACACCAATGTGGTGGTTGCCGGATTGTTGTGGGTTGGGCATCCGCGCCATCTGCTCGACTTGGCCATCAGCGGCGATGTCGCGCTGTTCGGCAGCCCGGCATTGATAGACGAGTTGGCGCATACGCTCAATTACCCGAAATTCTCTCAACGCATCGCCGCCCACTGCGCGGCGACGCCTTCGGCACTGACGGTGCACTATAGCGCCTTGGTGACGCTCGTCACGCCATCAGAGGTGCCACGGGTGATCGAACAGGATGCCGACGATGATCAGGTGCTGGCTTGCGCCGTGGCCGCCAAAATTGGGGCCAGGGTCGGATTAATTTCCCGCGCCCCAACCGCCTCCGCCGCCAAGAGTGCTGCCAGCCTGGCACTGCACCGCCATGCATCTGAATTGCCCATTTCGCTCCTCCTTGCGCCGTCTTACCAGCGCCGACTTGTGGAATACCATCGGCATGGCGAACCCTACTGGCATTCGGTTTGGCCGTCAATGCGGCCGGGGGCCGCTAGCCGCCGTTTGGCGGGCGCCGGGTCATTCCCTCGATAATTCAATTCGAGCCTGGCCGGTTCATACCGATCCACGCCGAGTCGCCGAGCAGGCGGTCGAGTACCTGCCAGTCCAGCGCCGCTGCGGTGGCGTCGGCCAGGCGCTCGATGTCGGCTTCGCGGCGTTGCGCGTAGTCGACCGCCAGCGGCGAGGTCATCCCCGCCCAGGCCAGCAGGCCGGCCAGTGCCGCAGGATGGTCGAACAGGCCATGACAATAGCTGGCGAGTAGCTGGCCGTCGGCCGACTGCGCGCCATCCGCACGACCGTCGGCGAACATCACTGCCGCCCGTTTCAGGTCGGCGCCGCGCGTCGTGCCCATGTGGATTTCATAACCGCTGAAGTCTGGCGCACCCGGCAAGGCAAGCTGGCCGCGGACGTTGCGCAACTGTTTTTCCGGCTCCAGCGTGGTTTCGCAATCGAGCAGGCCGAGCCCGGCCTGGCTGCCTGGCGCGCCTTCGAGCCCGAGCGGATCGTGCAACTGGCGGCCCAGCATCTGGAAGCCGCCGCAGATGCCGACCAGCTTGCCGCCGTAGCGCAGGTGGCGCTGGATCGCCGCCTCATGGCCCTGCTCGCGCAGCCACTGCAGGTCGGCCTGCACCGCCTTGGAACCGGGCAGCACGATCAGGTCGCAGGGCGGAATGGCCTGGCCCGGGCCGACCCAGTCGAAATCCACTTCGGGATGCAGGCGCAGCGGGTCGAGGTCGTTGTGGTTGGAGCAGCGCGGATAGACCACGGCGACCACCTTGAGCCGGGTCGCGGTCTTGGCGATGGCCTCGGTGGCGACGGCATCCTCGGCGTCGAGCATCAGGCCGTGCAGATAGGGCAGTACGCCCAGCACCGGCTTGCCGGTGCGCTGCTCCAGCCAGTCGAGGCCGGATTCGAGCAGGCCGATGTCGCCGCGAAAGCGGTTGATGACGAAGCCCTGGACGCGCGCTTGTTCGCTTGCCGAGAGCAGGTCCAGGGTGCCGACCAGATGGGCGAAGACGCCGCCGCGGTCGATGTCGGCGACCAGGATCACGGGGATGTCGGCGGCCTCGGCGAAGCCCATGTTGGCGATGTCGCGGTCGCGCAGGTTGATCTCGGCCGGGCTGCCGGCGCCTTCCACCAGAACGCAGTCGAATTCCGCCGTGAGCCGCTGCCAGCTGGCCATCACCGCCTCCATCGCGACGCGTTTGTAGTCGTGATAGTCGCGCGCGTTCAGGGTGTCGACGGCCTTGCCGTGGATGATCACCTGGGCGCGCTGGTCGCTGCTGGGTTTGAGCAGCACCGGATTGAAATCGATGCGCGCCGGCAGTCCCGCCGCCAGCGCCTGCAGGGCCTGGGCGCGGCCGATCTCGCCGCCGTCGATGGTGACGGCCGAATTCAGCGCCATGTTCTGCGGCTTGAAGGGGGCTACGTTGATGCCGCGGCGTTTAAGGATGCGGCACAAGGCCGCAACCAGCGTCGTCTTGCCGGCATCGGAGGTGCAGCCCTGCACCATGAGGGCGCGGGCCGGCGGCGAATGGCGTCGGCTCATCGTTAGAATGCGGGGTCTTTCATCGATCGATTATCCCATGCCATCGCTGTCGGCCCCGCTCATGCCGTCGCTCTTGTCACTTGTTGCCGCGGCATTGGCGGCCACGTTTCTCGATCGCCTGCTGGGCGAGCCGCGCCGTTGGCATCCGCTGGTTGGCTTCGGCCGCTGCGCCGATTGGGTCGAGCGCGTGCTGCGCCGAGGGGCGCCGGGCCATCCGCTGTCGAATCGCCTGCGCGGGCTGCTCGGCTGGTCGCTGTTGGTCCTCCCCTGCGCGGCGCTGGCGGCCTGGCTCGGCAGCCAGGCTTGGGGCTGGTTGGCCGACATCGCGCTGCTCTACCTGGCGCTCGGTGCGCGCAGCCTGCAACAGCACGGCGAACAGGTGGCGGCCGATCTCGCGGCGGGCGATCTTGCGGCGGCGCGCACCCATGTCGGCTGGCTGGTGTCGCGCGACACCTCGGCGCTGGACGAAGAAGGTGTGGCCCGCGCTGCGGTCGAGTCGATCCTCGAAAACGGCAACGACGCCGTGTTCGGCACCCTGTTCTGGTTCCTGCTCGCCGGCGATGCCGGCGCGGTGCTGTATCGCCTGGCCAATACGCTGGACGCGATGTGGGGCTACCGCGACGCGCGGCGCCTTTACTTCGGCTGGGCCGCGGCACGCAGCGACGACCTGCTCAACCTCGCCCCGGCGCGCCTGACGGCCCTGACCTACGCCCTGCTGGGCCGGACGCGCGGCGCGCTGAGCTGCTGGCGGCAACAGGCGGCGGCCTGGAACAGTCCCAATGCCGGCCCGGTGCTGGCGGCGGGCGCCGGTGCGCTGGCGGTACGCCTGGGCGGGCCGGCGCTGTATCACGGGCAACTCGAAGAGCGGCCAACAGTCGGCGCTGGCGATACGGCGAATGGCAGCCATATCCGCGCCGCTTTGGCGCTGGTGGAGCGCGGGCTGTGGCTCTGGCTGGCCTGCGCTGGCCTCGTGGCGGTGGCGGTCACCCATGCTTGAACACGGCGGCCGCCTGCTGGCCGCCGCGAGGCGTTATGGCATCGCGGCGGAGCACTGGCTCGACCTGTCCACCGGCATCGCCCCCGAGCCTTATCCGGTGCCGGCGATTCCTCCATCCGCCTGGCAGCGCCTGCCCGAGGACGAGGACGACCTGGCCGCAATCGCCTGCCGCTATTACGGGGCGCGGCGCGTGCTGCCGCTGCCCGGCTCGCAGGCGGCGATCCAGTTACTGCCGCGCCTGCGGCCGCCGGGGGTCGTCGCGGTACTGGAGCCGAGCTACGCGGAATACGCCGCCGCCTGGGCCGCCGCAGGACATCAGGTGCGCCGCTGTGCCGCCGACGAATTGCTGCAACTGGTTGCCGAGGTCGATGCTGTGGTCATTGGCAATCCGAACAACCCGACCGGTCGTCGCTTTGGCCGCGGGGAATTGCTCGCACTGGCGCAGCGGCTCGCAGCGCGTCGCGGCTGGCTGGTGGTCGATGAGGCCTTCGCCGATGCCGAAGAGGCATCCGAATCCCTCGCCGATGTCGCCGGCGGCGCCGCGGCGGCCAATGTCGTGGTGCTGCGCTCGATCGGCAAGTTTTTCGGCCTGGCCGGAGCGCGCGTCGGCTTCGCGATCGCCGGCGATGCCATCCTCGATCGACTGGCCGAGGCCGTCGGCCCCTGGCCGATCGCCCATCCCTCGCGCCTGGCGGCCGCGGCGGCGCTGGCGGACGAGACATGGCAGCAGGCCCAGCGCCAGCGCCTGCGGCGCGATGGGGCACGCCTGGAGGCGCTGCTCGCCGCCGCCGGCCTCGGCCAATCGAGCGGCACCGCACTGTTCCGTTACCTGGCGCGCGAGGATGCGCCGGAGCTGCATGAATTCCTGGCGCGACAGGGCGTCCTGCTGCGCTGTTTCACAACACCCGCGGCAGTGCGTTGCGGCCTGCCGGCGACCGAAGCCGAATGGCAGCGCTTGACTGCTGCCCTCGCTCAATGGAGTCGTCGATGAATCGCCTGTTCCTGTTACTGCTTTGCCTGCTCGTCGTGCTGCCGGCGCGGGCCGAGATTGTCGCCACCGATGTCGGCGGCACCCGCATCGCGCTGGCGGCGCCGGCGCGGCGCATCGTCAGCCTGGCGCCGCACATCACCGAGCTGTTGTTCGCCGCCGGCGCGGGCGAGCGGGTGGTCGGCAACGTGGAATACGGCGACTATCCGCCGGCGGCCAAGGCCCTGCCCAAGGTGGGCGGCTATTCGCGGCTCGACCTGGAAGCCATCGTCGCGCTCAAGCCCGACCTGGTCATGGGCTGGGAGAGCGGCAACGCGCCGGCGTCGATCGCCCGCCTGCGCGCCATGGGCCTCAGCGTGTACTTGTCGCAGCCGAACCTGATCGCCGATATCGGCGGCGAACTCGAACTCATCGGCCGCCTGGCCGGCACCGAGACGGCAGCCAATGCGGCGGCGACGGCGTTCCGCGAACGCTACGCGCGGCTCGTGGCGCGCTACAGCCAGAGGCCGCCGGTGGAGGTGTTCTACCAGATCTGGAAGCGGCCGCTGATGACGGTCAATCGCAAGCAGATCATCAACGACGCCATGCGCCTCTGCGGCGGGCGCAATGTGTTCGCGCAGTTGCCGATCCTGGCGCCCACCGTCACCGTGGAAGCCGTGATCGCCGCCAACCCGGAGGTCATCGTCGCCAGCGGCATGGGCGAATCGCGGCCGGAATGGCTGGACGACTGGCGGCGCTGGAACACGCTGGCGGCGGTGGCCAGCGACAACCTGTATTTCGTCGCGCCGGAACTGATCCAGCGCCACACGCCGCGTATCCTGGACGGCGCCGAGAAGCTCTGCGCGCATCTTGAAACGGCGCGCGCCAAGCGCGCAAAGGAACTGAAATGAAAGATCAGCAAGCAACGCCGTTGTTTCATTATGCCTTCGCGATTTCCGACATCCCGCGCGCCAGGGAGTTCTATGTGACGCGGCTGGGCTGCCGCGAAGGGCGCAGCACCGGGCACTGGATCGACTTCGAGTTGTTCGGCCACCAGTTGTCGGCGCATCTGGGCAAGCCGCCCGGCGCCTCCTGCGAGGGCCTGGTCGATGGTCACGCGGTGCCGATTCCGCATTTCGGCGCGATCCTGTCCGTCGCGCAGTTCTGGGCCTTTGCCGAACAACTGCGCGCGGCGGGCATCAGCTTCCTCACGGAACCCGGGCTGCGCTTCGTCGGCAAGCCCGGCGAACAGGCGACCATGTTCTTTCTCGATCCCGACGGCAACGCACTCGAGTTCAAGGCCTTCGTGCGGCCGGAAGAAGTGTTTGCGACGTAGCCCGGCACCTGCTTCCGTCCGGCGGCGGCCGCCTGCATAATCTCTTGTACTATGCCTGTGGCCATCGGACCGGGCTGGAGAATGGTCCCGATGCTTTCCCGATCGTGAAAAAGGCGAATCCTTTGTCCGAAAAGAGTAAGGGCGCGAGATATCCGCACAGTCGCACCGACACCATGATCGGCGCCGGCATGAGGGTCGAAGGACATCTGGCGTTTTCCGGCGTGTTGCGCATCGAAGGCGACGCCCTGGGCGACGTTTCCTGCGAAGGCGATTCCGGCGGCATGGTGGTCGTCGGCAAGACGGGCAATGTTGCCGGCCGGATCAGGGTTCCCCACATCGTCGTCGCCGGTCATGTTTCCGGGCCTCTGCATTCGTCGGAGTCGATTGAGATTCAACAGGGCGCTTGC
>MHZX01000073.1 GCA_001828935.1 Rhodocyclales bacterium RIFCSPLOWO2_02_FULL_63_24
TGAGATCCAGTGGCACTCGCTGAGCGAACTGCGGTCGGCGTCGGCCAAACCGCTGGTGCCGCCGATGGCCACGCTGCTGATCCTCGGCGGACGCAAGGAAAAAATCCGCCCGGGCGACGTGCTCGGCGCACTGACCGGAGAGGCGGGCTTCAGCAAGGAGCAGATCGGCAAGATCAAGGTCACCGAGACCGCCACCTATGTCGCCGTCGAGCGCGGCATTGCCAAGGAAGCGCTGCGCAAGCTCAGCGCCGGCACGGTCAAGGGCAAGAAAGTGAAAGTGCATCTGTTGCGTGACCAGGGAAACTGAATGAAAACCCCCAAACGAATCCAGCCGCTGGTCAGCGAAGGCCTGGTCGACGAGGTCCTGCGCCAGTTGATGAGCGGCAAGGAGGCCACCGTGTACATCGTGCGCTGCGGCGAGGAAATCCGCTGCGCCAAGGTCTACAAGGATCTCAAGCAGCGCAGCTTTCGTAATAACACGTCCTACCAGGAAGGCCGCAAGACCAAGAACAGCCGCCAGGCGCGGGCCATGCAAAAGGGCACGCGCTACGGCCGCCAGATGCAGGAGGAAGCCTGGCAGAGTGCCGAGGTCGATGCCCTGTATCGCCTCGCCGCCGCCGGGGTGCGCGTGCCGCAGCCTTACCTCTGTCACCAGGGCGTGTTGCTGATGGAGCTGGTGACCGATGCCGAGGGGCAACCGGCGCCGCGCCTCAATGACATCGAAATGACGGCGGAGCAAGCGCTGGAATTCCATGCCGAACTGCTCAGGCAGGTGGTGCGCATGCTGTGCGCCGGCCTCATACACGGCGACCTGTCCGAATACAACATCCTGGTCGGCGCCGACGGCCCGGTCATCATCGATCTGCCGCAGGCGGTCGATGCCGCTGGCAACAGCAACGCCGGCGAGATGCTGGAGCGCGACGTGGCCAACCTGGCGAGCTACTTCGGCCGTTTTGCGCCCGAGTTGGCCGACACCGATTACGGCAAGGAAATCTGGCGCCTCTACCAGGCCGGCAATTTGACTCCCGACAGCCAACTGACCGGCCGCATCGAGATCGAGCAGCGCATCGCCGATGTCGGCGCCGTGCTCGAAGAGGTCAAGCTGGCGCTGTTGGCGGAAGAGCGCCGGCGTCTGTACCAGGCCGGTTGAGCGCCGCGCCGCCAGCGCCGACTTCTTATCCTTGTTGCGCAGGAATCGATCCCCTCTCGCCCCGCCATGCCCGCCCGCAAAGCTGAATCCCTGTTACGCGACGACGAAGTCGAGCTCACCGCGATCCGCGCCCAGGGCGCCGGCGGGCAGAACGTCAACAAAGTGTCGAACGCGGTGCATCTGCGCTTCGACATCGGCGCTTCCTCGCTGCCCGCCGAGATCAAGGCCCGCCTGCTGCAATTGCGCGACCAGCGCATCAGCGCCGACGGCGTGGTGGTGATCAAGGCGCAGCAGTACCGCAGCCTGGAACGCAACAGCTTTGCCGCGCTGGCGCGGCTGCGCGAACTGATCGCCCAGGCTGCCTTCATTCCGCAGCCGCGCCGGGCGACCAAGCCGACGCGCAGTTCGCAGCAGCGCCGCGTCGACAGCAAGGTGCAGCGCGGCAGAGTCAAAGCCCTGCGCGGTCGCGTCGGCGATTCTTGATTGCCCGCGCCGCGCCGCGAAATCAGCGACGGCGCTCGATGTCCCGCAGCGAAATCGAGTAGCTGTGGGCGATCTGTTCGTCGCTGTAGCGATGGGCGCTGCCCACCGGGCACGTGATGCGGGCGATGCAGGTCGTCTTGCAGCGCGATGACGGCTGCCTGCGGTAGGCGAGGCATTTCTCCAGCGTAAACCTGCCGTCGTCGAGCGCGCCGGCCGGGCAACTGGCGACGCAGGGTTTATCGGCGCAGCGCGCGCAGGGCGATTCGCTGTGGCGCGGCGTCGAGGTCGGCAGATCGGTGGCGGCCAGCATGACGACGCGATAGGCGTACCAGGTGCCCCAGTCTTGGTGGATGCCGACCATGAAGGGCGAGGCATGGTGCCATCCGGCGATCTTGCCGAGTGCCTGGAGGCCAACCGGGATCGTGCCCGGGTAGACGATTTCGTGGGCTGTGGCGGGGAATTGCGCGGCGAACCACTGCTCGGCGCTGCGGCGGCTGAAGTCGTCGATCGGATTGTCCGAGCTGATGGCTGACGCCTTGAGCGCGGCCCACAGGGTTTTTCCGCCATGACCGAGCAGGATCAGCTGGCGGTATCGGCCCGCAGGGTCGAAGCGGCTGCGCAGCTTGGCCGCCATCTCCGCCGGTAGCTGGTCCAGGTTCAGGATGGCGTGCAGGTTGAGGCCGGCGTGATTCAGCGCCGTGAAGTCGCAGGTCGTCATGGCGCGGCATCGATCTGCGCCAGCGCCTGTTCGATTGCGTCGGCGTCGGTCGGCCGCACCAGTCGCGCGACTTCCCTGCCCTGCTGGAGGAAGACCAGCGTGGGCCAGAGCTTGATGCGGAATGAACGGCCCAGGCGGCGACCGGGACCATCTTCGATCCGGAGGTGGGCCACCCGCGGATGCCTGGCGAAGGCTTCCGCAATCAGCGGCTGGGCGGCCTTGCAGTAACCGCAGTCGGCTGCGCCGAACTCGACCACCGTGGCCTGGTCGAGGGCATCGATCTCGGCGCGCGAGGGTTCGCCGGCGGAGTGTTTGCTGTCTGCTTCCATGGTCGCTTCAGGGCCGGCGGATTCGTGCCGCGGCATTCACAGTTTGATGCGGAAGCTTTTCCCGATCACTTCCAGCGCCTCGGGACTGTCCCAATCCTTGGCGCCATAGTACTTGCCGAGCACGCGGCCCTGGGCGTCGATCAGCAGGGTCAACGGCAAGCGGTCGGCGCCCAGCATGTTTTCGAGGAACAGCCGGCTGTCGATGAAGTGGCTGAAGCTGGTCCGGTACTGGTGCAGGAAGGCCCTGGCGGCCTCGGGGTAGTCGTCGGTGGAGATTCCGATCACGGCGAACTTCTTGCCGCCGCGGCGCGCGAGTCGCTCCAGCGAACCCATTTCCGCCCGGCACGGGCCGCACCAGCTGGCCCAGACGTTGATCACCAGCGGCTTGCCGCGGAATTCGGACAGTTTGCGCGAGGGACCGGAGAGGCCCTGCATCGTGGCCTCGCGCAGCGTGCCGCCGACTTCGACTTCGCCCGGGGTTTTCGCCAGGGCCGGGGCCGTCGCGCCGACCAGGCAAAGCAGCAGCAAAGAGAATAGCGTTTTCATGGCGTGGAGTTTACCAGCCGACCATTGCCGAGCGGCGCGGAGTACGATTCCCGCTGGGACGCGGCGGCAAGTCCGCCGCCGCAAGCCGTATGGAGGCATCGGCATGGCCAGGCGCGCTTATCCGCTGTCGAAGGTCTATGGACTGCTCGAACCGGGTCCCGTGCTGCTGCTCACCACGGCGCACCGGGGTCGCGCCAATGTCATGACGATGTCGTGGCACACGATGATGGAGTTCGAGCCGCCGCTGGTCGGTTGCGTGGTCAGCGGCCGCGATTTCAGCTTCGCCGCGCTCAAGGCGACGCGGCAGTGCGTGCTCAACATCCCGACGGCGGAACTGAAGGCGCAGGTGGTGGACTGCGGCAACAGTTCCGGCCGCCGCGTGGACAAGTTCCAGGCCTTCGGCCTGACGCCGCTGCCGGCCACGGTGGTTGCCGCGCCGCTGATCGCCGAGTGCTACGCCAACCTGGAATGCCGGGTAGCCGATACGCGCTTGGTGAACCGCTACAACTTCTTCGTGCTGGAAGTGCTGCAGGCCTGGCTTGACCCGGCCTGCAAGGACCCGCGCACGCTGCATCACCGCGGGCGCGGCGCCTTCATGGTGGCCGGCGAGACGATCCGGCTGGCGTCGAAGATGAAGTAGCGGCCGCTATCGGCGTTACCGTGGCCTGGCGGCGCGGATCGTTACGGCTGCGGGAAGGCGAGGCATCCTCAGATCACTTGATCTAAATCAAGATCGCGCTTGGCGAGGAGCGTAATTTCGTCTCACGGTTTGCATAAATATCTGTTTTTTATACTTAAGTAATATAAGGACGGATGCTCCTGATTGCCGGCCGAAGAGATTTCGGACGCGATCGCGAGTGCTTCCACCAACCAGGACCATGAATACTATTGCACCGCACAATACCGCCGTGTCGTCGGGGGTCGAGCTGGGTTTTCGCATCGTGAACCCCCATTGCCTGGGGCGAATCGTCCAGTTGTCGGAAACCCACCAGGTAATCGCCGCCAGCGACATTCATGACGACAGCGGCAACAAGCTATGGGCGCGGGGTGCTCCCGTATCGCGCGACCTGCACGACAAACTGCTTCGTCGCAGCCTGGCACACCCGCTTGAGGCGAGTCTGAGCATCGAGGGCGGCGCGACCATGGAAAGCATCGTCGCCGACGCGCTGGCCCGGATCGACGAACACGAAGTGTTTGCCGGGCTTGCCGGATCGGCCCGCGCACGCGGCCTGTTGCGCGACATGCGCAGAATGCCCTTGCCGGGCCCGGTCAAGCTCTTGCTGACGTCGGCGCGCGAACACAAGCAGTCCAGCTATGCGCACGGCCTGGCGGCGATGGTCGTCTGCGCCGGGCTGGCCGCGCAACTGGAGCTCAGCGCCCACGATGCGAACATGCTGATCGTCGCGGCCATGGTGCACGATATCGGCGAGATCTACATCAATCCGGAATATCTCAACGCCGACCAGCCGGTCAGTCTGGCCGCGTGGAAGCATGTCGCGTCCCATCCCTGCGTCGGCCATGCTTTCGTCACCGAATTCACCACATTTCCCTCGGCGGTTGCCGCCTGCGTCTTGCATCACCACGAACGGCTCGACGGCAGCGGCTATCCCTTCCAGCTCGGCGCCAGCGCGCTCGACCGCCTGAGCAGCATCCTCGCCGTCGCCGACTCGGTGTCGGCGATCGTCCTGCGTGGCGGTTGCGGCATTCGCAAGCGGCTGGAAGTCGCGCTGCGCATCGTTCCCGAAGAGTTCGATCGGCGCTCCGTATCGGTCATCAACGCGGCTTTGCGCGATATTCGGGCGGACGCCTGCGATGCCGGCCAAGGCAACTGCATCAAACGCGTCGTCCCGATGCTCAGGCAGCTCGGCGAAGCCAGGGCAGCGGCCGATGCGCTCGCCGCCGCGGGCGGCTCCGCGGCCATCGATGCTTGCGGCCGCTACGCGCTGTCGATCCTCGGCCATATCGAAAAAAGCCTGCGCGCCACGGGAGTATTCGACCTCTCCCAACTGGCGACGATCGAGAGCGATCCGCAGGTTGTCAGCGAGATCTGCCTGATCGTTCCGGAAGTCTCGTGGCGCCTGATCAACCTGGCGCGCAACCTGCACATGCGGATCGAAAAGTCCGGCAATGCCGACGAACTGGCGCGCGTATCCGGATTGATCGCGGCACTCGATCCGCCGCGCGCGGCCGGCTGAAGAGGCGGCCAGTTCCGCAGGCACTGCAGCTTGTCGAGGCCGTTAAGCGGCAGGCTTGCCGGGCGTGAGCGATGCCGGCAAGACCACCGGAACCTATTTCACCAACGCCGGCTCGGGCAATATGGAACGCACGGCCAGCTTCCGCAAGCTGGGGGACTATCCGCTGTACACCACCGTCGGCCTTGCCGTATCGGATTATCTTGCCGCCTGGCGCAGCGATACCAACCGGTTGGCGATCCTGGTTGCGCTGTTCCTGCTGGCCTCACTGTATGCGGCCCGGATTCACTATCGCGCCTGGCGGCACCAGCAGGAGTTCAATGCGACCCTGCTGCGGCAGGAAGCCCTTTACCACGAGCTGGTGGAAGACACGCCCATGTTGGTGGCGCGTTATCGACCCGACACCACGATCACGTTCGCCAACGCGGCCTGCGCGGAATTCTTTGGCGTTGCCCCCGGCGGGCTCGAAGGTAGGCGCTGGCTGGATTTCATTCCAGAAGAAGCGGAACGAGCCGCCGCGCGCGAGCGCATCGCCGCATTGACGCCGGACCGGCCGGCTTCGTCGAGCGTCCAGCACCGCGTGCTCGGCAAGGACGGGCAAACCCACTGGACCCAATGGACCGACCGCGCCTTCTTCGATGTCAGCGGTGCGTTGACCCATCTCCAGTCGGTCGGCGAGGACATCTCCGAGCGCCGCCGCGTCAGGAACATCCAGGCGGCCCGCCTGCGCCTGATGGAATACGCCGCCGACCATACCTTGAAGGAACTGCTGGTCGCGACCCTCGACGAGGCCGGCGCCCCGACCGAAAGCCCGATCGGCTTTTATCACTTCCTCGAAGCCGACCAGAAAACCCTTGCCCTGCAAGCCTGGTCGACGCGGACATCGCGCGAGTATTGCAAGGCGGCCGGCGAGGGGCGGCACTACGACATCGACGAGGCAGGGGTCTGGGTGGAAGCCATTCGTCAGCGCCGGCCGGTGATCCACAACGATTACGCCGCACTACCCGACAAGCATGGCCTGCCGCCGGGCCATGCCGTGGTGTTGCGGGAAATGGTGGTGCCGGTCTTTCGCAAGGGCTTGATCGTCGCCATCCTCGGCGTCGGCAACAAGGTCACGCCCTATACCGAGAACGACTTGCAGACGGTGGCCCAGCTTGCCGACCTGGCCTGGGACTTCGCCGAAGGCAAGCGGCTGGAAGCGGAACTGGTGGAAAGCGCCACCACCGACTTTCTCACCGGCCTGTTCAACCGACGCAACTGCATGGCGCGGATGGACCTCGAACTGGCCCGGCTGAAGCGCTTCGACATTCCGCGTGCCGCCGTCCTGATGCTCGATCTCGATCATTTCAAGCGCGTCAACGACGACTACGGCCACGCGATCGGCGACGCCGTGCTCAAGCATTTTGCGGCACTCCTTGGCGCCGAACTGCGCAAGATCGATACCGGCGGACGCCTGGGCGGCGAGGAGTTCGTCATTCTGCTGGTCGGCGCCGACCTGGCGGCGGCCGAAGTGTTCGCCGAGCGTTTGCGCAAGAAGGTTGCCGACACGCCGCTCGTCCATGAAGGTCGCCCCATCCCCGTGACGGTCAGTATCGGCATCGCCGCGCTGGAAACCAGCGACGCCAGCACCGAAGTCACCCTGATGCATGCCGACGCCGCGCTCTACGACGCCAAGCACAGCGGCCGCAATCGGGTTTGCGTGCGCAAGCGCTGACCGGCGCCGTCCGCTCAGCGCCGACTTTCCGCAGAGTGTCGCGCAGCGGACGGCGCCGGAATTCCCTCAACCGGATTTCGCGGTAGTTCAGCCCGGCCGAATTAGCTTAATCCCGCTGGGGTGATTCGGCGCCTTGTTCCGGCAACAGGTTCTTGCGGACGAAATTGATATGGCCGCGCAAGCCATAGAACAGGTCGCCGAACGACGCGGGAACGGTGATGCGGTTTACCGCGGCTTCGATATGGTCGAACCGCCGCAGCAGTTCTTCGCGCCGCTCCGGCCCCGCCCGAGGTTTGAAGGCGTCGCGTTCGAGTTTCAGCAGCACGCGATACCAGCGGTAGATGCGTGTCTCGATGCGCCAGCGGTAGATCACCGGCGCGATTTTCATGGCCGGCCCCAGCAGCAGCACGACGGGCACCAGGACGGCAAGGACTCGCGCAATGAGGCTGGCCAGCCAGAAGGGGGAAGCTGCGGTAGAGAAAGCTCTTGCCCGACGCATAGTAGCGGCTGGCGTTGGGGCTCATGCGGAATTCGCCTTCATGCAGGGCGGGAAATTCGCCGCGCTTGCGGAAGAGGCCTGCCGCTCCGTGCACCTCGCGCGCCGCCTCCAGCAGCAGGTCCGACAGCGCGGGATGCAGCGCATCCCGCGCCACGAGCTGCACCGTCGGGCCGATCAGGAGCACGTCGTCCGCCGGAATGTTCCTGCCCAGATCGAGCGCACCCCGCGGCAGTTGCAGCTTGTTCAGTATGTTGATGCGGCGGACATAGCCGTCGGCCTGGATGAAGCTGAACAGGCGCACGCTGGAGTCGCGCTCATGGACATGACCAGGCCGCGTCCGAAGAGTGCTTCGAGCCGCGCAACGGCTCTGCTGAGATAGATTTTCGGAGAGGTCACGGATGCTCACGCCGCACGAATACGCCACGCGCGGCTGATTTTACGCGGTCCATCGCGCGGCGACGGCACTCTGACGGGTACTGAAGAAGCGGCTGCGCAGCCGCCGGGCGACCCGGCAATTGCAGGAAGCAGATGCCCGAACGGCTGACGCGATCGCCTCGCGTCAGCTCAATGACCTACCAGAGCGTCTCCCGCTCGGCGCTGGAAGAAATCTTATGCACCGTGAGGTCGGCGCCGTTGAATTCGTCTTCGGCGTCGAGCCGGATGCCGACGGCCGCCTTCAGCCCGCCGTAGACCAGCAGGCCGCCGCCAAATGCCACGGCGATACCGAGCGCGGTGCCGGCGAGCTGGCTCATGAAGGCGACGCCACCCAGCCCGCCCAGCGCCTTGGCGCCGAAGATGCCGGCGGCGACGCCGCCCCAGGCGCCGCAGAGGCCATGCAGCGGCCAGACGCCGAGCACGTCGTCGATCTTCCAGCGGTTCTGGGTCAGGGTGAACATGACGACGAAGAGGCCGCCGGCAACGCCGCCGGTGATCAGCGCACCGAGCGGATGCATCAGGTCGGAGCCGGCGCAGACGGCGACCAGCCCGGCCAGCGGGCCGTTATGGACGAAGCCGGGGTCGTTCTTGCCCACCACCAGGGCTACCAAGGTGCCGCCGACCATGGCCATCAGGGAGTTCATTGCCACCAGGCCGGAGACCTTTTCCAGCGTCTGTGCGCTCATGACGTTGAAGCCGAACCAGCCGACGACGAGAATCCAGGCACCGAGCGCGAGGAAGGGGATGCTCGACGGCGGGTGCGCCGAAATGCCGCCATCCTTGTGATAGCGTCCGCGCCGCGCGCCGAGCAGGATCACGGCGGCGAGCCCGACCCAGCCGCCGACGGCGTGCACCACCACGGAGCCGGCGAAATCGTGGAACTCCTCGCCGAAGCTGGCCTTGAACCAGGCCTGGATGCCGTAGGCCTGATTCCACGCGATGCCTTCGAAGAAGGGGTAGACCAGGCCGACCAGCAGGAAGGTGGCGGCCAGTTGCGGGCCGAAGCGTGCGCGTTCGGCGATGCCGCCGGAGACGATCGCCGGGATCGCGGCGGCGAAGGTCAGCAGGAAGAAGAACTTGGTCAGCTCATAGCCGCTCTTCAGCGCCAGGGTTTCCGCGCCGGAAAAGAAATGCACGCCGTAGGCGACGCCGTAGCCGATGAAAAAGTAGGCCAGGGTCGACACTGAAAAGTCGGCCAGAATCTTGACCAGGGCGTTGATCTGGTTCTTCTTGCGCACCGTGCCCAGCTCCAGGAAGGCAAAGCCGGCATGCATGGCCAGGATCATGATGGCGCCGAGCAGTATGAACAGCACGTCGGCGGATGTCTTGAAATTCTCCATTGTGGGGCTCCAAAAGGCCAAAGGCACGAATGGGGAGCATGAAAGCAACGACCATTCCTGACATCAAATCATTGATAAATCAACAGGATGTCCGGTTTTTTCGCTGCGGGACGCACCGTAACGGTGCAATCAGCCAAACGGCTGCACCTCGATGGTGATAGTCGGCGCTGGTATTACGGCAAGAAAGCCTGGATGTCTATTTTGGTGCGTTGTTTCCTGTGGCGGGACCCTGATAGCTGCGCGGCATCAGCACCCACATCCTTCCTTGCTGGCGCATTTTCCCGGCCTGGCTGCCGGCTTCGACACCGCTGCCCCAATAGAAATCGGCGCGCACCACGCCGCGTATGGCGCCGCCAGTATCTTGTGCCAGCATCAGGCGGGTGAGCGCTTGCTCGCTGTTTGGCCTTGTAGTGGCGAGCCATATCGGGGCGCCGAGCGGTACATGGCGAGGGTCGATGGCGAGCGAGCGCTCGGGCGTCAGCGCGAGTCCCATGGCGCCCTGCGGGCCGCTGCCCTCGACCGGCAACTCGCGGAAGAAGACCAGGCTGGGGTTGGCGTTGAGCAATTCCGCCAGTCGCGACGGGTTGGCCCGCGCCCAGGACTTGATGCCCTGCATCGAGGCCTGTTCGGCCTTGAGTTCGCCGCGCTCGATCAGCCAGCGGCCGATGGAACGGTAGGGATGGCCGTTCTGGTCGGCGTAGTTCAGACGCACCCGGCTGCCGTCGGTGAGTTGCACCTGGCCCGAACCCTGGATCTGCATGAAGAACAGATCGATCGGATCATCTATCCAGAGCAGCGCCTCAGGTGAGCGCTTGCTTTCCTGCGGCGCCCATTCGGCACGCGAGTAGTACGGAATCAACTTGCGCCCTTCGATCCTTCCGCGCAGGCGCAGGTGCTTGAGTTGCGGGTAAAGTTCGGCGAGGTCTACGACGATCAGATCCTCGGGCGGCGCGAACACCGGGTGGGCATAGCCGCGGCTTTCGCTGCGGCTGCCCTTGAGGATCGGTTCGTAGTAGCCGGTGATCAGCCCGTGGCGCGAACCATCGGGATTCACCAGCGCCCAGGGACGGAACTGTCCCTCGAACCAGGTGCGTAAGTTGGACGCGTTTCTGTCGCCCAGCGCGCGCGCGGAGCCGCAAACGGGCTTCCATTGCGTCTGCCGTTCCAGGCTGCCGCAACTGGCGACGAAGGCGGCGAAGGTGGGGCCGGGATCATCCTCGTTCCAGTCCGGCAGGTCGCCCCAGTCGGCCGCCTGCAAGGGTTTCTCGGCCGGCTTCGGCACCTCCACCGGCGGGCACAGCGGGCAGGCCGGGCATGCGGCGGGCGCGGGGCAGGAATCGGTGCGCGGTTCGGTCTGGACCGGCAGCGGCGAGCAGCCGGCGACGGCCACCAGGGCGATGATTGCGGGGAGGAATCGAAACATGAATCTGATAAAGTGCGATGCTTTCAAAGGCCCGCAAGCTTAACCGAAGTGCGGCGCTTTCCTTGAACTCGCTGCTCCCAGGCATTTTCCCGATGCCGGCGGAGTTGGCCCGGAAACCCTCCCACGAGACCGCGATGACCGACCTTACCCGCGCCGTTGCTCCCCTGATCGACCGCCTCGATGCCCTGTTCGATCGTCTTGAGGCGGTCCTGCCGCCGCCCCTGCCGCCGACCGACTGGTCGGCCGCGGCGTTTCGCTGGCGTACCCGCGCCGGCCGCGGCTGGCTGGAGGCCGTCAAACAGCCGCACCGGATCCGCTTCGAGGATCTGCAGGGGGTCGATGACCAGAAGCAGCGCATCGCCCAGAACACCAAACAGTTCGTCGCCAAACGCAGCGCCAACAATGTGCTGCTGACCGGCGCGCGCGGCACCGGCAAGAGCTCGCTGGTCAAGGCGGTGCTGAACCAGTTCGCCGCCAAGGGACTGCGCCTGATCGAAGTGGACAAGGACGATCTGGTGCACCTGCCCGAAATCGTCGACTTGATCGCCGGCCGCCGCGAGCGCTTCATCATCTTCTGCGACGACCTTTCCTTCGAATCGGGCGAGCCCGGCTACAAGGCGATGAAGAGCATCCTCGATGGCTCGATCACCGGCATGCCCGACAACCTGCTGGTCTACGCGACATCGAACCGGCGCCACCTGATGCCGGAAAAGATGTCGGAGAATCTCGAAACCAAGTACAACGCCGATGGCGACATCCATCCCGGCGAGACCACCGAGGAGAAGGTTTCGCTCTCCGAGCGCTTCGGTCTGTGGCTGTCGTTCTACCCTTTTGGCCAGGACCACTATCTGGAAATCTGCGCCCACTGGCTGGCCGAATTCGGCATGTCGCCGCAGCAGATCGAGGCCGCGCGCGGCGAGGCGCTGCAATGGACCTTGCTGCGCGGCTCGCGCAGCGGCCGCGTGGCCTGGCAGTTCGCCCGCGATTACGCCGGGCGCCACGCCAAGTCCAGAAAGTGAAACTGACGGAAGTCGCCGCCGCCATCATCGAACGGCGGACGGTAGACGGCGCCATGGAGTTTCTGCTCGGGCAGCGGGCGCCCGGCACTTTCTATCCCGGATTCTGGGAATTCCCCGGCGGCAAGGTCGAGCCGGGCGAGACGCCGCACGCCGCGCTGGTGCGCGAGCTGCACGAGGAATTGGGCATCGAGGTGCTGCGCGCCGATCCCTGGCTGCGCCGCCAGCATGTCTATGAACACGCCCATGTCCGGCTCAATTTTTTTCGCGTGCGTGAATGGCGCGGCGAGCTGCACGACCACGTGCATAGCGCGCTGGCCTGGCAGCGCGCCGATGGCCTGACGGTTGCGCCGATGCTGCCGGCCAACGCGCCGGTGCTGGCCGCCTTGGCGCTGCCGGCGTTTTATGCGATCAGCCATGCCGCCGAGATCGGCGTCGACGCCCAGTTGCTGGCCCTGGCCCGTGCGCTGGAGGGCGGGCTGAAGCTGGTGCAACTGCGCGAACCGGGGCTCGATGCGGCGCGCCGTGCGGCCTTCGTCCATGCTGCGGTCGATCTTTGCCATCAATATGGCGCGCGGGTGCTGGTCAATGGCGACGTGGCGTTGGCGCAGGCAGCCGGAGCGGACGGTGTGCACCTGCCGGCCACGCAACTGGCGAGGCAGACGCTACGACCGGAGTTTCCCCTGGTTGCCGCTTCCTGTCATTCAGCGGCGGAACTGGAGCGTGCGGGTCAGCTCGGCTGCGACTTCGCGGTGTTCGGTCCGGTCAGGGAAACGGCCAGCCATCCGGGGCTGGCAGGCATCGGTTGGGATGGTTTTGCCGCCGCGCTCGGCGTCCCGCCACTGCCGACTTTTGCCCTGGGTGGCTTGTCGCGGGTCGATCTGGACCCCGCGCGGCGCAATGCTGCGCACGGCATTGCGGCGATTCGTGGCGCCTGGGAAAGCTAGCCAGCTATTCCGACTGGTCTTCCGGATGCGGTTCTTCGGTAGCCTCGACGCGGTATTTTTCCGTGGCCCAGGCGCCGAGGTCGATGCCCTTGCAGCGCGCCGAACAAAACGGCCGGTAACGGTTTTCCGCCACCCACTCGACAGGCCTGCCGCAGCTCGGGCACTTGACCACGCGGGGTGATGCGGGACTTACAGCTTGCACAGCGTAATCCTTAGAATCGCCGGAAATCCTTGCGGCGGCATCGGTCACGGTCAGCCCCAGCGCGGGCAATATGTCCTCCCGCAGGGTCTCGCCGGGGTGCGGCGGATTGAGGGTGGCTTTGCCCATGATTCAGGCGCGCGCCTCACCGCTCACCGCTGCGCGTGCCGCCAGCAGATAGAGAACATACTGATTCAGGCTTACGCCCTGCCGCCGCGCACCGCGTGATAAATCGGCGTGCAATCGCTTGGGAATCCGCATGACAAAACGCCCGCTGTAGTCTGTCTCGTTGGCGGGGTTTGACGGCGCAGGAACCGGGTTGCCTGCCGCCTTGCAGGCTTTCAGCCATGCCGCCGCCGCCGCGTGCGACTCGTTCAGCGCCTCGGCTTCGGTTGCTCCCCAGGCGGAACAGCCGGGCAGATCGGGGAATGTAGCGATAAAGCCCCCGTCCTCCGCGCTGTAGTGAATCTCGACAGGGTAATGTGCTTTCATGATTCGCCCTCGTACTTATCCATCATGGCAATCAATTGCCGCGCTTGATAGGGAGGAATCAACCCGTTCCGGTTCTGGAAATTCAGCCCGGCCGGCTCACCGCTACGCGCATACGCGCGGTGCGATCCGCTCCCGCCCTTGTGAATGAAGCCCAGCAACACGGCCGCTTTGCTGGCATCGGCAAAGCGCACCGCCTTGGGGTTTGCCCGTATCGCCGCAAGCAATTTGGTTTGCTGGTTCATTGCACTGCCGATAGTATCAGATTGTCCCCAGCCGATAGCACTGTACTCGTCCAGAAACAACAAACCCCGCAACAGCGGGGCTTTGTAGGATGTTGTGCGGCGTTGCGAAACGCCCGGAAACGCGCCTAAAGATTACACAACGTGAGTTCGAAGCTGACCGTCGAATCGACCTGGCGTGGCCGCTGATCCATGTCCGGGCGGAGGAAGCGGATGTTGATGGCGAACTTGCCGGCGGAAATTTCCGGCAGGCAGGGGTCGCCCTGTCCCACTTTCAGGCGGATCAGTTGCGCGCTGCGGCCGCTCAGCATCAGCTGGAAGGCGCCGCGCAGGGCGGTTTTCTGTTCCGGGCGGCCCGAAGCGCGCAGCAGGCGCAGGACGATCGCCAGCCCCTCGCGGATCGGCATCATCGGCGCGATCCAGCAGCGGATGTCCTGCTGGCGCAGCGCCGCTTCGCGATGCCGCCAGTAGTGGTAGCCGGGCAGGTCGAACTCGCAGACGCCGCCGGGAATCGCGGCGCGATTCTTGATGGTCATCAGCCACTCGTTTTCGCGCAGGTAGTGGCCGATCTTGCCGTGCATGGCCAGCAGCAGCGAACTGGCCTGCTCGATTTCGTAGAGTGCGCCGGACAGGGCGTCCTCGGAAATTTCCGGGTTGTTGCGGAAGGAAAGCAGGATCTGGCGCTGGCGTTCGAGTTCCTGCACCAGATCGAATTTCAGTTCGGCGCGGCCGGCGACTTCAAGAATTTCGAACAGCGTGACAAGCGCGACATGGTGTTCCAGGGCACCTTCGGCGGCGGCGAAATGCGTGATCTTGTCGAACAGGTCTTCAAGCCGCAATAGCGTGCGAACGCGCTCGCTGAGAGGGTATTCGTAAGTGATCACACGCCGGCCGAGTGGAGAAAATTCACGGGATTGTGACCCATTTCAGTGCAAATCTCAACCGACATGGCCGGAAAGCGCCAGATAGTGCCGGTGCAGGCGCTCGATCTGGGGCGGCAGGGCCGCGAGCTCGCCGTCGTTGTCTATGACGTCGTCAGCCGCCGCCAGGCGTTCGGCGCGCGTTGCCTGTGCGGCAAGAATGCCTTGGATCACCTCCCTGACAAGTCCGTTGCGGTTCATGACGCGGGCGATCTGGGTGGCCTCGGCGCAATCGACCACGGCCACCCGCTGCACCCGCTTGCGATAGTCGCCGGATTCGACCAGCAGCGGCACCATCAGGATGGCATAGGGCGAGCCGGCCGCCGCGCCCGCCGCAAGCTGGCGTTCGCTTTCGCCGCGGATCATCGGGTGCAGGATGGCTTCCAGGCGCTTGCGCGCCGAGGCATCGGCAAAAACCAGGGCGCGCATCGCGGCACGATCGAGCGCGCCCTCGGGGTTGGCCATTTCGGCGCCGAATTCGGCGCAAATCGCCGGCATCGCGGCCCCCCCCTGCGCCGTCAGCGCGTGGGCGATGGCATCGGTGTCGACGATGGTGATGCCGCGCTCGACGAACAGGTCGGCGACGGCGCTCTTGCCGCTACCGATGCCGCCGGTGAGGCCGACCACAAAGCTCATGGCGGGCATTCGCCGACGGTCGCCCCGGCATAGGGCGCGATCAATTTCGGTAGCTGCTGCACCAGCGAGGACGCCGGGCCGCGCGCCTCGACCCGGGTCTTCGGCGCGGCGGGTTCGCGGCCCTCGACGCGCGCCGACTTGATGCCACGCTTGCTCAGTCCTTGCAAGAATTCGCGCGCGGCGGCGTCGCTGTCGAACTGGCCGAGAACGATTTCATGGCGTCCATCCTCCAGCGCGACGGTAGTTTGCTGGGCGACGCCGAAGCGGGTCAGTTCGGCGGCCTTCTTGTCGGCGGCTACCTTGTTGACCAGATCGGTGATGACCACCAGGTAGTGCGGAGGCTCCGCCAGCGGCGCGATTTTCGCGTTGCCGCCGGCGGCCTCGATGGCGACTCGCAACGCTTCCGCCTCGGCTGCCGCGAGTCCGTTGATGATGCGACAGGCAGCCGGCTCGTCCTTCTTCGCCGTCGGCCCCTGTGCTGCGGCTACGGTGCGCAGCTTCTCGGGGTGCAATTGCTGCGCCATGCGCTGCGGTTCGCGGCCCTCGTCGGACGTGCCGAAATAGCCTTGCGCCCAGGCAAAAAACAGCAGATTGGCAAAAACCAGCAGGAAAAAGAACAGCCGGATGGCCACTGCTCCTTAGCGTGAAATAATTTGATCGGAGCGACGAGTGATAGTCGAGCGCAGCGAGTTGATCAGAAGCCTCCCCGCGAGGGGAGGATGGGAGGGGCGGGCCTTAAAATCGCCTTTCGCGTGTTTCGTCATCAGCGGCTGACTCTCACTGTCGCGAGCGTCAGCCTACCTTGGGCAGTCTCGCCAGTGACGCCTGGATCGCCTCGGCCGGATATTCGAAGTCTTCCAGCTTGCCGTCGAAATAGCTTTCATAGGCCGTCATGTCGAAGTGACCGTGACCGGAGAGATTGAAGAACAGCGTTTTCGGCTCGCCGCTCTGCTTGCAGCGCAAGGCTTCGTCGATGCAGGCGCGGATACCGTGGGCCGATTCGGGGGCCGGGATGATGCCCTCGGCGCGGGCGAACATGACGCCGGCTTCGAAGGTGGCGGTCTGCGGCACGGCGACGGCTTCGATCAGCTTCTCGTGATAGAGCTGCGAGACCAGCGGCGAGTCGCCGTGATAGCGCAGGCCGCCGGCATGGATGCCCGGCGGCATGAAGTCGTGGCCCAGGGTGTACATCTTCATCAGCGGCGTGAAGCCCGTGGCATCGCCGAAGTCGTAGTGGTAGACGCCCTTGGTCAGGGTCGGGCAGGAAGCCGGCTCGACGGCGACGCAGCGGATTTTCTGTGCGCGCTTGTCGCCCGCCGCGGCATCGGCGAGGAAGGGAAAGCTGACGCCGGCGAAGTTGCTGCCACCACCACAGGGGGCGAAGATCATGTCCGGATACTCGCCAAATTTCTCGAACTGTTTCTTGGCTTCCTGGCCGACGATGGTCTGGTGCAGCAGCACGTGATTGAGCACCGAGCCGAGGGCGTACTTGCTGCCCGGCGTCGTTACCGTGGCCTCCACCGCTTCCGAAATGGCGATGCCCAGGCTGCCCTGGTTGTCCGGGTCGCTGGTCAGGATGTCGCGGCCGGTCTTGGTCTGGTTCGACGGGCTGGCAATCACCTCGCCGCCCCAGGTCTGCATCATCAGGCGCCGGTAGGGCTTCTGGCCGTAACTGACCTTGACCATGAAGATCTTCACCGGCAGGCCGAACATCTGGCCGGCGAAGGCGAGCGACGAGCCCCACTGGCCGGCGCCGGTTTCGGTCACCAGGCGCTGGGTGCCGGCGATCTTGTTGAGATAGGCCTGCGGCACCGCCGAGTTGGGTTTGTGCGAACCAGCCGGCGAAACGCCCTCGTATTTGTAGAAAATCTTGGCCGGCGTGCCCAGCATCTGCTCCAGCCGTACGGCGCGGCACAGCGGGCTGGGCCGCCACAATGCATAGACTTTGCGCACTTCGTCGGGAATCGGAATCCAGCGCTCGGCGGACATTTCCTGTTCCAGGATCGGGCCGGGGAAGATCGCCAGCATCTGTTCCGGGCCGACCGGCTTGCCGTCCGGGCCGAGCGGCGGCGCCGGCGGATTTTTCAGGTCGGCGGCGATGTTGTACCAGTGGGTGGGGATTTCGCTTTCGTCGAGAATGACACGGGTCTGGCTCATGGGTTCCTCCCTGAAAATTTTGGATGGTGGTGCTTACGGCAGTGCGGATTCTGCTATTGCTACGGCGTCGGGATCCAGCATATCCAGTCCGCCGCGAATCACATCGCGGCGCACGACTCGGCTTGGCTTCAAATCAGTGCGCAGCGCGTTGTAGGCGCGTTCCGCGGCAGCGCGATTATCCTGACTATAGTTGCAGACGTAAAGGTCGAGCGTTACCGCGTCGAGCTCGGGCCAGGTGTGGATCGCCAGATGCGATTCGGCCAGCACCAAGGCTCCGGTGGCACCGGCGTCGGCGAACTGATGGAAGGCCTCGGCGACGACCTCCAGCCCGGCTTCGGCGCAGGCGCGGCGGCACAGTGCGGCCAGCGACACGGCGTCGAGCAGCAGCCGGCGCTCACCGGCGCAGGTGTGGAATTCGGCGAGGATGTGGAGGCCGTTCATAGCGAGGACGCATAGGATACGCCGAGGCGGGCCAGCGTGCGCTCGGCGGCCAGCACGCCGCGATAGTTGGCTTCCTCGAACAGCGACAGCCCGGAAACATCGGCGTGGGCGAACTGGATGCCAGGCCGGCCTAGCTCGAAGCTACCGCGCGTGCCGCCCCACAGGCGGCCGGGCAGCGGGCGGATCATGGCGTGGGCGTGACGGTTGATGTCGATCCGCGTCGTCAGTTCGCGGATCTCCGGGTGGGGCCGCGAGAGGTCGGCCAGGATTTCTTCGGCCCAGGCTGCTCGCGTGTTCAAGAGTCGGCGCGGGCGGGACGCCGCTTCCTCGTGCAGCGCGCGGTACCAGGTGATGACCGTCGGTCCCGGCGCGTAGCGCAGTTGTTGATGGGTCGCTACCACGTAACCCAGCGCCGCGCTGTCGTGCAAGACATTGTCCCAGGCCAGCGGCTGTCCGGCGCGGGTCTGCGGTGCTGCTTTCAAGGTCAGGTTCGCCACCACCCAGGGCGCGTACTCGGCACCGCGAATCGCCGCCAGCCATTCCGGCCGCGGCGCGGCGAACACATGCGGGATCAGGAACAGCGGCGCGGCCCAGATCAGTTCGCGGGCAATGACGCGGATGCTGCGGTTTTCGGCAGCGAGGTAGACGTCGCAGACCGCGTCCTTTTTCCGCTGTTCGACGCGGAACACCAGCGCGCTTGGCTGCACTCGCCCCGTCGCCGCCCGCGCCAGGCCGCGCGCCAGCCAGGCGTTGCCTTCCGGCGCGGTCAGCACCTGACCTTCGCCGTCGCGGCAGGCGAAATAGTGCAGCCCGGCCCAGGCCGAAGTTTGTGCCGCGGCGCTGCCGTAGTCGTCGCGGCAGGCGTAGTCGGTCAGCCAGTGCAGGCCCGGCGCGGTATAGCCCTCGCCCAGCAGCCAGTCGCGCATCGACATGCGATCGAGCGCCCGCATTTTCGGATCGCGGCTGGAGAGCGCCAGCGGCAGGGCGAAGGGGCGTCGGCCGGCGCCATCGCGGCGCTGGCGCAGTTCCTGGATGAATTCCTGGAAACGCGCGTACTGCGCGCGCTCGGCCGCCGGCACGCCCAGCGTCGGCCACAGGCCCTCCTGCCAGTAGCCGTTGGTGTACAGGCGTTCCTGCGGTGCGTGGCACAGATACCGTTCGTCGTAAGTCGGGTGCGCGGCATCCGGGTCGCCCTGCAACACCCCGAGTTCGGCCAGCAACTGGCGCGTGGCGCGCGCCTCGCGCGGCGGCAGCGGCAGGTAGTGGGCGCCCAGTGGATAGGCCGAAATTTCATTCTTGCCGGCCCGTGAATTGCCGCCGGTTTCGCCTTCCAGTTCCAGCAGCAGGAAATCCTCGCAGCCCGAGCGTGCCAGCTTCCACGCTGCCGACAGTCCGCCGATGCCGCCGCCGACGATTGCCACGGAGGTCCGGCGGGTTTCCGTCGGCGCCGGGAAGTCGGGCTGGCGCAGACGGTGGCCGAGGACCTCGCTGGCGCCGGTAAGTGCTCCCGGCGGCAAGGGCGGCGCGGATTTCGCACCGCAAGCGGCCAGGACAGCCGCGCCCGATGTCGCGGCGAGGAAGTTGCGCCTTCGCATCAGGGCGCCTGCACCCGGCCCCACTCGCGCTCAAACACGCGCACCAGGTTCTGGTTGTCGAGGCGGTTGGGTTCGGCAGCGACGCGTGCCATGTCGACGGGGAAGTGAAACAGCGCGGGCAGCGCATCTACGGTGATGAAGCGTGTCGGTACCGGGATCGCGGTCGGCGGCCGGTACTCGCGCCGGCCGCCGAGGATGTAGCCCCACTCGCCGAAGCTGGGCACCAGCGCATGATAGGGCGTGGTCTGCCAGCCGGCGGCTTGCAGCGTGGCGACCACGGTCCAGAAACTTTCCCGCGCATACAGCGGCGAGGTGGCCTGCACCACGATGCGGCCGGTCTCGGCGACATGCTGCTTGAGCAGGCGGTAGAAGGCCGTCGAGTACAGTTTGCCGAGGCTGTGGTTGGAGGGGTCGGGGAAGTCGGCGACGACGAAATCGAACATCTCCTGCGTCTGCTCCAGCCACTGCAGGGCGTCGGCGTTGATGATCTTCAATTTTTTGGAGGCCAGCGCGTCGCCGTTCAACTCGCGCAGCATGGGCGACTGCGAAAACAGTTCGGTCATGCGCGGATCGAGATCCACCAGCGTGACGCTCTCCACTTGCGGGTACTTGAGTATTTCGCGCAGCGCCATGCCGTCGCCGCCGCCCAGCACCAGCACTCGTCGTGCCCCGGGCAGCGCCGCCAGGCCCGGATGCACCAGCGCCTCGTGGTAGCGGTATTCGTCGCGCGAGGAGAACTGCAGATTGTGGTTCAGGTAGAGCCGCGACTCGTCGCGCCAGCGCGTGATGACGATGCGCTGGTAGGGGCTCGATTCGGCATGCACGATGTCCTCGTTGTAGAGGTTCGCCTCGGCCAGGCTGACGAAAGTTCCGGCAAAACCGAAGCCGAGCGCCAGCAAACCGATCACCGCGACGCATTGCGCGCGCATGCCGGCCAGCGGCCCGATCTGGGCGCGGAACAGCCACAGCGCCCAGGCGGCGACCAGCGCGTTGAGCAGGCCGAACAGCAGCGCGCTCCTGACCAGCCCCAGGTGCGGCGCCAGCAGCAGCGGGAACAGTACCGACACTGCCAGGGCACCGATGTAGTCGACGCTGAGCACCTGCGCCACCAGGTCCTTGAACGCCACCTCGCGTTTGAGGATGCGCATGATCAGCGGGATTTCGAGTCCGACCAGGATGCCGATCAGCAGCACCAGCCCGTAGAGCGTGAACCGGAACGGTCCGGCATGCAGCGTAAACAGCAGGAACAGCAGACCTGCCGAGAGGCCGCCCAACAAGCCGACCAGCAGTTCGATCTGGATGAAGCGCACCAGCAGATTGCCCGCCACATGCTTCGAGAGCCACGAACCAATGCCCATGGCGAACAGATAGACGCCGATCACCGTGGAGAACTGCATCACCGAATCGCCCAGCAGGTAGCTTGCCAGCGCGCCGGCGATCAGCTCGTAGGCCAGCCCGCAGGAGGCGACGATGAAGACCGAGACCAGCAGGGGGCGTTGCATCAGGAGAAGATCACTTGTGGTACGTCCGCGCCGCATTGGCGGAGCGCACCGGCTGGGCGTCGGCGGTCTCGGAAAACAGGCTCCAGCCCAGG
>MHZX01000074.1 GCA_001828935.1 Rhodocyclales bacterium RIFCSPLOWO2_02_FULL_63_24
TGGCAGGCCTCAAGGCCCGACCGGATGCCGGTAGATGTGGAACAAGCCGCCGGCGAACTCGATCTCGCGCTCGAAGCGGGCGCCTGCCGGTGCTGATGCAGGGAAAGGCGATCGAGCGGACCGTCTGGTCGGCAGCCACCCGCAGCGCGTTGCGATAGCACGCGGCCAGCAGTTCCGGCTCGCCCTGCGTGCCGCCGCGCCAGACCGGACCTACGGTGTGCACCACTAAGCGTGCCGGCAGGCGATGGCCGGCAGTCAGCTTCGCCTCCCCCACCCGACAGCCGCCCAGCATCCGGCACTCGGCGCGCAACTCGGGGCCGGCCGCATGATGGATCGCGCCGTCCACGCCGCCCCCGCCAAGCAGCGAGGCATTTGCCGCATTGACGATGGCATCCACCCGCAAGCGGGTGATGTCGCCTTGCACGGCACGCAGGAGCGATGACATCTGGCAGGACACTTCGATCCGGGATCAAGCTGCAATCGGCGCAGCCTAGCGCCTGGGACCCATGACCCGATCGAGAAACTGGAACATCCGTTGCAGCGAATCGGCGGTTTGGTCGGCGCTGTAGCGGTAAACAACCTTGCTGCCGCTCACGTCGGTCTTGGCAAAGCCGTCGAGTTGCTTGCAGTCCCAGCAATGCGTCGCCTGCGGATAAAGGTGCCACTCGACCGGTGCGCCGGCCGCCTTGGCGGCACCCAGCTTGGCGACGCATTCCCCGGCCGGCGTCTCGGTGTCCAACTCGCCCATCAGCGCCAGCAACGGACGATCGATGTCGGGCTGCACGATTTCATAGGATGCCGCAGTCGGCGGCTTGATCGTGAAACAGCCTGGATAAAACGCGACCGTCGCGGCAAACCGCTGGCCAGGCAGGGCCTTATCACTCCAGCCGGCGCTGCCGGCGAGCACGCTGATCATGGCGCCCCAGGAATAACCTGCCAGCGCGATGCGTTTCTGATCCACAAAATCGAACGTCCGCAAGTGTTCCGCGGCCTGCAACGCGTCCTTGAGTCCGCGTGCGAAAATCACGCCGCCCTTCGGTCCGTAGCAGACCGAATCCACCCCGCGCGAGCCAAGGCTGTCCACCAACAAGGCGGCATAACCGCGCGCCACGGCCTCCTTCGCCCAGCCCAGGATCGACTCGTTCGGTCTTTGGCGACTGCCCAGGCCGCTGCATTGATGCAGCAGCACCAGCGCCGGGAACGGACCGGCGCCTTCCGGCTTGAACAACGCCATCCGCGGCCGGTCGACGGATGAAAATGTCGATACCTCGGCCGGAAACTGGAGATCCTTCGCCGGGCCTGGAAAGCCCGGCGACTGGGCCAGCGCCAGCGGCGCAGCCTGACCCAGTGCCGCGGCTAGCCAGAACAGCATCATCGACCGCAATCGTCTCGTCATCGCCTCGCTCCGCTTAAGAGCGTCAAACGTGATCATGTGCGCACCTCAGTCCTGGGGCAACAATTGTGGATTCCATACGATCTCCCACAGATGCCGATCGGGATCCTGGAAATAGCCGGCGTAACCGCCCCAAAAAGTATCCTGAGCCGGTTTTACGATCGCCGCGCCCGCAATCCTTGCTTGTTCCATGATGGCATCGACTTCCGCCCTGGACGCGACATTGTGTCCGAGCGAGAGCTCGGTGGGGCCTGGGCTGCCCAGCGCAAGGCCGGCATCGTGGGCAAGACTCTGGCGCGGCCAAATGGCGAGCTTCAATCCTGCTTGCAAATCGAAAAAGGCCACGGCGCCATGCTCGAACTGTTCGCCGACGATGCCTTCGGTCGGCAGGCCGAGGCCGTCACGATAGAAGCGTAGCGACTTCTCCAGGTCGTCCACTCCGATGGTAATCACGGTGATTCGCGGTTTCATTTGCGATGCTCCCGACAGGCATGACGATCAGAGCTGCCGCGCGCCGACCATGAGCTTGATGCCGAGAGCGGCCATGACTCCACCGGCGATGCGGTCGAGCTTGGACTTGGAGCGCAGATACGTGGCACGCGGCGACGGCGCCGACAAGGCAAGCGCAACGATGGAATACCAGCCGGTCTCGATGGCGAAGATCAGCAAAGGCAGGCCAAGCAGCGCTGCCGGCGGCAGCTCGCGCGGCAGCAGCGAAACGAAAATGCTGGCGTACACGACGGCGGTTTTCGGATTGCTCACCTGCGTGCCAAGCCCCAACAGGAACGAGCGGCGCAACGCGCGCTTGCCCTTGCCGGCGGTCTGCGTTGCGGCGAGAGAAAGCGGCTCGCTTGCGCCGCGCCAGATGAGGTAGCCGAGATACAGCAGATAGGCGCCGCCCAGCACTTTGACAATGGCGTAAAACGCCGGCACGGCGCCGAGCAGCGCCTGAAGCCCAAGCAGCGCCGCAACCGCAAACAATACGCCACCGACACCCATGCCCAGAGCAGCGGCAACGCCATCCATCCGGGAGATGGCGAGCGCGGTGCGGGCGACCATGATGAAGCTCGGACCGGGGCTCATGGCGCCAAGAGAAATGGCACCGGCAATACTCAGAAGGGCTAGCGCAATTGCCATTTCGGATACCCCAATTCACCTTGAGGCCGTCAGTCCAACGTGGAAAACTTCGCCTTGTGCGTCGCGCGGCGGTGTTTCCTCGGGCGGTGCCGGAAAGTTCACAAGTGCTTCTTCAAAAACTCGACGACATCCTTCCAATAGGCGCCGATCTCGAAAAACATTTCGTGTCCGTCGCTCCCGTAGGGTGGGTAGACAATCAGCTTCGACGGGTTGCCCGCCGCTGTCAGCGCGGCCGACATACGCCGCATGCTGTCGAAGGTGTCCTGGCCCATCGTCTTGCGTGAGCCGGTATCGTTTTCGGCGACGAGGAGCAGAACCGGGATGCGGATCTTGGCAGCATCTTCGAACTTGAATCCGCTTTGGGGTGGCGGCACGGCGCTGGCCATGATCACCGCCGCCTTGGCCGGGGCACCCCGCGCGGCGGCCATGAAGGTGAGCGCGCCGCCCCGCGAAAAACCGGTGATAGCGACCCGCTGGCGATCGACATAGTCGAGCCCCAGCAGATAATCGAGCCCGGCTTGCACGTCCTCGGGATGACCGGCCGTCGAGCGCGTCTTGCGGCGGATGGGGGCGAAGCCGACGAAGCCGGCTGCGGCCAAGGCCTCACAGGTCTCCTTCGGCGCGCCTCCGATAATGTCGCCTACCCCGCCATGATTGTAAGCAACCGCCGGAAACGGGCCGGCACCGGCGGGTCGGCACAGATATCCTTTGAGGGTCTCGGGCGTCGTTGTATATACGACTTCCCGAAGCTCGTCGCCGCTGGCCTTGCCGCCCATCGCCGCGAGGATCAAGGCCAGACACGCCATCCGCGCCAGCATGCGGACCTGCGCCGCGCGCGCGGCACACGCCGAGGCCGCGATGTCCTGGAGCAAATCGGCCGGGCTGGGCCTATTCAATGTTGTCATCATGAACATCTCCATGCTTGCGAAAAAGCGTTTCCGGGAAAACCGTCCATCGGCAACGCGCTTCGGTGCCACGGGAAACCAAGGCAGCCGAGCCGCTAGTCGCGCAGCCGGAAGCGTTGCAGCTTGCCGGTTTCGGTGCGCGGCAGGGCGGAGCGGAATTCGATCTGGCGCGGATACTTGTAGGGTGCCAGCGTGTGCTTGACGTGCTCCTGCAGCAGCCTGGCCATCGCCGCATCGGGGTTGTAGCCGGCCTTGAGCGTGACGAAGGCTTTGACCACCTGGCCGCGCTCCGGGTCCGGTACCCCGACCACGCCGCATTCGGCCACCGCCGAATGGGCCAGCAGGCAGTCTTCGACTTCCGGCCCGCCGATGTTGTAGCCGGCCGAAACGATCATGTCGTCGGTGCGCGCCTGATAGAAGAAATAGCCGTCGGCATCCATCAGGTAGGCGTCGCCGGTCACGTTCCAACCATTGGCGACGTAATCGGCTTGACGCGGATCGTCGAGGTAGCGGCAGCCGGTGGGGCCTTTCACCGCCAGGCGGCCGATGCTACCCGGCGGCAGCGGCTTGCCCTCGGCGTCGAGGATGCAGGCGCGGTAGCCGGGAATCGGCTTGCCGGTAGCGCCGGGCCGGGCCTCGTCCTCGGTGTGCGAGATGAAGATGTGCAACATTTCAGTGGCGCCGATGCCGTCGATGATGCGAATGCCCGTGGCATCCTGCCAGAGTTTGCGCGTGGCACCGGGCAGCGTCTCTCCAGCCGAGACGCACTTGCGCAGGCTGGCGGTATCGAACTGGCTCGTCTGGCCGGCCATCATGCGATAGAAAGTGGGGGCGGTGAACAGCACCGTGACCTTGTACTCCTGCACCGTCTGCAGCAGCAGGTCGGGCGTCAGCTTTTCCACCAGGACCGTGGCGGCACCCAGCCGCAGGGGAAACAGCAGTATGCCGCCAAGGCCGAAGGTGAACGCCAGCGGCGGCGTGCCGCAGACGATGTCGCTGCCCGCCAGCTTGAGCGTCGATTGCGGAAAGCAGTCGCAGATGGCCAGCACGTCGCGATGGAAATGCATGGTGCCCTTGGGCTTGCCGGTAGTGCCCGAGGTAAACGCGATGAGGCAGATGTCGTCGCGCGCAGTATCTATGTTGGCGAAGTCGGCGGGCTTGGCCGCCATGCGCGGCTCCAGGCGGTCCAGCCCCGGCGTAGCGTTGCCGCCGTTGAAGTAGCAGAGTTCGGCCAGGCTTGGACAGGCACCGCGCGCGATCTCCAGTTCCTCGGCCAGCCGGGCGTCGCACAAGGCATGCGAGATCTGCGCCTTGACGATTACGTCGGTGAGCTCCTTGGCGCGCAGCAGCGGCATGGTGGTGACCGCAATGCCACCGGCCTTGATCACGGCGAACCAGCAGGCCGCCAGCATGGGATTGTTGGCACCGCGCAGCAGCACGCGGTTGCCGGGGATCAGGCCCATGTCCTCGGTCAGCACGCGGGCGATGCGGTTGGCGGCATCCAGCAACTGGCGGTAGCTGTAGTTGCCCGCAGCGCTGTAGATGGCCGTGCGCTCGCCCCAGCCGTGCTCGGTCACGGCGCAATCGAGCAGTGTCGCGGCGCAGTTGATGCGCTCGGGATAGTGCAATTGCGGCAGATCGAAAATGAAATCGGGCTGCTGATCCGCGGCCGGCAGGCGGTCGCGGGCGAAGGTATCGAGATGGGCAGTGAAGGCGGTGCTGGCTATCATGGCGAGCGGCTCCGGGTTGCGTCGGTTTCAAATCTAGAGTTTTCCGGACGTTGCGTCAAACC
>MHZX01000075.1 GCA_001828935.1 Rhodocyclales bacterium RIFCSPLOWO2_02_FULL_63_24
CTGGCCTTGCTGATGCTCGACTGGGAAACCCCATTCGACCCGGCGCAGGTCGAGCAGCAACTGTTCGGCAAGACCATGCCGCCGCCACTCAGCGCGGCCGGCCCGGTACCCAAGGCGACCGCAGCGCGCAGGCCGCGCAAGAAAGTAGCAGCGAAGCCCCTTGCCAAGCCGGCACCGACGGCCCCTGCCAAACGCCCCGCCGCTAAAAAAGCAGCGCCACCCGCACCGGCGCCGGCTCCGGCCGAACCCGCGCCCAGGGTGCCGAAGCGTTTCCGCAACCTGGCTTAGCCGTCAGTCTTCGAGTTCCGCCTTGGCCAGCTCGACGTCGAGCCGTTCCATGGCATCGACCGGAGTGGCCGCCGCAGCTTTTTCATAGAGCTTGACGGCTTCGTCCATGCGGCCCTGGCCGAACAGCATGACCAGGGCATTGGCGTATTCGATGCAGGCGATGGCCGAGTCCGGCGCGAGCTTCAAGGCCGATTCGAAGTGCTTCACGGCGATATCCTTGCTCGCGCCGTAGGTCAGCTTGCCGACCATCGCGCCGACCTTGTCCACCACCTCGGCGTGATATGCGCCCAAGGCACTGTGCGCGTCGGCGTGTTTGGGGTCGAGCTTGATGGCCGTTTCCAGCGCCGCCTTGATCTTCCCGCCCAGCCCCTGCGTCAGCGCCTTGATCACCGAGATGCCCTGGCTGTAGCGACCCAGCGCATAGGCCTGGATGTAGTAGGCGTTGGCGTTCTTGGCTTGCGCCTGCTGCAGTTCCTCGCAACGTGCGGAAATCGCCTGGAACATCTCCAGTTTGCGTTTGTCATCTTCTTCGAGATAGTTGGCGTAAATCATGGCGGCCTTGTTGGCGACGTTGTAGCCGTCGAGGCCGGCCGCCAGACCCGCGTCGCAGGCCTTGTGGAATTCTCCCTGATGGTAGAGGCGCCAGGCCTCCTGCACCGCCGCGTCAGCCGGAAACGGCTCCCGGTCGCCGCGATGCAGGCGCTCCCAGTTCTTTTTCAGCGCGGCACCGGCGAATACGAATGCCTTGTCCGCGTACGGAAACTTCTTCCAGGCCGACTTTGCCATCATGAATCTCCTCTCTCATGTTCAAGCGGTTAAATAGTTCTTCGACAGTTCCTCGAACAGCCTGCGCGAACGCCCCACCAAATAGGGTGCGGCGAGCGCCATGACCTGAAACGCGCCCCGCGCCAGGCTTTCGCCGCCGATCTTCTTGCGCGGATCGCTGACAAACTCGAACGACAACCAATAGGTCGCCACGACGGTCATATTGACCGCCAGCGCCTGGATCTCGGCCGCGCTCGCCTTCATGTCGCCGGTCGCCACCAGGCCCTGGCAGATCACGGTCGCGGTATCCACCTTGTGCGCGACGATGCGCTTGAAGTGCGTCTCCAGTATCCGGTTGCGCGACAGCAGTTCGTTGACGTCGCGATAGAGGAAGCGGAACTTCCAGATACCCTCGAAGATGAGATGCAGGAACAGCCAGATGTCCTCGACGTTGGGCGGGCGCCGCGTCGGCGCCGTCAAGGCTTCCTCGATGCCGCGCTCGAAATCGGCAAACAGGGACTCGATGATTTCGTCCTTGCTGTGGAAGTGGTAGTACAGGTTGCCCGGACTGATGCCCATTTCATCGGAAATCAGCTGAGTGGTGACGTTCGGCTCGCCGAATTCGTTGAACAGCGCCAGGGCGGTTTCCAGGATGCGCTCACGCGTGCGGCGCTTCGGTTTTCTCTCGATCAATGGCCAGTCTCCACTATTTGTCCAGAATAGCAGAAACCTCGAACGCTACCGTCATCGATCCGCCTCAGGCCGCCAGGCGCTGCCTGTGCTGCAAGCGCTTGAGCACCCGACCCAGATCGTCCAGCGTGTCGGACAAGACCAGCGCGGTGCGTCCCAGGGCGCCGACGCGACGGCGCTTCAATTGGGCCATGCGCCGCGCCAGCGAGCGATGCGGTTCGACCAGCACGGCGCGATTGATCGCCACCCCATGGCGGGCCAGTTTCGGCGCCAGCTCGTCGTAGCGCCGCAGCAATTCCTCGCGCGTCTTGCGATAGGCCTGCTCGGAGAGGCGCTTGCGGTCGCCATAGCTGAACATGTTGGTGAAGAACATGTCGGCATCGTCGCGATGCGGCTCGAACAGGATGACGTCGGCGTCCGTGTATTCGATGTCGTACTTCGCCAGCCCGGTTTCCATGCGCGAGTGGATGATGGAGCGGAAGGTTTGCGCAAGAACCACGGGCAGGCCGCCATCGACCAGCTGACGCCGCTTCAGGTGCTTCTCGTGCGACGCCAGCTTGGCGTCGAAGGGAACCAGCGGATTGATGCAAAGCACCAGGCGAGCCCCGGCCTTGAGCGCCACCGAGGCGTGCAGTGTCTTTTTCAGCGCGCCATCGACAAACCAGCGGCCATCGATTTCGACCGGCGGAAACAATCCCGGCAGCGCGGAACTGGCCTGGATCGCCGTGGCGATCGGAACATGGTCATGCCCCTTGGAACCGAATGCCACCGCCGCCCCCGAATCGAGATCCGTGGCGATCAGGAACAGTCGTCGCTTGAGTTGCCGAAAGTCGTTGGTCAGCCCGGGCAGCGCAAACAACCGGCGCAGGAACTCGCCGACGCCGGCATTGTTGAAAATTCCTGTCGGGATCGCCCGCGACAGGCGCGCGAACGAGGCCACCAAATCCCGCCGCAACGGATCGCGCAGGTACTCGCCGAGGGACGCCCACAGCAGGGCCGGCACGGTCCCGGCACGCCGCGCGTACTCGCCGAAAGCCGGCTTCAGCAACATCTCGGGATCGAACGGAATCTCGGCCGAGTCGCTGTCGATGAACATCCGGTACATATAGGCCGGACTCAGGCCATTGGCCAAACCCGCGGCGATGAAGCCACCGGCGCTGACCCCGACATAGGCATCGAGATCATTGAAATCGAAGCCGTCCAGCGCCTCCGCCAGCGCCATCAAGGCCCCGATTTCATAGATCGCCCCGAGCGGGCCGCCCCCCGCCAGCGCGACGGCCATCTGCGGCGGCCGGCTTGCCGGGCACATGTCAAGGCACTCCGCCGATAGCTTTCAGGCCTGCACAAAGGGTATTGCCGGCGTCAGGACGCTGCCTTCGGCGCCGCTTTCGGAGCTGCCTTGGGCGCCGCGCGACGCACCGGCTTTGCCGCCTTGGGCTTCTCGGCCTTGGCCGCGCCGCCGTTCAGCTTTTCCACCTCGGCCTTCAACTCGGCCACGCGCTTGGCCAGCGCCGCGACATCGTCCTTGGTCGGTACGCCCAAACTGTTCAGCGAACGGGCGACGCGATTCTCGAATACCTGCTCCAGCTTGTCCCAGGTGCCGGTCGCCTTGGCGGCCATTTCGGTAACCTTGTCTTCGGTGACCTTGCGGGTCTTCTGCTGGATCGCCTCGCCCTCGCGAATCAGCGCGTCGAACACCTTGTTGCCTTCCTGCTGCGCCTTGGCGAACGCGCCGAGTCCCGCCAGCCAGATCTGCTGGGCAGATTCGCGAATGGTGGCCGACAGCTGACTATCCTTGCCGGCGGATTTGAGTTTCTTTACCACGAGCTTCTTTACCATGAGGATCTCCTGAGTGAATTGATTCCAGACGCCTCGCCTGCGAGGCTGCGGCCGGCCTTCCACCTGCCATGGAGAGCAGTCTAGCGGCTCGGATTAGAGCGATCACACTAATGTCATGGGTGGATCGCTCTAATTCTGTATCATTCCGCAGACGATGCCGCGGCACGGGATCAAGGGCAACCATCGAACAATGACGAGGAGGCAACAATGATTTATTTTGTCACCGGAGCGACTGGATTCATCGGCAAGCGGCTGGTCGCCAAGCTGCTTGAAAAACCGACAGCCACCGTTTACTTCCTTACCCGCGACAAGACTCCCGAGCGCCTGGAGGCGCTCTACGAGTACTGGAAAGCCGACCCGAGCCGCGCCATCCCGATCGTCGGCGACCTCTGCCAGCCTGCTCTCGGCGTCGGCAAGGCGGACCTGAAGAAGCTCAAGGGCAAGGTCGATCATTACTACCATCTCGCCGCCATCTATGACTTGAAAGCCAGCGCCGACGAGCAGATGGCCGCCAATGTCGATGGCACGCGCAACGCGGTCGCGCTGGCGCAGCAGATCGACGCCGGCTGTTTCCACCACGTCAGCTCGATCGCCGCCGCCGGCCTGTTCGAGGGCATCTTCCGCGAGGACATGTTCGAGGAAGCGGAGAACCTGGACCATCCCTACTTCGGCACCAAGCACGAATCCGAACGCATCGTGCGCGCCGAATGCAAAACTCCCTGGCGCGTCTATCGCCCCGGCGTGGTGGTCGGCGATTCGCGCACCGGCGAAGCGGAAAAGATCGACGGCCCCTACTATTTCTTCAAGCTGATCCAGAAAATGCGCGGCATGCTGCCACCCTGGATGCCCAGCATCGGCCTCGAAGGCGGCCGCATCAACATCGTCCCGGTCGATTTCGTGGTCGATGCCCTGGCCTACCTCTCGCATCAGAAGAATCTCGACGGCCGCTGTTTCCATCTCACCGACCCGCACCCGATGCGCGTCGGCGACGTGCTCAACGTCTTCGCCCGCGCCGGCCATGCGCCGGAGATGGGGATGCGCATCAATGCCGCGCTGCTCGGCTTCATCCCGCGCAGCGTGCGCAAGACCCTGATGGCGCTGACCCCGGTGCGGCGCATCCGTAACGCCATCATGAAGGATCTCGGCCTGCCGGAAGACATCATGCAGTTCGTCAATTATCCGACCCGCTTCGACTGCAAGGAGACCCAGAAAGCGCTGGCCGGCAGCGGCATCTCGGTGCCGCCGCTCGACAGCTACGCCTGGAAGCTGTGGGACTACTGGGAACGCCGCATGGACCCCGACCTGTTCATCGACCGCAGCCTGAAGGGCCGCGTCGGCGGCAAGGTGGTGCTGATCACCGGCGGCTCCAGCGGCATCGGCAAGGCGGCTGCACTCAAGATCGCCGCGGCGGGAGCGATCACCCTCATCGTCGCCCGCGACAAGGAAAAGCTGGAGGAAACCGTCGCCGAGGCCAAGGCACAAGGGCTGACGCTGATCACCTATTCTGCCGATGTTGCGGACGAAGCGCAGTGTGCCGACCTGGTGCGCCGCGTCTCCGAGAAGCACGGCGGGGTCGACATCCTGGTAAACAATGCCGGCCGCTCGATCCGCCGCGGCATCGAGAACTCTTTCGACCGCATGCAC
>MHZX01000076.1:0-13256 GCA_001828935.1 Rhodocyclales bacterium RIFCSPLOWO2_02_FULL_63_24
CGCCTTCCAGCGCAATCCGAAGTTCAAGAACATCTATTCGGTGGGCGTCTGCGTCGCCATCCCGCCGGTGGAGGCAACCCCGGTGCCGACCGGCGCGCCGAAGACCGGTTACATGATCGAATCGATGGTCAATGCCACGGTGCTCAACATCCGCGAAGCGCTGGACGGCAAGGAGCCGAGCCACAAGGCGACGTGGAACGCGGTCTGCCTGGCCGACTTCGGCGACAACGGCGCCGCCTTTGTCGCCCTGCCGCAGATTCCACCGCGCAACGTGAGCTGGTTCTCCCAGGGTAAATGGGTGCATCTGGCCAAGGTGGCCTTCGAAAAGTACTACATGCGCAAGATCAAGAAGGGCACCAGCGAGCATGTGTTCGAGAAGATGGTGCTCAACTCGCTGGGCATCATGAAATTGAAGGACAAGTAGCCAAACTGCCGGTGCAAGGACGCAGGTAAAGCAAATCGATAAAGGAGAGGCCTGAGCGAACGGACCCTCACTTTCCGCTTTTCCTCGGCGTCCTTGCAGCGGCGCATTTTTCGGTAGTTTCGAATCGAGGTCACGGTGGGCATATCGGGTCGCATTGCGGAGTACTTTCTCAGGAATTCCCTGACGCCGCTGATCGCACTGATTGCGCTGCTGTTGGGCGTGGGCGCGACCCTGATCACGCCGCGCGAGGAAGAACCGCAGATCAACGTCACCATGGCCAATGTCTTCGTGCCCTTTCCGGGGGCGTCGGCCAAGGACGTCGAGGCGCTGGTGGCGCGACCCGCCGAACAGGTCTTGTCGCGCATTGCAGGTATCGAGCACGTCTATTCCGTCTCGCGTCCGGGCATGGCGGTGATCACGGTGCAATTCCAGGTCGGCGAAGACCCGATCCAGGCGCTGGTCCGCCTCTACGACACGATCAATTCGCATCGCGACTGGCTTTCGCCCAATCTCGGCGTCATGGAGCCGATCGTCAAGCCGAAGGGCATCGACGACGTGCCCATCGTCACGCTGACTTTCCACAGTGCCGATCCGGCGCGATCGGCATTCGAGATGCAGCAGGTGGCGCGCGCCACCGAGATCGACCTCAAGCGCGTGCCGGGCACGCGCGACGTCGCCACCATCGGCGGTCCCGGCCATGTGATCCGCGTCGTCATGGATGCCGATCGAATGAACGCGCACGGCATCACGGCGCAGGACCTGAAGGCGGCACTGCAGGTATCGAACGCCTCGCAGCCGGCCGGCAGTCTGGTCGCCGGCAACAAGGAGGTGTTGGTGCAGACGGGTACCTACATCGAGTCGGCAGCCGATGTGCGGCGCCTGGTGGTGGGGGTCTTCGAGCGCAAGCCGGTGTATATGGCCGACGTGGCCCAGGTGACGGACGGTGCCGATCAGCCGGTCAGTTATGTCTGGCATGGCGAGCGCAAGGGCGCCAAGGCGCCTGGTCAGGACGCCGTCCAGGAATTTCCGGCGGTCACGCTCTCGGTGTCGAAGAAGCCGGGGGTCAATGCGGCGGATGTGGCCGCGGCCGTGATCGCCCGCGCCGAAGCGCTGAAGGGCACCGTGATTCCCGAGGGCGTCGAATTCACCGTGACGCGAAACTACGGCGCGACCGCGACCGACAAGGCGCAGAAGCTGATCGGCAAGCTGGTCTTCGCCACCGCCTTCGTCGTTCTGCTCGTGTTGTTCGCGTTGGGCAAGCGCGAGGCGGTGATCGTCGGCGCGGCGGTGACGCTGACCCTGGCCGCCACGCTGTTCGCTTCCTGGGCCTGGGGCTTCACGCTGAACCGGGTCTCGCTGTTCGCGCTGATTTTCTCGATCGGCATTCTGGTCGACGATGCCATCGTGGTGGTGGAGAACATCCACCGCTGGAGTCTGCTGCATCCCGACAAGCCGCTCTGGCAGATCATTCCTCCCGCTGTGGACGAAGTCGGCGGGCCGACCATACTCGCGACCTTCACGGTGATTGCCGCGCTCTTGCCGATGGCCTTCGTCACCGGCCTGATGGGGCCCTACATGAGCCCGATCCCGATCAACGCCTCGATGGGCATGTTCATCTCGCTCGCCATCGCTTTCGTCATCACGCCCTGGCTGGCGCTGAAAATGATGAAGCCGGCCGGGCACCACGAAAAAGGGGCCAGGCTCGATTTGTCAGAGGCGCAAAAATCGAATCCGGCCCCTTTTCCCGTCGATCCGCTGACCGGCAAGCTCGACCGCTTCTTCCGCCGCCTGATGACGCCGCTGCTCGATCCGCGCACCGGGAAGGCGGCACGACGCAAGTTGTGGCTCGGCATCCTGGTGGCGATCCTGGCCTCGGTCAGCCTCGGCTTCGTCAAGCTGGTGGTGCTGAAGATGCTGCCTTTCGACAACAAGAGCGAATTCCAGATCGTGCTCGACATGCCGGTCGGCACGCCCCTCGAAGAAACCGCCAAGGTGCTGCGCGAAATCTCCGCCGAGATCGCCCAGGTCGAGGAGGTTGCCGACTACCAGGCCTATGCCGGCACCGCCAGTCCGATCAACTTCAACGGCCTGGTGCGCCAGTACTACCTGCGCAGTGCGCCGGAGATGGGCGACATCCAGGTCAATCTGGTGGACAAGAAGCATCGCGAGCGGCAAAGCCACGAGATCGCCGTCTCGGTGCGCGACCGCGTGGTGGCCGTGGCGAACAAGCATGGTGGCAATGCCAAGGTAGTCGAAGTGCCGCCGGGGCCGCCGGTGATGTCGCCGATCGTCGCCGAAATCTACGGTCCCGACTATGCCGGGCAGGTGGCCGTGGCGAAGCGGGTGCGTGCCGCCTTCGAGGGCACGCCGGACATAGTCGGCGTCGACGACACGGCGGACGAGGATGCGGAGAAACTGGTGTTGCGCGTGGCCCAGGCCAAGGCGGCGCTGCTCGGTGTGGCGCAGAAGGATATCGTCGAGGTGGTGCGCATGGGCCTCTCGGGCGAGGACGTGACGCCGGTGCATGACGGCGATGCCAAGTACGAAATCCCGGTGCGCATCGTGCTGCCCGCCGAACGCCAGAACAGCATCGACCAGTTGCTCAAGCTCAAGGTGCGCGGTCGCGACGGACAGATGGTGCCGGTCTCCGAGGTGGTCGAGATCAAGCGAACGCTGCGCGAAAAGGTGATTTATCACAAGGATCTGCTGCCGGTGGTGTTTGTCACCGGCGACATGGGCGGCAAACTGGATTCTCCCCTGTATGGCATGTTCGACATCCGCAACAAGCTGGCCGGCATTGCGTTGCCGCAGGGCGGCACGCTGGGCGAATACTTCTTCAAGCAGCCCAAGGACCCCTATGCGCAATACGCGCTGAAGTGGGACGGCGAATGGCAGGTGACCTTCGAAACCTTCCGCGACATGGGCGCGGCCTATGCGGTCGGCCTGATCCTGATCTATCTGCTGGTGGTGGCGCAGTTCAAGTCGTATCTCGTGCCGCTGATCATCATGGCGCCGATTCCGCTCACCATCATCGGCGTGATGCCGGGCCACGCGCTGTTCGGCGCGCAATACACGGCAACCTCGATGATCGGCATGATCGCGCTGGCCGGCATCATCGTGCGCAATTCGATTTTGCTGGTGGACTTCATCAACGAGCAGGTGGCCGACGGCATGGACTTCGCCGAGGCGGTGATCCAGGCCGCCGCGATCCGTGCCAAGCCGATCGTGCTGACCGGGCTGGCGGCCATGCTCGGCGCGCTGTTCATCGTCGACGACCCGATTTTTGCCGGCCTCGCCCTGTCGCTGATCTTCGGCATCTTCGTGTCCACCGTGCTGACCCTGGTGGTGATCCCGGTGCTCTATTTCGCCGTAATGAAAAATCGAATCCAACCCATCTGACCAAGGAGTAAATGCATGACCGTCAATCAATTCGTTCGCATCGTCGCCGGCTTTTTCATCATGGCCTCGCTGGCACTCGCCCACTTCAGCGGCCAGCTCGACATGAGCAGGCTTTCCTGGCTGTGGTTCACCGCCTTTGTCGGCGCCAACCTGTTTCAGAGCGGGTTCACCAAATTCTGTCCGCTCGACACGATTCTGAAGAAGCTGGGCGTTCCCGAATCGACGGGCAACAGCTGCGCCTGATCCGGGCTGCTTCGTCGTTTATGTCGAAGGATATATAGGCATAATGTCGGCGTGCTACCAGCGCCGACTATCCAACCCGAAGATCCCCGATTCATACCGACCGCCCGGCTATTCCCGGCGTTGGTGTTCATCGTCTGTGGACTCGTCACTGGGGTTGTCGTCTCCCAGCAGCGGGCGGCCGAAGACGCGGAGGCGTTTGCCAGCTTCAGCCAGAATGCGCAACGCCTGACGCGGGATGTCGAGTTGCGCCTGGCCAGCCTGACGCAACTGGCGAGCGGCGCCGCGGGATTGCTGGGCTGGGGCGCGTCCCTCAGCCGCGAAGGCTGGACTTCCTATATCGGGGGTCTGCAGACGATCGGCTTCGGGTCGGGATTTCAGGGGCTGGGGGTGGCCTTCCGGGTGGCGCCGGCTGCCAGCGAACGCTTTGTCGCGGCCATCCGGAAAGTCGATGTGCCGAACTTCCGCATCTGGGATCGAGCGGCGACGCGGCGACTCGACGACGAATTGTTTCCGGTGACCTATCTGGTACCGGCCTCCGCCAGCAACGAGCGGGTGGTCGGTTTTGATCTCGGCTCCACTGCGGCCTCCGCGGCGCCGATCATGCTGGCTCGCGATCGCGGCGAACCGGGCGTTTCCGGCCCGATGCGCGACGGACTCGCGAGCGACGCAACGCTTCCTGCCTTGTATCTGTTTGCGCCGTTCTACAAGGGGGCGCGACCCGCCACCATTCTCGCCCGGCGCGAGGCCTTCGGCGGGGTGGTGCTGGTCGCCCTGAATCCGGAACGCTTGCTGCAACCCCTGCTGGAACAAGGTGGCGCGCGCGGCGTCGTCCTGCGGGTGACGGACATGACGCAAGGCACCGTGGTTTTTGATTCGCGTCCAGGACTCGATCATTTCCGTTCAAGACTTGCCATGAGAGCAAAACTGACGCCCGGCGGGCGCGTCTGGCAGCTCGATTTCGCGGCAACGCCGGAACTGGCGGCGACGGTCAAGCATCGCAATTCGCTGTTGGTCGGTCTGGTGGGCGCCTTCGGCACCCTCTTGTTCACCGGCATCGCCTACCACATCACCACGCTGCGCCGGAGTGCGGAGCAGCGTGCCCGCGAGATGACAGCGGAACTGCGCGCCAGCGAAGACGAACTCATGCGCCATCGCGACCACCTGGCCGAGCTGGTCGCCGAACGCACCGCCGACCTGCTGGCGGCGAAGAATGCCGCGGAGCGGGCCTATCGCATCAAGTCCGACTTTCTGGCCAACATGTCGCATGAATTGCGGACGCCGCTGCATGCGATTCTTTCATTTGCCCGCCTGGGGCTGGACCAGCTCGGCGGGCGCGGGGATGAAAAGGCGCAGCGGTACTTTGCGCGCGTCGTCGAGGCGGGCGAGCGCCTGCTGGCGCTGGTAAGCGACCTGCTCGACCTCTCCAAGATCGAGGCGGGCAAGATGCCGGTCGACCTTCAGCCCTGCGACCTGATGCAACTGCTGCGTGAAGTGGCAGCCGAGTTCGAAGCGCTGGCGGAGGAGCGGGAATTGCATTGGCATTTGCCGTCCGCCGGTTTGCCCGCGGTGGCGACGATCGACGCGCTGCGCTTCAGCCAGGTGCTGCGCAACGTGATGTCGAACGCGATGAAGTTCAGCCCGGATGGCGGCGTCATCGAGGTTCTGGTCAGCGAAACGACCATGGTGCTGGGCCGCCGTGCTGCGGACCGGTCGACTTCGGTTGCGGCCTGGCGGATCGAGGTGATCGACGAGGGAGTGGGTATTCCCGAAGACGAACTGGAGACCGTGTTCGACAGTTTTGTCCAGAGCAGCAAGACCCGCACCGGGGCGGGCGGCACCGGACTGGGGCTGACCATTTGCCGCGAGATCGTCGCCGCGCATCGCGGCCGGATTTCCGCCCGCAATCGCGCGGAGGGCGGCGCGGTGTTCGAGATCCTGGTTCCGCGTTAGTATTCGCCCATGAATCAATGGCGCATCCTGGTTGCCGATGACGAGCCGATGAACCTGGAGATCATCGGCGAAGTGCTCGACGATCCCGCTTATCTCGTCACCAACGCCGCCAACGGCGAGCTTGCCTGGCAGGCCATGCTGGCGGCGCCGTTGCCGCCGCATCTGGTGGTGCTGGACCGCATGATGCCGGTGCTGGACGGCATCGAGGTATTGAAACGGATCAAGGCTGATCCGCGCTTTGCCGAGATTCCGGTGATCATGCAGTCGGCGGCGGCGTCGCCGGCCGAGATTGCCGAGGGCGTCGCCGCCGGCGCCTGGTATTACCTGCCCAAACCCTATGCGCCACGCGATCTGCTGGCGATCGTCCACGCCGCGCTGGAAGAAGTGGCGGAGCGCGAAACCGCGCATCATGCCATCCGCAACCGACGGGCCGATCTCGAACTGCTGGATTTTGCCGAATTCGAGTTCCACACCTTGCGCCAGGCGGCCGACCTGGCGCTTTCGCTGGGGGGGATCTGTCCCGATACCGCCAGCGCCGCGATGGGATTTTCCGAATTGCTGGTCAACGCCATCGAGCATGGCAATCTGGGTATCAGCTACGCCGAAAAATCGGAACTGCGGCGCAACGACGACTGGGAGCGCGAAGTCGAGCGGCGCTTGAGCGATCCCGTACTGGGTGCGCGGCGCGCCCATGTGCTGTTTCGACGCACGGCCGACGGCCTGAGCTTCACCATCAGCGACGAGGGCGGCGGCTTCGACTGGAATCGGTATCTCGAATTCGATCCCGAGCGAGCCTTCGATCCCAACGGGCGCGGCATCGCCATGGCCCGGCAGACCAGTTTCTCCAGCCTCGAATACCAGGGCTGCGGCAATGTCGTCGTGGTGACCGTCAGAGATCCGGGGGCCGGGACATGACGGATATGACGCCACCGAAAGTTGCCGACCAGATTCCGCTGAAAGTGCTGGTGGTCGATGACACCGCGACCAATCGCCAGATATTGCAGGTGTTCCTGCGCAAGTTGGGCTTCGTCGCGGTACTCGCCGAGGACGGCGCCCAGGGTGTGGCGGCCTACGAGCGCGATCAGCCCGACCTGGTGATCATGGACGTCATGATGCCGGTGATGGACGGGTATGAGGCGACGCGCCGCATCAAGGCGCTGTCCGGCGAGCGCTGGGTTCCGGTGCTGTTTCTTTCGGCGCTGGACAACGAGGAAAGCCTGGTTGCCGCGCTTGATGCCGGCGGCGACGACTACCTGCCGAAGCCGGTCAATTTTGTCGTGCTCGACGCCAAGCTGCGCTCGCTCACCCGTGCCCTGTCCCTGCAGCGCAGCCTTGATGACGAACGTCAGCGTGCTGCGGCGATTTCAGACAATCTGGTCGATGGGGTGATCACCATCGACGATTCCGGCCTGATGCAAACGTGCAACCCCGCCGTGGAAAACATGTTCGGCTACACCCAGGACGAAATGATCGGGCATAACGTCAACATGCTGATGCCTGAGCCCTACCGCAGCGAGCACGACGGGCACCTGGCGCGCTATGTCAAGGGTGGGCAACCGCGCGTGCTGGGCATCGGCCAGCGTGAATTGAGGGGCCTGCGCAAGAATGGCGAAGTCTTCGCGCTGGACCTGGGCGTCAGCGAAATGCGCGTCGGCGGCAGCCGGCAGTTCGTCGGCGTATTGCATGATGCCAGCGAGCGGGTGGCGGCGGAGCGGCTGCTGCGGGAAAACGCCGAGCGCCTGCAGGCTTACCACGATACCCAGGAAGCGGCGACCGCCCTGGCGCAGACCATCGTCAGCCGGCAGATGCAGCGCGCCGGCCTCAACGACGCCAGCGTTAGTTATTGGCTGGCCCCGGCGGAGAATTTCAGCGGCGACATTGTCGCGGCGACGCGCGGTCCCGAGGGCGATCTCTACGTCCTGCTGGCCGATGCCACGGGACACGGGCTCGGCGCCGCAATCTGCACCCTGCCGGTGCTCTCGGTGTTTTACAGCATGGGCGAAACCGGCGTGGCGTTGAACTGGATCGTGCATGAGATCAACCGCCAGTTGCAGGCAACCTTGCCGGTGGGACATTTCGTCGCGGCGAGCCTGTTGCGCCTGAATGCCCGTTGCGAAAGCGCCGAAGTCTGGGTCGGCGGTACGCCTGATCTGCTGGTGCTGGACGCTGCAGGCAAGGTCAGGCGTCGCGTCGCTTCCGCCAATTTGCCGTTGGGCATCGATGTCAGCGACGAGAGCACGATCGGGTACGAAACCATTGCCTTGCAGGCCGGCGATCAATTCGTGCTCTTCTCCGACGGCCTGGTCGAGGCGGAAAACGAAGCGGGGCAGGCGTTTGGCTACGATCGTCTGTGCGCGGCGCTGGCTGCCGCGACGCCGGGCGAGCGTCTCGATTCGGTCAAGCTGGCGCTGGCGCAGCACCTGGACAGCACACCGCCCCACGACGATGTTTCGCTGATGCTGATTGCCTGCCAGGGCGCCGTCTAGGCAAACAGCCACGCCAGTTCGGCTCCTGGCGAGGGGGCTCGCATGAAGGCTTCGCCAACCAGGAAGGCTCTTACGCCTCGATCAACTGTTCGATCGCGACTTCAAACGCATCAAGCTCATGCTCGACGATGTTCCAGACCAGCGCAAGGTCGACACCGAGGTATTGGTGCGCCAGGACGTTGCGGGCTCCGGCTATGCGAGCCCAGGGAACTTCTGGATTTTGGGCCGCGAGGTTTTCCGGTCCGAGGTCGCGAACGATCTGTCCGACGATTTCGAGGTTGCGAATCACAGCGTCCTGGGTCTTGTGATCGCGCATGAACTGGTCGCGGCCCTCGGCGGTGTATTCACGTACTCGCCGCAAGCAGTCGGCAAGATGTCGCAGGAATACCTGCCGGTCCTTCATAGCGGACGGGCCTCGGCAAGGATGCGTTCACGCAGGTAGGCACTCAGCGAATCCTCTGTTACAACGTCGGCGTGCCGACCGAACAGGGACTCGATATCGAGTTGCAATCCGACGAGATCGTAGAGCGAACGCTCCGGCTCGAAATCGACCAGGAGGTCGATGTCACTGTCGGAGGTGTCGTTCCCTCGTGCGACCGAACCGAAGACGCGCACGTTATGCGCGCCATGGCGAGTCGCTACGGCGAGGATTTCCGCCCGCCTGTTGCGCAGGGCGTCAAGAATCGGCATGGCTGGTTCTCGTGTCCGGTAGCAATGATGACGGAGTTTATCTGGATCGCAGGACGGCTTCCAGCGTCGCAGGCAACTGACGCCGGTGCGTGCCTAGGCAAACAGCCACGCCAGTTCGGCTCCTGGCGAGGGGGCGCGCATGAAGGCTTCGCCGACGAGGAAGGCATGCACGCCGTGGGCACGCATCAGATCGACATCCTCGCGCGTCACGATGCCCGATTCGGTGACCACCATGCGACCCGGAGGAATGCGCGCGAGTTGCGACAGGGTGGTGTCGAGGCTCACCTCGAAAGTGCGCAGGTTGCGGTTGTTGATGCCGATCAGCGGCGTCGCCAGTTGCAGGGCGGCATCCAGTTCGGCGGCGTCGTGGCATTCGACCAGCACGGCCATGCCGAGGCTGTGCGCGACGGCTTCCATCTCCTGCATTTGCGCCAGCGAGAGGGCGGCGACGATCAGCAGGATGGCGTCGGCGCCCATGGCGCGGGCCTCGAACACCTGGTAGGGATCGACCAGGAAATCCTTGCGCAGCACCGGCAGCGCACAGGCGCCGCGCGCCTGGCGCAGGTAGGCCTCATCGCCTTGGAAAAACTCGCGGTCGGTCAGAACCGACAGGCAGGCCGCGCCATGCTTTTCGTAGTCGGCGGCGATCTCCGCCGGGTGGAAATCGGGCCGGATCACGCCTTTCGAGGGACTGGCCTTCTTGATTTCGGCAATGATCGCCGTTCCCTGCCCGCGAAGCGGATTCCCAGGGACGCAAAGCGCGCCAGCGCCAGCGCGGTGCGTCCCTGCGGGAACTCTTTCCCGCATCGCGCCGACGAAATCGCGCGCCGCAGGCTGCGCTTCGGCTGCCGCGCGGACGACTGCCAGCGGCCGTGCCGCCATTGCCGCCGCCACTTCCTCGCGCTTGACGGCGAGAATCTTCTTGAGGATGTCGGACATCAGGCGAACTTGCGGGTGAAGGCAACAAACTCGTCGAGCTTCTTGCGCGCCGCGCCGCTGGCGATCGCCTCGCGTGCGCGCGTTACGCCGGCGCCGATCGAGTCGGTCAGGTTGGCGGTATACAGCGCCGCGCCGGCGTTGAGCGTGACGATCTCGCGCGGTGTGCCGGGCTTGTTCTCCAGCGCTTCGATCAGCATGGCTTTCGATTCGGCAGCGTCGGCAACGCGCAGGCCGCGGTTGGATACCATCGACAGGCCGAAATCCTCGGGATGCACTTCGTATTCGGTGATCTTGCCGTCCTTGAGTTCCGCGACCAGGGTCGCGGCGCCGAGCGAGATCTCGTCCATGCCGTCCTTGCCCCAGACCACCAGCACATGATCGGCGCCGAGCTGTTGCATGACGCGCACCTGGATGCCGACCAGGTCGGGATGGAACACGCCCATCAGCGTATTCGGCGCGCCGGCCGGATTGGTCAGCGGCCCGAGAATGTTGAAAATGGTGCGCACACCCATTTCGCGCCGCACCGGGGCGACGTTCTTCATCGCCGGATGATGGTTGGGGGCGAACATGAAGCCGCAGCCGATGGCCTCGATGCATGCGCCGACCTGTTGCGGCGCCAGATCAATCCTGGCGCCCAGCGCTTCCAGCACGTCGGCCGAGCCGGACTTGGACGACACGCTGCGGTTGCCGTGCTTGGCTACCGTGGCGCCCGCCGCCGCGGCAACGAACATCGAGGCGGTGGAAATGTTGAAGGTATGCGCGCCGTCGCCGCCGGTGCCGACGATATCGACGAAGTGCGGGTTGTGCGGCGTCTCGACCTTGGTCGACAACTCGCGCATGACCATGGCCGCAGCCGAGATTTCGCCGATGGTTTCCTTCTTCACGCGCAGGCCGGTGAGGATCGCCGCGACCATCAGCGGCGAAATCTCGCCCTTCATGATCTGCCGCATCAGGTGCAGCATCTCGTCGTGGAAGATTTCGCGGTGCTCGATGGTGCGCTGGAGTGCTTCCTGGGGAGTGATCATGTTGCCTCCGATGGGCCGCCCCGAGGAGGCGACGAGTCATTAACTGGAAGCCGCGCTGGCGGCTGAACCATGGTCACCCCCTTCCTCGGGAAGGGGGACGGGGGAAGGCCGTCAACCGGAGGCTCCTTGCAAAAAGTTCTTCAACAAATCATGGCCGCGTTCGGTCAGGATCGATTCGGGATGGAATTGCACGCCTTCCACATCGAACTCGCGGTGGCGCACGCCCATGATCTCGCCGTCCTCGGTCCAGGCGGTGACTTCAAGGCAGGCCGGCAGCGTTTCGCGGCGGATCGCCAGCGAATGGTAGCGCGTTACGGTCAGCGGGTTCGGCAGGCCGGCGAAGACGCCCCGGCCCTCGTGAAACACCGGCGAGGTCTTGCCGTGCATCAGTTGCTTGGCATGCACGATCTCGCCGCCGAAGGCCGCGCCTATGCTCTGGTGGCCGAGGCAGACGCCGAGCAGGGGAATCCTGCCGGCGAACTCCTTGATCGCCGCCACCGAGATGCCGGCTTCGGCGGGCGAACAGGGGCCGGGCGAGATCACGATGCGCGCCGGATTCATCGCGGCGATTTCCTTGAGGGTGATCGCGTCGTTGCGGAACACCTTGACGTCCTCGCCGAGTTCGCCGAAATACTGCACCAGGTTGTAGGTGAAGCTGTCGTAGTTGTCGATCATCAAAAGAGACATGGCCGGCTCCTCAGTCGAATCGCGTATCGAGGCCGGCTTCGGCCATCTCGGCGGCGCGCAACTGCGCCCGCGCCTTGCTCAGCGTCTCCTGCCATTCCGAATCGGGGTCGGAATCGGCGACGATGCCGGCGCCGGCCTGGACGTGGATCTGGCCGTTCTTGACGACCGCGGTGCGGATCGCGATGCACAGGTCCATCTCGCCGTTGAAGCCGAGGTAGCCGACGCTGCCGGCATAGATGCCGCGCTTCGAGGGCTCCAGCTCGTCGATGATTTCCATGGCGCGCACCTTCGGCGCGCCGGACACCGTGCCGGCCGGGAAGGTGGCCTTGAGCACGCCCAGCGCACCCTCGTCGTCCTTCAGCTCGGCCTCGACGTTGGATACGATGTGCATGACGTGCGAATAGCGCTCGATGATGAACTGGTCGGTGACCTTGACCGTGCCGGTCTTCGCCACGCGGCCGATGTCGTTGCGACCGAGGTCGAGCAGCATCAGGTGTTCGGCGCGCTCCTTGGGGTCGGCCAGCAGGTCGGCGGCCAGCGCCTCGTCTTCCGCCACCGTGGCGCCGCGCCGGCGCGTACCGGCGATCGGCCGCACGGTGACCCGCTTCTCGCCTTCTTCGGCTTCGAGCCGCACCAGGATCTCGGGCGAGGCGCCGACGACGTGGAAATCCTCGAAGTTGAAATAGAACATGTAGGGCGAGGGGTTCAGCGTGCGCAGAGCGCGATACAGCGCCAGCGGGCTGGCCGCCAGGGGCTTGCTCATGCGCTGCGACAGCACCACCTGCATGATGTCGCCATCGACGATGTATTGCTTGGCGCGGCGCACGGCGGCCTTGAAGGCTTCTTCGCCGAATTCGGAAACGGCGGGTGCAGAACTCGCTTGCACCTCGGGCGGAATTTCCACCGGTGCGCGCAGCTTGGCCAGCAGTTCCTTGAGCCTGGCCTGGGCCTGCTTCCAGGCGCCGGGGAAGCCCGGTTCGGCATACACCACCAGGGTCAGCTTGCCCGAGAGGTTGTCGACGATGGCGATTTCCTCGGACAGCAGCAGCAGGATGTCCGGCACGCCGAGCGGATCGGGCAGCTTGGTTTGCGCCAGCTTGGTCTCGATGTAGCGCACCGTGTCGTAGCCGAAGGCGCCCACCAGTCCGCCGCAGAAGCGCGGCAGGCCGGGCAGGTCGGGCACCTTGAAGCGGGCCATGAACTCGGAAATGAAGCTCATCGGATTGGTGTGGTCGCGCCGTTCGGCAACGCGATTGCCGCTGAGCACCATGATCGCGCCATCGACCACCGCGATGCGCGTGCTGGCGGCCAGGCCGATGAAGGAATAACGGCCGAAGCGCTCGCCGCCCTGCACCGATTCGAGCAGGTAGGAGTAGGGATCGTTGGCCAGCTTGAGGTAGATCGACAGCGGCG
>MHZX01000076.1:13389-33525 GCA_001828935.1 Rhodocyclales bacterium RIFCSPLOWO2_02_FULL_63_24
GCCGCCAGGGCCAGGCCTCCGCCCCGAGGGCATGTTTCCTTGTCATTTGCAGGTTGCGGTGGAGCATGGTGCTTAGGCGATCTTTCGAAAGTTCCCGTTAGGGACGCACAGCGCTGGTATCGGGAGAGTCGGCGCTGGGGCTTTGCATATCGGGGATTCAGCTTCGCTGGCCGGTAACACGGCGCGCGGCCTCGGCCAGCGACGCGACTATAGCATCGCAGTCGATTCCTTGCACGTCCTCGCCCTCGTTGTAGCCGTAGGGCACGAGGAACACCGGACAGCCCGCGGCGCGCGCGGCGGCGGCATCGTGGCGCGAATCGCCGATGTGGAGGTTCTCCGCGGGCGCGCTGCCCATGCGCGCGCAGGCATGCAGCAGGGGCAGCGGGTGCGGTTTCTTTTCCGCCAGGCTGTCGCCCGATACGGCGAACTCGAACCAGGCGGCAAGCCGGGTTGCGGCCAGCAGCGGCCCGGTGAAGGCGGTCGCCTTGTTGGTGATCACTGCCATCGGCAAGCCGGCGTCGCGAAAGGCCTGCAGGCCTTCCAGCACGCCGGGAAACAGCTGCGAGCAGCGGCCGTTTTCGATCGCATAGTGGCGGCGGAACACGGCCTGCGCCTCATGCACCGCGGCCTCGTCGAGGTCGGGCAGGCATCGCGCGACCAGCTTGGGAATCCCGCGACCGATGAAGGCGGCGATGGTGGCAATCGGGTACTCGGGCCGGCCCAACTCGCGCAGCATCGCGTTGGCCGCGGCGGCGAGGTCGGGCACGGTGTCGAGCAGGGTGCCATCGAGATCGATGGTGATGGAGCGGATGGGGTTCATCCGACGGACGATAGCATGGGGCGTGAGCGCGAGCGGCAAGGTGGCTGGATAGCGCTATAGCGGAGTTTTATTGGTGCCCGTAGTAAGGTCAGCTCGACCGATGCCTCGGCAAACCGCTTCAGCGGCAGCGTGGCGAGGATGGGTCGGGCCGCGAGCGGAAGCGCTAAGCCACCTGCGCCAGAAACGCCCCCAGCCGCTGGTCGGCGGTGAGGATATGGCCGGTCAGCCAGCGTTCCAGCAAGACGATCTGCTCGCCCGCGACGCCCTGGTCCGCCTGCAGCAGTTGCTCTTGCAACTCGCCGGCCGCCTGGATCAAGTCGCGGTGTTCGGCCTTGTGTTCCTCGATCTCGCCATAGCGGTGCTTGAGCATCAGCCGTTCCTCGTGGCTGAAGTGCCAGACCGTGCAGTTGATCAGCTCTGCCAGCGTTGCCGCGAGGTAGTCGGGTGATTCGCCTTTCGTCACGGCGCGGTTCAGTTCGTTGAAGATGCCCACCAGCTTGCGGTGGTCTTCGTCGATCTCATCGAATCCGACGCTGAGTATCTTGCTCCAGATGATGTCTTTCATGATGTGTCTCCGGGCTGGAACGCCAAGTCCAAGTCCTCATTGAATCACGTGTGGCGCTGATTGTGGGTTTGGAATGAGTGGAACCTGTACTGACGCACAAGCCGCTGTCGCCGGTGCACGTACCCTTACGCGGCGGCCAGTTCCAGCAGCGCCCGCGCCTCAACGGGACTGGCCACTTCGCGCCCGGCCATGCGCGCGCAACGTGCGAGCGCTTCGATCAGCGCGCCATTGCCCGCCGCGCGGCTGCCGTCGGGCAGGTAGAACGTGTCCTCCAGCCCGGTGCGCAACATGCCGCCGAGTTCGGCGACGCGCTGGTGCAGCGGCCAGATTTCAGCGCGGCCGATCAGGGTGGCCTGCCACGGCGAGCCGGGTGCTATCCAGCGCAGCAGCAGTTGCAGCAGGTCGGGATCGGCCGGCATGCCCGAGGCCACGCCCATGACGAAGTTGTATTCGGCGTGGTCGGCGAGTTGTGGTGACATCACGGCCTTGCGGTACATGTCGACCGAACGCACGATGCCGACGTCGAAGCATTCGAACTCGGGTCGGGTGCCGGTTTCCTGCATTACGTCGAGAAAGGCCTGGACCTTCTCCACGGGATTGTCGAAGACCATCGGCGGCCAGGCCCAGCGGCCGTCGTCGCGCAGCTTCAGGTAGTTCAGCGTGCCGGCGTTGCAGGCCGCTATTTCCGGTTTGACGCGGCGGATGCAGGCCGCCGGGCCGGAAATGTCGGCACCGATGACGCCGGTGGTGAGGTTGATGATGACGCCGGGGCAGGCGCTGCGGATCGCGTCGACGATCTCGGCGGCGACAGTCGGCTCCCACGAAGGAAGGTGGCCCATGCCCGGCTCCTGGCGGCGCAGATGCACGTGCATGATGGTGGCGCCGGCGTCGAAGGCTTCGCGTGCCGAGGCGGCCATCTGCGCCGGCGTGACGGGCACCGGATGCTGTTTCGGATCGGTCAGCACGCCGGTCAGCGCGCAGGTGAGGATGGCTTTGTCGGTGGCTTGCATCATGTCTCCTCGATGCTCAGTTGGATCAGTACGGCGCCGGCTTCGATCTGCTGGCCGACCCGCACGCGAACGGCGGTGACGGTGCCGGACGCGGTCGCCGTTACCCGCATTTCCATTTTCATGGCTTCGATGACGGCCAGCGTCTGTCCGGCCGTCACCGTGTCGCCGGCGCCGACTTCGATGCGCGCCACGGTGCCGGCGACCGCGGCGCGGGCAGCGCGCGGATCGTGGCTGGCGGCGACGACCGGGAACGGCGAGACTTCGCTGAAGACGAAGACGGCCGCGTCGCGCGCCAGGTGGAGGGTGTCGCCGTCGCGGTGCAGGACGGCGTGACGCGTGACCCCGTCGATGGCGTAACGTAGCCGGCCGGCCTCCATGGCGTGCAGGTGCACTGCGGGCGCCGTCTTGCCAGCGCCGACTCTTACGGTGTCGTTGGTCGAATCGATGCGCAGCGTGCGCGTTTCGTCGCCACAGGCAAGCGTCAGGTCGAAGCCGGGGCTTTGCATACGTTCGCTCTGCGTGACAGGGATTCCCCTGCGGGGGCCATCAACGCCGCTGCGCGGGCCGGCGAAGACCGCAGCGGCGAGTTGCCAGTCGGCTGCGCTCGGTTGCGGGCGCTGCAGTATCGGTTCGCCGCCGACGGCCCATTCGTCGAGCAGCGAGGTATGCATTTGCGCGGAGCGAAAACTTTCGTGGCCGAGCAGGTCGCGCAGCAGGCGCCCATTGGTGCGCAGGCCCAGCAGCGGGGCGTCCTCGAGCGCCGAGCCGAGCCGCCGGATGGCGTCGCTGCGGTCGCGGCCGTGAGCGATCACTTTCGCCAGCAGCGGGTCGTAGAAGGGCGTCACGCGTGCGCCCTCAACGACGCCGGAATCGATGCGGACACCAGGTCGGATCGCCGCCTCGGGCCGGAAGTGCAGCACCGGACCTGCCTGCGGGGTGAAGCCCGCGTAAGGGTCCTCGGCATACAAGCGCGCTTCGATGGCATGGCCGCTGAAGCGGATTTCGTCCTGGCGCAGGGGCAGCGCTTCGCCGGCGGCGACACGCAACTGCCACTCGACCAGATCCTGCCCGGTGATCATTTCGGTGACCGGATGCTCGACCTGCAAGCGCGTGTTCATTTCGAGGAAGTAGTGGCGCAAGTCCTGGTCGACGATGAACTCGACGGTGCCGGCGCCGCGGTAGCCGACGGCCAGCGCGGCGGCTACGGCATCGCGCCCCATGGCCTCGCGCATGGCGGGCGTGACGATGGGGGAGGGGGCTTCCTCGATCACCTTTTGCCGCCGTCGTTGCGTCGTGCAGTCGCGCTCGCCCAGGTGCACGGCCTTGCCATGGGCGTCGGCGAAGACCTGGATTTCGATGTGGCGGCCCTGCGGGATCAGGCGCTCCAGCATCAGCGTGGCGTCGCCGAAGGCGGCCAGCGCCTCGCGCCGCGCGCCGGCCAGCGCCTCGGCCAGTTCTGCCGCCGTGTCGGCGCGGCGCATGCCACGTCCGCCGCCGCCGGCGACGGCCTTGACCAGCAACGGGAATCCGAGTTTTTCGGCCTCCGCGACCAGCCTGTCGTCGTCCTGGTCTTCGCCAAGGTAGCCAGGCGCAGTCGGCACGCCGGCCGCGATCATGCGCCGCTTGGCGCCGGCCTTGTCACCCATGGCGCGGATGGCCTCGGCGGGGGGGCCGATGAAAACCAGCCTGGCGTCGGCGCACGCACGCGCGAAGTCCGTGTTCTCGCTGAGGAAACCGTAGCCGGGATGCACGGCATCGGCTCCGGTGCGTCTTGCGGCATCGAGCAGGGCGGCGACATTCAGGTAGGACTCCGCCGCCGCTGCGGGACCGATGCGCACCGCCTCGTCGGCCAGCGCCACATGCGGCGCGCCGACATCGGCATCGGAATATACGGCGACGGTGCGATAGCCAAGCGTGTGCGCCGTGCGCATGACGCGGCAGGCGATCTCGCCGCGATTCGCCACCAGGATTTTTGAAAAGCTCATGAACGCGGCAGGGTGCCTTCAAGCTTGGCGATGATGCCGAGCATCACTTCGTCGGCGCCGCCGCCGATCGACACCAAACGGCCGTCGCGCCAGGCGCGCGAGACGGGGTTGTCCCAGGTGTAGCCCATGCCGCCCCAGTACTGCAGGCAGGCATCCGCCACCTCGCGGTCGAGGCGGCCGCACTTGAGCTTGGCCATCGAAGCCAGCCGCGTCACGTCCTTGCCGGCCACGTAGTCTTCCACCGCGCGGTAGGTCAGCGCGCGCAGCGCCTCGACTTCGGTGCGCAGTTCGGCCAGGCGGAAATGCACCACCTGGTTGTCGAGGATGGCCTTGCCGAAAGCCTTGCGTTCGCGCGTGTATTCGATGGTCTGGTCGATCATGTTGTCCATCATGCGCAAGCTGCTCGCCGCGCCCCACAGGCGTTCCTCCTGGAACTGCAGCATCTGGTAGGTGAAGCCCATGCCTTCCTGGCCGATGACGTTGGCCTGGGGTACGCGCACCTCGTCGAAAAACAGTTGCGCGGTGTCGGAGGCGTCCATGCCGATCTTGATGATCTTCTGCCGGCTGATGCCGGGCGCGTTCATCGGCACCATGATCAGCGACTTGCTCTTGTGCGGCGCACCTTCCGAGGTATTGGCCAGCAGGCAGCACCAGTCCGCCTGCATGCCGTTGGTGATCCACATCTTGCTGCCGTTGATCACGTAGTCGCCGCCATCCTTCTTCGCCGTGGTTTTGATCGCGGCGACATCGGAGCCGCCGCCGGGCTCGGAGACGCCGAGACAGCCCACCATGTCGCCGGCAATGGCGGGCGCCAGGAATTCGTGTTTCAGCGCCTCGGAGCCAAAGCGGGCCAGCGCCGGGGTGCACATGTCGGTCTGCACCCCGATGGCCATCGGCACGCCGCCGCAGGCGCAGTCGCCGAGCGCCTCGGCCATCACCATGGAATAGGAGAAATCGAGTTCCTGGCCGCCGTATTCGGTCGAATATTTGAGTCCGAGCAGGCCCAGATCGCCGAGCTTCTTGAACACCTCGTGCGAGGGAAACTGCTCCGCTGCTTCCCACTCCGCGACATGCGGATTGAGTTGCTCGCGCACGAAGCGGCTGACGGTGTCGGCGAGCTGGCGGTGTTCGGCGGTGAATTGCATGAGTGCTTCCTTTCTAGAGGCGGGCGACGCCGAAGGTATTCGGCCGCAGGGTGCGCGCCGCGCCTTCGGCGGCGATGTCGAGGCAGAGTCCGAGGCGGCGGCGGGTGTCGCGCGGGTCGATGATGCCGTCGTCCCACATACGCGCTGTGCCGAACAGCGCCGTGGATTCCTGCTCCAGGCGCCGCCGCAGGCCTTCGCTCATCGCTGCCAGCGCGGCCTCATTGGCGGGCTGGCCGGCGCGTTCGAGCTTGGCGCGGCCGACGATTTCCATGACCTTGGCCGCCTGCGCCGCGCCCATCACGGCGGTGCGTGCCGAGGGCCAGGCGAAGATGAAGCGCGGGTCGAAGCCGCGTCCGCACATGCCGTAGTTGCCGGCGCCATAGGAGCCGCCGAGCACGATGGTCAGCTTGGGTACGCGCGCGTTGGCCACGGCCTGGATCATCTTCGAGCCGTGCTTGATCGCCCCGGCGCGTTCGGCCACCGAGCCGACCATGTAGCCGGTGGTGTTCTGCAGGAAGATCAGCGGCGTGTCGCTCTGGTCGCAGAGTTGGATGAACTGCGCGGCCTTGACCGAGCCGTTGGGCTGGATCGGCCCGTTGTTGCCGAGGATGCCGACGGTGTGGCCATGCAGTCGGGCATGGCCGCAGATCGTGTCGCTGCCGTAGCTTTGCTTGAATTCGAGGAAATCGGAAGCGTCGACCAGGCGTGCAATGACTTCGCGCACGTCGTAGGGCTCGCGCTCGTCGGCGGGGACCAGGCCAAGCAGTTCTTCGACCGGAAAGCTCGGTGGCTTGAAAGTCGGCGCTGGCGAGGCGGCGTCCCAGTTCAGTTTGTCCATCACTTCGCGCGCCATGGCAAGCGCATGGGCGTCGTTCTCGCAGAGATATTCGCCGAGGCCGGTAACGCTGGCGTGGGTCTCGGCGCCGCCCAGCGCTTCTTCGTCGACGTCCTCGCCGATCGCGGCCTTGACCAGCGGCGGGCCGGCCAGGTAGATGCTCGACCGTCCGCGCACCAGGATCACGTAATCGGAGAGCCCCGGCAGGTAGGCGCCGCCGGCGGTGGACGCGCCATGCACGATGGCGATCTGCGGAATGCCGGCGGCGGAAAGCCGCGCCTGGTTGGCGAAACTGCGGCCGCCCTCGATGAAGATTTCCGCCTGGTAGATCAGGTTGGCGCCACCGCTCTCCACCAGGTAGAGCAGCGGCAGGCGGTTGTCGCGGGCGATCTCCTGGGCGCGCAAGCTCTTCTTGAGGCCCATCGGCGGAATCGTGCCGCCCTTGATCGCGCTGTCGCTGGCCATGATCACGCAACGCGTGGCGGCTACCGTGCCGACGCCGATGATCGAGCCGCCGCCGAGTACCGAGGTGCTGCCATCGTCGTCGTGCATGCCGAGGCCCGCCAGTGTGGCGAACTCGATGAAGTCGCTGCCGCGATCGAGCAGGCGCGCAACGCGTTCGCGCGGCAGCAACTGGCCGCGCTTCTCGAACTTGTCGCGTTTCGAGGACGACTCATCGCGCACCTTTTGTTCGAGGGCGCGGACTTCGGCCAGCCGCTCGGCCATGCGCGTGGCGTTGGCAGCGAAGGCGGTCGAGCCCGGATCGATTCGCGACACCAGCTGCGGCATCAGGCTTCCTTCAGCACGTCGGGCATCACGCTGCGGTGAAAGCCGTCGAAGGGCACCGCGCGCTGGTGGTCGGGGATGGGGAACAGCGGCGTATCGAGCGGCGCGCCGCCGTCGATGGCCAGCGTGACGCCGGTGATGAAGGAGGCGCCCTTCGAGAGCAGGAAGCAGATCGTGGCGCTGACCTCGGATTCCGTGCCGAGCCGGCGCAGCGGCACATGCTTCTTCAGCTTTGGGATCATCTCGCGCACCGGCCCTTTGTAGGTGTCGAGACCCGCGGAGGCGATCCAGCCCGGGGCGACGGCATTGACCCGCACGCCGCTGGCCGCCCACTCGACCGCGGCGGTCTTGGTCAGGTTGGCCATGCCGGCGCGCGCGGCGCCGGAGTGGCCCATGCCGGGCATGCCGTTCCACATGTCGGCGGTCATGTTCACGATGGCACCGCCGTGCGCCTGCATCGATTGCAGATAAATCTCGCGCATCATCAGAAAGCCGCCGGTCAGGTTGTTGGCCAGCACCGTCTCGAAGCCCTTCTTGCTGATCGCCATCAGCGGCGAGGGAAACTGCCCGCCGGCGTTGTTGACCAGGCCGTGGATGCGGCCGTGCCGTCCGACGGACTCGTGCACTGCATTGCGCACCGCGTCCTCGTCGCGGATGTCGAAGGCGGATATTTCGGCGTGGCCGCCGTCTTCGGCAATTTCGCCGGCCACTTGCCGCAATTTTTCCTCGCTGCGTCCGCTGAGGATCACCGTGGCGCCAAGCGCCGCCAGTTCGTGCGCAACGCAGCGGCCGATGCCGCTGCCGCCGCCGGTGACCCAATGCACCTCGCCGGCAAACAGGCCGGGGCGCAGCACGCTGGCGTAGCGGGAAAAGGGTTCTTCGTCCTTGGTTTCGGCGCTGCTCATGCGTCGCTCTCCTTGCGCGTTTGCATGCGGATCATGCTAGCGCCTGCTTACGTTAACGTCAACATGATCCAGATTAGGGAATATTTGCCTTGAAAGCGGCAGACCGGCTTGCTAGGATGGCAGCAATGAAACAGATTGCGACCCGCAAGATTCTTCCCGCGACACCTGCGCCGACCGAGGGCGAGCTTTACGGCATCACCGAACTGGCGCAGGAGTTCGGCATCTCGCTGCGCGCGATCCGCTTCTACGAGGACAAGGGGCTGCTGGCGCCGCGCCGCATCAACGGCGGCCGCGCTTACACTCGGCGCGACCGGGCGCGCCTGGGCCTGATCCTGCGCGGCAAGGCGGTGGGCATGTCGCTGGCCGAGATCGAGCACATCCTGTCGCTCTATGGCGACCACGGCGAGGGGCACGTCAAGCAGCTGGAATACCTGATCGGCCGCATCGACGCAGCGACGACCGAACTCGACACGCGGCGGCGCCACATCGTCGCGATGCTCGCCGAACTGGGCGAGGTCAAGGGGCAACTGCAGCGGACGCTGGCGGCAAAGCGCCGCGTCAAGAAGAAATAGTCAGGCCTTGGCCAGTTCCGCGCGCAGGGCGCCGATCACCGTGTCGTAACGGTGCGGATCGCTGTCCTTGGCGGCACCGAACACCGCCGAGCCGGCGACGAAGGTGTCGACCCCTGCCCGCGCCACTTCGAGGATGTTGGCCGGGCCGACGCCGCCGTCGATTTCGAGGCTGACGTTCAAACCGCGGGCGTCGATCATCTGCCGCACCTTGCGTGCCTTGTCGAGCACGTAGGGAATGAACTTCTGGCCGCCGAAGCCGGGGTTGACCGACATCAGCAGCACCATGTCGATCTTGTCCAGGGTGTATTCCAGCACGTCGAGCGGGGTTGCCGGGTTGAAGACCAGGCCGGGCTTGCAGCCGCATTCGCGGATCAGGGCGATGCTGCGGTCGATGTGTTCGGAGGCTTCCGGGTGGAAGGTGATGTAGGTGGCGCCGGCCTTGGCGAAGTCGGGGATGATGCGGTCGACCGGCTTGACCATCAGGTGCACGTCGATCGGCGCCGTGACGCCGTGCTTCTTCAGCGCCTCGCAGACCAGCGGGCCGATCGTCAGGTTGGGCACGTAGTGGTTGTCCATGACGTCGAAATGAACGATGTCAGCGCCCGACTTGAGCACGTTGTCGACTTCCTCGCCCAATTTGGCGAAGTTGGCGGAGAGAATGCTGGGGGCGATCCTGAAGTCTTTGGACACGGCGAACTCCTGAAAATGGATGCGCCGATTCTACCGATCGCGCGGCGCCGTGGATTCAGGAAATGTGATGGTGGCCATAAGTAAGATGCGGGTCGACTAGAATTCCGTCTTCCACTTACGGGATTTGGCAAATGATTCTGCTCACAGGCGGCGCCGGCTACATCGGCCTGCATACCGCCGCGGTGCTGATCGAAGCGGGGCAGCAGGTGGTGCTCTTCGACAACTTCAGCAACAGCAAGCCGCTGGCGGTGCAGCGGCTGGAATCCATCGTTGGGCGAGCGGTGCCCTGCGTCAATGGCGACGTTCGCTCCAGGCAGGACATGGATGGCGTCTTCGACCAGCATCCGATCGCCGCAGTGGTTCACTTCGCCGGGCTCAAGTCGGTTAGCGAGTCGGGGGCGCAACCGCTGCACTATTACGACAACAATGTGGTTGGCACCCTGGTCCTGCTTGAAGCCATGCGACGCGCCGAGGTGAAGCGCATCGTCTTCAGTTCCTCCGCCTGTGTCTATGGTGAGCCGGATTCCAGTCCGATTCCGGAAACCGCCGCCCTGCGTCCGGCCAACACCTACGGCCGCACCAAGCTGATGGTCGAGGAAATCCTCCGTGATCTGCAGGTCGCCGCGCCGAATTGGTCGGTCGCGCTGCTGCGCTATTTCAACCCGGTCGGCGCCCATCCCAGCGGGTTGATCGGCGAAGACCCGAATGGCATTCCCAACAATCTGATGCCCTTCGTCACGCAGGTTGCCGTCGGGCGCCTGCCGGAACTTCAGGTGTTCGGCGGTGACTATCCGACGCCGGACGGTTCCGGCGTCCGCGACTATATTCATGTCATGGATTTGGCCGACGGTCATCGCGCCGCGCTGGACTGGGCGCTGGGCGATCCGTGCCAGGTGCTGACGGCCAATCTTGGCACCGGTCAGGGCTATAGCGTGCTCGACCTGCTACGGTCTTTCGAGAAGGCCTGCGGGCGCGCGATTCCGCATCGCATCGTGGCGCGTCGGCCGGGCGACGTCCCGGCATACTGGGGCGATCCTGCGCTGGCGGCAAGGCAACTGGGCTGGGCGGCGCGGCGCACGCTGGATGACATGTGCCGCGATTCTTGGAACTGGCAAAGCAGGAATCCGCAGGGCTTTGCCTGAGGCCGTGCCGCCAGCGCCGACTCTTGTAGGTCAGCGGGCGCCTGCCGGCGGCTCTCCGTGCGCGAGGGCCGCGGGAAAATCAGACAGGGACACCAGCCACACTCCTTCCCGCGTCGCGTTGAGCGAGCCGCCATGCACCAGCATGCGGATCTCGGTGGCGCTTGGATCCAGCGCTGCCAGGCGGTGGAGAGTGGACAGCATGTCGCTGGACACCGTGGCGCCGGACTTGATCTCGATGGCCAGCGAATGGGCTGGACGCTCGATCAGCAAGTCCACCTCCAGTCCGCCCGAGTCGCGGTAGAAGCTCAGTTGCGGGCGCCGGCCGCGATTGAAGTGCCATTTCATCGCCTCGGAAATCGCCAGATTCTCGAACAACGGGCCGCGCAGGGGATGCGTCGTCAGTTGTGACTGCTGGCTGATGCCGAGCAGAAAGCTGGCCAGCCCGACGTCATGAAAATACAGCTTGGGCGAGCGGATCAGTCGTTTGCGCAGGTTTGCATGACGGGGCTGGAGCTGAAAGACGATGTAATTCGCCTCAAGCAGGGTCAACCAGGCGCGCGCCGTAGGCTGCGAAACTCCGGTGTCCGCCGCGAGGTTGTTCAGATTCAGCAACTGCCCGACACGTCCGGCGCACAGGCGAACGAAGCGCTCGAACAGGGCGAGGTCACGGATCTGCGCCAGTTGGCGCAGATCGCGCTGGACAAAAGTTTCGAAATAGTCGGCCAGCATTTGTGCCGGATCGAGATTCTGGGCATGTATGCGCGGGTATCCGGCGCCTCCAGGTTGACGTAGGGCTTGTCGGGAAAGGTCTGCCGTAACAGTGTCGTCTTGCCGCTCTGGCGAGGGCCGGTCACGGTAATTACGGGATATCGGGCGGCCAGCGCGACGAGGTGTTGGGCGATCAGGCGGGGGAACATGAAGGGACTATAGATCATGCAATTTCAAAGTTCAATCTTGAATTCGCATAGATTGGCGGCCATGTGCCGGCCTGCTGGGCGATCCGGCTCCGTCCAGGCGGTGCATGGGCTGGATCGCGCGACGGACGCCCGAGGACAGGTGCCGCGATGGGTGACGCTGGCAACGCAATAATCCGCAGGGCCTGATAGCGATGCGCCGTTACCTGCCCTGGCTTTGCCTGCCTTCGTTCTGCGTGGCGGGGATTCCCCTTCGCGGGCCGTCAACGCGGCGTTCCAGGTACGCCGAGCGCGCCGGCGCCGATTCCCCGCCCAGTCAAGGCAGGCGGCCGGCGGCAACCAGGCGGTTGAACAAGGTGCTCCTGGACAGCCAGATCACCTGGTCGTCGAACGAACTGCTTTGCTGCGCATTGACGTAGGCGGGGTCGGCGGTTTGCGTGGACTGGGGGTTGGGGTTGTGGTTTTCTTCGGTCCCGCTGCCTCCCGTGCCGGCGTTCTTGCCCAGCGAATAGACCACCACCACCGCGTCCGTAGCCAGCGACGCGTTTGCTGCACAGGCGGCGGTCGCCGTCCCCGGATTGCTCATGCCGACGCCGGTGTTGCATATCTTGAGGTCGGGTGCCAGCACGGTTATTCCGGTGGTCTTCATGCCGGAGGTGGTGGAGAAGGCGTTGCTGTTCGCCGTGCTTAGCGCGTAACGCACCCGATGGGTGGTCTCGCCGCCCCAGCCGTCGAGCAGATAGCCCGAGCTATCGACGGGCGTCAGGCCCAGGGTGGCCGCCGGGAAGAAGCCGTCGTAGGGGTTGGTGCAGGCGCCGCCGCCCACCGGGCTTTCCAGCCCGTTGCTGGCGGATGACGCGGGACAGGGCAGGCGGTCGTTGGCCATGGCGAAGCCGAGCAGGGCGTCGCGCGCGTCGGCCAGGACTTTCTGTGTCTCGCCATAGGCGCGCACGTCCTGCTGCCCGGAGAGCGGCAGCATCAGTCCGCCCAGCAGTAGCGCGACGATGAACATCACGATGGCCAGTTCGATCAGCGTGAAGCCGCGCTGCGCAAGAGTCGGCGCTGGCCGGCCGGCGAAGCGGAATTGGCGGCCCCCGAAGGGGAATCCCCGCCACCCAGAGCGAAGGCGGACAAAGTCCGGTACGGTGAGGGTCATGGTAGCCATGTGGTCGCCCGATCCTTGATTTCGATGAGTTGGCCGCGTGCGGTTCCGCTGGAACTCGCTCTTTCGGCCAAGGTATAGCCTAGCCGAAGGTTGCGGAAGGAGGGGCGGTAGCACATATTGTCCGAGCCGCAGGATTGGCCGTTGGGACACAACGGTGCGCTGGCGGCACAGGCGGCTTTTTGTTCGTCGTAGATCGTCGCGGTGTCCGCGATGTATGCCTTGGCCGTGGCATCGAGCTCGCTCATCGGGCGCGTCGTGTTGGCGAGCGCGGTGGCGCGTGGCGTCAGGGTCTTGGTGGCGGCAACGGCAGGAGCCATATCGCCGGGTTCGTAGTTCAATTCGAGGCCGAATTTGTATGAGTTGGTGGTAGCGCTGTTGATCGTGTAAGTGCCGTTGTATTCGGTCGGGATCGCGCCGGAGATGGTGATCGAATTTCCGTTGCTCAGGCCATGATTGGCCGACGTGACCGTTGCCTGGTCGGTACTGTCGCTGTCGTTGGCCCAGGTGATCGCGGAAATATACGGACCGGGATTGGCTTTCCCGCTCGGCAGCGTGGCGGTGAAGTGCGTCGCGTCGATTTTTGTGATCGGGTATTCGCCGTTGTAGCCGGTGGGCACCGCATCCTTGATCACGACGGTGTCGCCGGTGCTGAGATTGTGTACGCTGCTGGTGGTCACCGTGAGGGTCGGCGACGAACCGGCGTTGTAGCTCATGGCCGAGATGTTGGCCGCGGGGTGCGGCTCGATCCAGAATTTGACCTGCACGCTGGTGACGCCGTCTTTGGGATCCACCGGCGTGGTGAAGCTGCGCGTGAGTTCAAGGCGGGCGTGGAATTCGCGGAAGGCGACCGTGGTGCCGCCCATGCGGTCGAGCGGGGCGATGCCGGGAATGGTGGCTGGATCCGTCACGTAGGGCAGCACCGGAGCCGGATTGCGCGGGCCGGGTCGCGACGACGGGTCGGTAGCCATGGGCAGGCCGAGCTGGTCATGCACATTGTCGTCCTGCAAGGGGTAGGTCAGCGCACTGCCATAACCCCAGTAGACGACTGCGACGTGACTGCTGTTATCCAGTCCCTGGCCGCCGCAACTGCTGGTATAGCAAGGATCATTGCGGCCATTGTTCAGCGTGTTGCCGGATTCCGTGAAAGTGCACGCGGGACGGCCGCTGGAATCGAAGGTGCTGGAATAGCAATTGCGCGCCGTGTCGAATTCGATCGCCAGTTTCGGCCATGCGATGTAGGGAACCAGCACGTTGCCGCTATCGCCCGAGTAGCCCAGATGCTGCCGCGCCGCGCCGCAGACGTTGGCGGCATTGCGGTCGCCGTCGATCACGGCGAAGGTAAAGCCCTCGCCGACGCGCCGGATGCGGAAGCGGAAATAACTGCGCAAGCCGGAGCCGCTGGCCTGGGCCTCCGGAGTCCAGGCGCAGGCAAGCAGTTCGGCCGCACTGGCGCCATAGTTCGAGTTGATGGCGGCGCTGCCCAGGGTGAGGGTGCTGGTTGCCGGTGCGTAACTGGCGAGCTGGATGTCGCCGGCGGAGGCGGATACCGTCGGCGCGACCACCGTGAGGGCGGCGCCGCTGGGTATGCAGCGCACGATATCCTGGCTTGCGGTTTGGCTGCTCGACACTTGCGCCAACTGGCTGGGTCCCGCGAAACTGAGCGCTCCGGTGGTGATGAAGCCGGTAAGGTTGTCCCCTTCCAGATAGTTGGCTGGCGTGTTGCGCTCGGACGTGGTGCTGCGCGATTGCCCCGTCCCGCGCTGGCTGCCGAAGACGAGGGCTGCCGGGCAGGTTTGGGCCGCGCCGTCGACCGTGACCGTGAAGTCGCTGGCGATCTTCGAGGCGACAAAGAACTGGTCCTGGTAGTGGCTGAAGTAGCCCAGCGGGTTCTGCGTGTCGTCGTAGCAGGTGTTGCTCGGGATGCGGCCGACATTCTTGTCGGTGGGCGGCGTGAAGCCGGCCAGCGCATCGGGCGTGAATGCCGTGCCGGCGGCGACCTGATCGCGCAGGCAGTTGGTCATGCGCTCGAGCATGGCGTTGATGTCGGTGCGGAAATAGCTCGAACCGCGCAGGGTGCGAAACAGCAACTCGCTGGTGATGGTCGCCCCGGTGTCGTTGGCGACCACCGCGCAGGCCGATGAATCGTTGGACGGACAATTGCCGGACCAGAGCGTGCCGTCGCTGTGGCGGCTGACCGCACCACTGGCCGAGAGCGACTTGTTGGCGGCGGAGGTGTCGCCGCTGGCGCTGTTGGTGCTGCCGGCCAGATAGTTGGTGATGCCCGCCAGGTCGCTTGCCGCCACGGGATCGAGGTAGTTGCCGACCACATAGTTGCCGCCGCATTCGGTCACGCTGTCGGTGGCCGAGGCGCTGCGATCCTGGCCGGTGAGCGACGGTCCCGGCGAGAAGACCACGGCGATCGGGCGGTCATGCGCCGACGTGATGGCGCTGACCACGGCGGCCGTGCCGTTGGCGACGACGATATCGAGTTGACTCAGGGTATCCCAGTTCATCGGACTGGCGCGCTGGATGCGTTGATGGCTGCCGGACACCGCATACCAGAGGCATTCGCCGTGGGCGTCCTTGAGCGGCCCGGTACCCAGGGTGCGCCAGGGGAAGCGGCCGATAATCGTGACGTTGAGCGCGTTGCCTGCAAAATTGGCGGCGTCGCAGCCTTCTTCCGCGCAACCGCTGTTGTTGTTACGCGAACTGCCGAGATCGGGCAGCGGCAGATAGCCATAGACCAGCCCCGAGGTACCGGTGGCCAGTTGATCTTCGCGGAAACGCACGGCGTAACCCACCAGGGCTTCGCGTGCCTGCGTCAGCGCGTCACTTGTCTGTTGCTGTTTGCGTGCCTGGACGAGCTCCGGCGAGAGATTGCTGATGAAGAAATACAAGCCGCCCATCGCCAGGAGGGCGATCAACGCGATCAGCATGAATCCGTGCTGACTCCGCTGCAGCGACCGCCGTCGCCGGCTCATCATGGCTCCGTTCAGCGCCTGGCGGCCGCCGCGGCCGGCGTTACGACCACGCCGCCTCCCAGCCGGGTATTGCGCTCGCCGGTGGCCCGGTTCACGGCTTCGCCCACTTTCAGGTGGGCCGGCGCTTCTTCACCGGGTTTGAGCAGTGCGCTGCCCGGTGCCTTGGGCGATAGCGAGGCGCTGACACCGGTGCGCGCGCTTTCGTTTTCGGCCTGGGCCTGATTGTTGATCCACACCGTGGCCTTGCCGCTGGATCGATAGACCACGCCGTCGAGACTCATGGTGGTGCCCTGCAGGGTTTGCGCTTCCTGCACGTTGAGGGTGCGCTGGCGCTCCAGCGCCGCGCGTCGTTCCGGCGTGAAGAAGAGGCGCCCAAGCTCCTGCGCATTCGCCGCGAAAGCAGGTGCCAGCAAAGCCAGACCGACCAGGCTTTGCCGTATCCGGATCGCCAGCCTCATTTGCCTTCCCTCAGCGTGATCCATTCGAGCACGCATTCGGCTTTCAGCTGCGCGTTGTTGCCGCGATCGGCGTTGCCCGGTGGGAGGCGTTCGAGGGTGCAGGATCGAACCTGGATCAGGGCCTGTACCGCCTCTCGCAGTTCGGCAAGAAAGCTCAGCAGTTCGCCTTCGTGCAACAGTTGCATCTGCAGCCGCATCTGGCTCGACATGATCTCGAATCCACCGGCCGTGGCGCCGCCGGGCAGTATGCTCGCGTCGACGGGGCGTTGCGGGGCGAACTCGTAGTCGAGCCGGAAAATACGGCGCGTCGCCTTGATCCGGGCAACGGTTTCAATCCAGTCCAGGCGCTGCTCCGGGCCGATGTAGCCGCGGGACTTGAGCCCCTGGAAGCGGCCGATCTTGTCGCGCAGCTCCTGCTGTTCCTCCTGCGCCCGGGCAAGTTTGCTCTGGATGTCGTGGCGCGCGGCGGAGGCTTCCTTGAACGCCTTCTCACTGTTCTTCTGCAGTTGCCGTGAGGTCCACACCGAGCCGCCGCCGACCAGGGCCATCAGGACAAGAAAGGCAATGGCCCATTGCAGGCGTTTGAAATCCTTGGCATCCAGCTTCATGCGTGTCTCACCGTTTGTCTCACCGCATCACTCATAGTTGGCGCGCAATACGCAAGGCGAATTTCGGCACGTCCGAAGGCTGCGCGTCACCGCGTTGGCCGGTGCTCTTGAGCGGCTTGTCGGATTCGATGTCGAAGGGCCGGCTGAGTACCTTGACGTTCGTCTTCGGGTCGCTCAGCCGGGCGGCAAAGTTTTCGATCAGTTCGATCTGGGCCCGTTGGTCGGCAATCAGCGCGAGGGGAAGCTGGGCCTGGATTTCGATGACTGCCCAGTTCCCTGCGGCGGCGTCGACCACCGGCGCGGCGCCCGGCCCCCGCTTTGGATCCTCCGCAATTTTCTGGCTGGGATCGGGGCGATCGGAAGTCTTCCAGGTGAGATGGGTAAGTTCTATTCTGGGGGCGTCGTTGAGTGCGAGACTCAAATGCAGCAACAGCGGTTCGATCGCCGGCGTACGTTTTTGCAGCGCCTCGAAGCGACCGATCAGGGCGCGCAGATTGTCCGCGGTCACGCTGATCTTGGGCAAGCCTTCGAGAATGCTGTTGTAGCGCTGGTTGTCGGTGGCGGTCACGGCCTTGGTCGCGTTGATCGTGTCGGCCAGTTCGTACAGGTTGAGACTGGTTTTTCCGGCAAACAGCAGGCAGCCGGCAAGGACGATCCAGGCCGCGCTGGTCAGGGCGAAACGGATTTGCCAGAGCCTGTAGAAGCGTCGCTCGTTTGCCGGCGCAAACTGCTGTACCGGTGTCTTGGTCGCGAGGCAGTGAATGAATAGATTGTCGGCGTTGCTGTCGCCGGGAACATCCTTGAGTCCCTGCAGGCGCGCCATGTCTGCGATATCGGCGAACTCGAATTGCAGATCGCTGGTGTTGCTGCAGAAACGCTGCAACGTCGGTATCTGTCCGGCATGCGCCAGGATTACCGTGCGCAGCGCCGTACCGCGCGGAATCTGGCGCTGGGCGAGAAGGTACTGGAATATCTTGGCCGAATCCGCGGCGCTGGTGCGGCCGATTTCATCGAGACTGCGGGTGGCAAGTTGCGAGAGCCGCGAGAAATGCAGCTTGCCTTGGTCGAAGAAGCTCTGCCGCACGCCGCCCCGGGTCAGGCTGACGAACAGCACCGGGTCCTTGTCGCCCAGCACCTGGGGACCGCAACTGGCCAGCACCAGGGGGACCGAGTAGACGCCGGCGAGTATGGCTTCCGCTTCACGCAGTGTATCCAGCCAAGGCGTGAAGGTCTCGACCCGGGTCAGCGCCGCGAACAGCAGTTTTTCGTCGCGCCGGCCTTCCGTCGCGCGACCGAGCGAAATGGCGGCAGACAGCGGGGTGTTGTAGTAGTACTGGCTGAGGCGCCGCTGCAGCAGGGCGCTACGGTCCGCGCCCTGGACATAGGGCAGGTCTTCCAGTTGGAAGCCCTCTTCGGCAATGTCCGCAAGCACGTAGAACAGGCTTGAACGATGTTTCTTCAGGTAGGCGGCAAGCGCTTCCAGCCCCACCGGTTCGTGGCTGAATTCGCCCTCGGTCTTGATGCGGCCGGAGTGCCAGTAGTACGCCGTGAGGGCGGGGCCATCGAGAAGAAGAATGCGCTTGGCGGCCATCAGGTTTTCAATTTGGTGATGATGTCGTAGATCGGTCCCAGCACGGCCATCATTATCCAGCCGAGCAGCAAGCCGATGGTAACGGTCATGACCGGTTCGATCATGGCCTGCACCCTCTCGATGGATTCGCGTACGTCGCGATTGTAAAAGTAACTGACGTTGGCCAGCGCAGTATCCAGCGCCCCGGTGTTTTCGCCCACACGCAGCATGCGCAGCACCAGCGGCGGAAACATTCCGGTATTTTGGAAGGCGACGGTCACGTTCTGGCCTTCGGCGATCAGCTCGCCGACCTTTTCCAGGCTTTCCCTGATGACCAGGTTGCCGACCACGTCTTCGGTCGCCTTGATCGAGTCGAGGATGGTGATGCCGGAGGAATACATCATGGCGAAGACGGAAGCGAAGCGCGACAGGATGATCTTGCGCAGGATATCGCCGACATAGGGCAGCCGCAGCTTGGCTGCGTCGAAGCGGTAGCGCGCCGCGCGATTTCTGCTGACCAGGAATGCCACGATCGCGGCGCCGATCAGCGGCAGGCCGAGCACGACATACCAGTAGCCGACGAAGAACTCGGAAGTGGCGATGAGTATCTTGGTCTGGGTCGGCAACTCCTGTCCCATGTTGCGGATGAAGCCGGCCATTTTCGGCACCAGGTAGATCATCATGAACAAGGTGATGGCGACCACTACCGTGCCGAGGAAGGCCGGGTACATGATCAGCTTCTTGGTGTGGGCGGCGAGCTCGTCCTGCCATTTCAGCGATTCGACCAGGTTGTTGAGCACTTGCGGCAGGGCGCCGGTTTCCTCGCCGGCGCGGATCAGGCTGACCATCACTTCATCGAAAGTCTGAGGATGCTCGGCGAGCGCCTGCGAGAGCGTCTTGCCGCCCTCGATGCTTTCCACCATGCCGGCGATGATCTCGCGAAAGCGCGGGTTCTCGATGGTGTCGCGCAGGTCGCTGAGGCTTTCGATCAGCGACACGCCGGCGCGCGAGAGTTGTTCCAGGTGAAAACAGAAGTTGATCAGCTCGGGGCGGGTAATCTTGGCCCGGTTCATCAGGCCGCCCTGCTTGACCGGATCGCCATTGATGAAGTCCAGGTCCATGCGCTTGAGGCGCATTTCGAGGTCGATCAGGTTGATTGCTTCGAGGCGGCCCATCACCGTTCTGCCGGTCTCGGTCATCGCCTTGTACGCATAGAGAGCCATCGTGTGTCGTCTGGATGCGTCGTGCCGGGACCGGCTACATCCGCTCCGTCAAGTCGATGACGCGACCGACTTCCTCGATCGAGGTCGAGCCGTCGAGCACCCGCCGCAAGCCGTCTTCGGACAGTGGGCGGAAGCCCTTCTCGATGGCCAGGTTGCGGATTTCGCGCTGCGTGGCGCGGCGGCTGATGAGATCGTCGAGGTCGTTGTCGAGGCGCAGCATTTCCATGATGGCGATGCGCCCCCGGTAGCCCTGGTATTCGCAGTGGTCGCAACCGGCGGCGCGGTAAAGAATCGGCGCCGGCTGGCCGCTGACGACACCCATCAGCTTGCACTCGTGCGCTTCGGCGGGATAGGGCTTGCGGCAATGGGTGCAGAGGCGGCGCACCAGGCGCTGGGCGATGATGCCGATGATGTTGCCGGCCATGATGTCGGGCAGCACGCCGATGTCGAGCAGGCGCGGAATGGCGCCCAGTGCCGAGTTGGTGTGCAGGGTCGAATACACCTGGTGGCCGGTCATTGCGGCGCGAAAGGCCATTTCGGCAGTATCGGCGTCGCGGATTTCTCCCACCAGGATGATGTCCGGGTCCTGGCGCATCATGGAGCGGATGCCATTCGCAAAATCCAGCTTGGCCGATTCCGCCACCGAGGTCTGGCGGATCATGGCCATCGGATATTCGACCGGATCTTCGAGGGTCATGATGTTCACGCCCTCTTCGTTGATGTGGTTGAGCACCGAGTAGAGCGTGGTGGTCTTGCCGCTGC
>MHZX01000077.1 GCA_001828935.1 Rhodocyclales bacterium RIFCSPLOWO2_02_FULL_63_24
GGCGACGATCTCTCCGGCTTCGAGCAGACGCGCCTGCAGGACTGGCCGCGCCACGAAACGCTGGCCGGGGCCATCCTCGGCGGCTTCGCGCGGCGCGGCGACGAGTGGCAGGAGCAACTCGAAATCGCGCGTCCGGACGGCATGTCGCAGGCCCTGCTGGTACGCGGCACGGCCTTGCCGGCGGCGGGCGGCGGCGGCTATGTGGTGGTGTTCGACGACATCACGCGGCTGATCGCCGCGCAGCGCTCCGCGGCCTGGGGCGAAGTCGCGCAACGCCTGGCGCATGAGATCAAGAATCCGCTGACGCCGATCCAGTTGTCCGCCGAGCGGCTGCAACTCAAGCTGTCCGACGAGTTGACGGGGGCCTCGCGGGAATTGCTGGACCGTGCGACGCAGACCATCGTCAATCAGGTCGAGGCGATGAAAAACATGGTCAATGATTTCCGCGACTATGCGCGCACGCCGCTGCCGCAACTCGCCGCGGTCGATCTCGCGGCCCTGATCGGCGAGGTGCTGGGCCTTTACGAAAATTCGAAGGCCGCCATCGGCGTCGTGCCAGCGCCGACTCCTGGTACGCTGCCCACGGTGCTGGCCGACGCCAACCAGTTACGCCAGGTGCTGCACAACGTCCTCACCAATGCCCAGGATGCCCTCGCCGACACCGTGGCGGAGCCGCGCATCACGCTTGGCATGGCGCAGGAAGGCGGGCGCGTGCGGCTCACCGTCAAGGACAACGGTCCGGGTTTCCCGCCGCAAATCCTTTCCCGCGCCTTCGAGCCCTATGTCACCACGAAGTCAAAGGGCACCGGGCTGGGACTGGCGATCGTCAAGAAAATCGTGGATGACCACGGCGGCGAGATTCGGTTGGCGAACAATCATGGCGGCGAAGTCAACATCTGGCTGCCGCTGGCAACGCAGGATGCGGTAAAGAGGATCTAGGAAAATGCCAAAGATACTGGTGGTCGACGACGAAATCGGAATCCGCGAATTGCTGTCGGAGATACTGCGCGACGAAGGACATGACGTTGAGCTCGCGGAAAACGCCGCCACTGCGCGGGCGGCACGCGAGGCTGGACGCCCCGACATGGTCTTGCTCGACATCTGGATGCCCGATACCGATGGCATCACTTTGCTGAAGGAGTGGGCCGGCAACGGCCAGCTCAACATGCCGGTGGTGATGATGTCGGGCCATGCCACGATCGACACCGCGGTGGAGGCGACCCGGATTGGCGCACTGGATTTTCTGGAAAAGCCGATCGGCATGCAAAAACTGCTGGCGGCAGTGAGAAAGGCGCTGGAGCGCAGCGCTCGCCATGTCGGCGGCGGCCTGTCGCTGGCGGCGTTTGCGCGTCCCGGCCCCCTGCGCGACCTCAAGCGCCGGCTGGACCAGGTGCTGGCGAAGAGTCCGTTGCTGTTGCTGCGTTCCGCGCCCGGGGGTCTGGTCGAACTGGTGGCGCGCACCGCGCAGGTCGCCGGCAAGCCGTGGATCGACCTGGCGCACGACTCAAATCCCTTGAGTATCGAAGTCCTGCAACGCGCCGCCGGAGGCGTGCTGTGGTGCGAGGAATTGGCGCGCCTGACCCGCTTGCAGCAGAAAAACCTGCTGTTCGCCGCCGAACGTCTCGATCGCTACAGCCTGCGCCTGGTGGCGGCCACCACCCACAGCAGCGCGGAACTGGCGGCCCTGGGCTGGGAGGAGACCGGGCTCGCGCGGCTGTTCGAAACCGGACTCGGGGTGCCCAGCCTGGCCGAATTGAAAGACGAGGTGCCGGACATCGCCGCGCATCTGCTGACGCAATTGATGGAAAGCGACGAGATTCCGTTGCGGCGTTTTTCCAGTGCCGCCCTCAACGCCCTGCGCCAGCATGCCTGGGAGGGCGGCTATGGCGAACTCAAGGGTGCGGTGAAGTCGCTGGCGCTGGCCAGCCTGGGCGAGGAGATCGGCGAAGAGGAAGCGCTGCAACTGTTGGCGCCGGGCGGCGAGCCCAGCCTGGTGCCGGCGGGTCTGGCGCCGGAAGTGATCGACCTGCCCTTGCGCGAGGCGCGCGAAGCCTTCGAGCGCATGTATTTCGAGTATCACCTGGCGAAGGACGGCGGCAACATGACGCGCCTGGCGGACAAGACTGGACTGGAACGCACCCACTTGTATCGCAAGCTCAAAGACCTTGGTCTGCGTTAGGCGCCACATCATGAAAATCGTCATCCTCGGCGCCGGTCAGGTCGGCGCTTCAGTAGCCGAGGCGCTGGCCTCCGAAGCCAACGACATCACGGTGGTGGACCAAAGCGGGCCTTGTCTGGCGCAACTCGCCGACCGCCTCGACGTGCGCACCGTGACCGGCAATGCGGCGCTGCCCTCGGTACTCAAGAACGCCGGCATCGAGGACGCCGAAATGCTGGTGGCGGTGACCCAGTCCGACCAGACCAACCTGGTGGCCTGCAAGATCGCGCGGGGCTTGTTCAACGTGCCGACGCGGATCGCGCGACTGCGCGGAGTGGATTTTTTGGCGGACGAGGGAATGCTCGGCGACGACATGTTCAGCGTCAGTCACGCGATTTGTCCCGAGCAGGAGGTCACTGACTACATCGCGCGACTGATTGCGTTTCCCGAGGCGCTGCAAGTCCTCGAGTTTGCCGATGGCAGCGTTACCCTGGTGTGCGTCCGCGCCTACGAGGGTGGGCTGTTGGTGGGCAAGACCATCAACACCATGAAGGAACATCTGGGATCCCGCGTCGAAGCCCGCATAGCGGCGATCTTCCGCGACTTGCAGCCGGTGGATCCGGAGGGCAACACGGTCATCGAGGCCGGCGACGAGGTCTTCCTCCTGGCGGCGACGCGTTTCATCCGCCCGGTCCTGCGCGAACTGCGACGCATGCAGAAGCCGGTCAAGCGGGTGATGATCGCGGGTGGCGGCAACATCGGGGCGCGCGTCGCCGAAGCGCTGCAAGCCAATCACGAGGTCAAGATCATCGAGCGCGATCCGCGCCGCGCCGAAACCATAGCGGTGCGTTTGCGCAAGGCGCTGGTGCTGTGCGCCGAAGCCACCGACGAAAAGATCCTGGCGCAGGAGAATATCGATGAAATGGACATGTTCCTCGCCCTGACCAACGACGACGAGGACAACATCATGGCGGCGTCGCTGGCCAAACGCTTGGGCTGTCCGCGCGTGTTGGCGTTGATCAACCGCCGCGCCTACGCCGACATGGTGCAGGGCGGCCCGATCGACATCGGCCTCTCGCCGGCGCAGATTTCCATCGGTTCGCTGCTGGCCTATGTGCGGCGCGGGGATGTGGAGCGGGTGCACAGCTTGCGCCGCGGAGCAGCCGAGGCGCTCGAACTGGTGGTGCATGGCGATCGTTCGACGTCGAAGGTGGTGGGCCGTCGCATCGAAGAGTTGCCGGTGATCAAGGGCGCGCGCATTGCCGCCATCGTGCGCCGCGGCAGGGACGCCAGCGTCGTGCAGCGCGAAGGATTCCTGGTCGATGAGCTGCTCGACGAGGTGGTGATTCCCCATCACGATACCGTGATCGAGACGGGGGACCATGTCGTGGTGTTTTGCACCCGCAAGCAGCTCGTGGCGCAAGTCGAAAAACTGTTCCAGGTCAGCGCCGGGTTTTTCTGATGTTCTATCGCCTGCTGCCGGTCAGCCACGTCCTCGGCGGGATGCTGATGTTTTTCAGCATCACCTACCTGATGCCGATTGCAAGTTCGGTAATCTACAACGATGGCACCTTGCTCGACTTTATCGACGCGATGACGATCTCGTTCGCCGCCGGTTTCGTGCTCTGGTTCGGCACTCGCCGCCATAAGCGCGAACTGAAGCCGCGCGACGGTTTTCTGCTGGTGACCCTGGCTTGGATCCTGATGGCGGCGATCGCGACGCTGCCGCTGATACTGGTGATCGACGGCCTGTCCTTCACCGATGCCTTTTTCGAGACCTTGTCGGGCTTGACCACCACCGGGGCCACGGTACTCACCGGACTCGAGAAGTTGCCGCCGTCCTTGAACGTCTGGCGCCATGAACTCAACTGGTTGGGCGGCATGGGCATCATCGTGCTTGCCGTGGCGATCCTGCCGCTCCTGGGCGTCGGCGGTATGCAGCTGTACAAGGCAGAGACGCCGGGGCCGATGAAGGACTCGAAGCTGACCGCGCGCATCGCGGATACGGCCAAGGCGCTCTGGCTGGTGTATTTCGGCATTACGGTGGCTTGCATCCTTGCGCTCAATGCGGTTGGCATGAACTGGCTGGACGCCATCTGTCACGCTTTTGCCGCGCTCTCGCTAGGAGGTTTTTCAACCTACGATGCCAGCGTCGGCCAGTTCGATTCGGCGGCCATCGAAGCCGTGCTGATTTTCTTCATGCTGGTGGCGGCGATCAACTTCGCCACGCACTACCTTGCCTGGCAGGGACGTTCGCTCAAGGCCTACTGGTCGGATATGGAAGCCAAGGCGGTGCTTGCGCTGATCGGCGTCAGCACCCTGGTCTGCACCATGTACCTGCTGGCGCGGGGGGTCTATCCGGATTTCGCGACCGCGTTTCGTCACGTCGCCTTCAACCTGGTTTCGATCGCCACCGATTGCGGCTTTGCCAGCCAGGATTACGACAAGTGGCCGATCTTCGTGCCGCTGTGGATGCTGTTCCTGTCCTGCGTCACGGTGTCCTCCGGCTCCACCGGCGGCGGCATCAAGATGATCCGCACGCTGATTCTCGCCCAGCAGGGCCTGGTGGAACTCAAGCGCCTGGTACATCCCCAGCTTGTGGCGCCGTTGCGTGTGGGCAATACCGCGATTCCGGCGCAGATTGCCGGCGCCGTGCTCGGATTCATTTTCCTTTACATCCTTGCCGTGGGCGAGCTGACCTTTTTCCTGGTCGCCAGCGGCCTCGATTTCACCTCGGCCATCACGGCCATCGTCGCCTGCATCAACAATGCCGGCCCCGGCCTCAATGTCGTCGGTCCAGCGCAGAACTATGCCGCGCTGACCGACTTCCAGACCTGGGTGTGCGCTTTCGCCATGCTAATCGGGCGTCTTGAGGTGCTGTCGGTTTTTGTCCTGTTCACGCCGGCCTTCTGGCGCCGCTAGGGCCACGGGTCAGCGGGGGCGGCGCTCCCGTGCCTGGGCGTCCGCCACGCGGCAGGCCGCTTTGCGTGTCTGGGCTTCTGCTTTATGTCCCGAAGGGACGGTATCCCCTTGTGGGACGCAGGCGGGCAAGGTGCGATAATTCAGACTTTGCCTCGCTGGATCGCCCTCATGTCACCTTCGTCCCGCCCCAAGAACGATACATTCCTGCGTGCGCTGTTGCGCGAGCCCGTCGACTACACCCCGGTCTGGTTGATGCGCCAGGCCGGGCGCTACCTGCCCGAGTACAACGAAACGCGTCGTCGGGCCGGCAGTTTCCTGAATTTGTGCAAGAACCCGCAACTCGCTTGCGAGGTCACGCTGCAACCCTTGGCGCGTTTCGAGCTCGACGCTGCGATCCTGTTTTCGGACATTCTCACCGTGCCCGACGCAATGGGCCTTGGCTTGTATTTCGCCGACGGGGAGGGGCCGAAGTTCGAACGTCCCCTGCGCGAGGAATGGGCGATTCGCGACCTGACGGCGCCCGATCCCAATGTGCACCTGCGCTATGTGATGGATGCGGTGGCCGAGATTCGTCGTGCGCTGGCCGGCTCGGTACCGCTGATCGGCTTTTCCGGCAGCCCGTGGACCCTGGCCTGCTACATGGTGGAGGGTGGTTCCGGTGCGGCAACCGATTACCGCACGATCAAGACCATGCTCTACGACCGGCCCGATCTGCTGCACCACGTGCTGAATGTAACGGCTACTGCGGTCACCGATTACCTCAACGCCCAGATCGAGTCCGGCGCGCAGGCCGTCATGATTTTCGATTCCTGGGGTGGCGCCTTGTCGCACGCGGCCTATCGCGAGTTCTCGTTGGCCTACATGCAGCGCATCGTCGCCGGACTCAAGCGCAGCCACGACGGCGAGCGCATTCCCAGCATCGTGTTTACCAAGGGTGGCGGCCAATGGCTGGAGGCGATCGCCGACATCGGCTGCGATGCGGTGGGCCTCGATTGGACCACCGATCTCGGCGAGGCGCGCCGGCGCGCCGGTGATCGTGTTGCATTGCAAGGCAATCTCGATCCGATGGCCTTGTTTGCGTCTCCGGAAAAAGTTGCGGTCGAAGCGCGGCGCGTGCTGGATAGTTTCGACGCGGCGGGAGGCGACGGCAAGAATTCGAGCGGACATGTCTTCAACCTGGGTCATGGAATTTCCCAATTTACCCCGCCCGAAAATGTCAAAGTACTGGTTGACACGGTACACAGCCACAGCCGGCGCGGCTCCGCGCGGGGCTGATTCGGCAAGCCAACGGGGGTCTGGTCTGGGCCGCTTGCCCCCGCGAAAAAGGCCTTCTGGCAAGGCTTGCCGCGGAGGCAAAAAAACGCCTCCCGCTGTTGACTTATTCACAGAAATCCGCAAAGACCCTAAAGTCCCTTTGGCGCCGGGAGTTTCTCCGGCGCATCTGCATAACTTATTGTTTCTTAACAATAATATTTTGTTCAAATATTGCACAGAGATGAAAATCGCCTTGCCGGACGGTGACTTAGGTGTTTGCTCCGGTGCTTACTCACAAAGTTATCCACAGAATTTGTGGGTAAGCCATTTTCTCTTTTGTAGCAATAGCTTGAGCAACTATGCCAACACTTTTTCGAGCATTTGCCGGCAAGCGACTGACCTGACATGAACATCGTTCGTGTTGCCCTCGATGTGCCTGTGCCGAGGCTTTTCGACTATCTCGCCCCGGACTCTGCCGAAAGTGATATAGGCCGGCGGGTCACCGTGCCTTTCGGCACGGGTTCGCGCACCGGGATCATTATTGAGCTGGCGACCGCGAGTGAACAGCCGGGCGGCAAGCTGAAAACCGTGACGGCGATCCTGCGCGACATGTCGGTGCTGCCGCCGCAATGGTTGGCCCTTTGCGAATTTTGCGCGCGCTACTATCAGACCCCTCTCGGCGCAGTGACTTCTTTTGCCCTGCCGCCCATGCTGCGGCGCGGCAAGTTGCCCCGCATGAAGAAGGTGGCGGTCGCCGTTCCGTCGGCGCCGACACCTGGGACGGTTGGGACTCCTGCGCTGCCGCGATTGATGGCGGCCCAGCAAATAGCGGTCGACGCCATTGCCGGCGTCGCCGGCTTCCATGCCCTGTTGCTGCACGGCGTCACCGGCAGCGGCAAGACCGAGGTCTATCTGCGTGCGATCGACGCGGTGCTGACGCGCGGTGGACAAGCGCTGATGCTGGTGCCGGAAATCGCGCTGACGCCGCAACTCGAAGGTCGCGTCGCCGCGCGCTTTCCGGCGGCACATATCGTCTGCGCCAACAGCGGCATGGCCGATGCCGCGCGCGCGCGGGGCTTCATCGAGGCGCTCGACGGCCGCGCCGAGATCGTACTTGGCACCCGGCTGGCGGTGTTCATGCCGATGCCGCGCCTGCAACTGATCATCGTCGACGAAGAACACGACGCCTCCTTCAAGCAGCAGGAAGGCCTGCGCTATTCGGCGCGCGACGTCGCGGTCTGGCGTGCCCGCCAATTGAACATCCCGATCGTGCTCGGCTCGGCCACGCCCTCGCTGGAAAGTTTTCACCACGCCAGCAGCGGCCGCTACCAGATGCTCGAACTGCCCCAGCGTGCCGTGGCGGAAGCCATGCCGGTGGTCCGCATCATCGACACCCGGCGCGAGAAGTTGCAGGAAGGCCTCTCCGCTGCCTTGCTCAAGGGTCTGCAGCAGCGGCTGGACCGCGGCGAGCAAAGCCTGGTATTCCTCAACCGGCGCGGCTATGCGCCGGTGCTGGCCTGTCCGCCCTGCGGCTGGATATCGCGCTGCCAGCGCTGTGCCGCCAATCTGGTGCTGCATCTGGCCGACCAGCGCCTGCGCTGCCACCACTGCGGCTTCGAGGCGCGCGTGCCGCGCGCCTGCCCCGATTGCGGCAACGTCGATCTGCTGCCCTTCGGGCGCGGCACGCAGCGCCTCGAAAGCATGCTCGTCGAGCGCTTTCCCGATGCCCGCGTGTTGCGCATCGATCGCGATTCGGCGAGCACGCCGAAGAAGTGGCAGGCCTTGCTGGCCCTGATCCACGCCGGCGCCGCCGACATCCTGGTCGGCACCCAGATGCTGGCCAAGGGCCACGACTTCCCGCTGCTGACGCTGGTTGGCGCGGTCGGTGCCGATGCGGCTTTGTTCGCCGCCGACTTCCGTGCCCCGGAACGGCTCTTCGCGCAGCTCATGCAGGTCGGCGGCCGCAGCGGCCGCGCCGACCTGCCCGGCGAAGTGCTGATCCAGACCGAGTACCCCGACCACCCGCTATACCAGGCGCTGGTCGAGCACGACTACGTGCGCTTCGCCCGCGCCCAGCTTGACGAGCGCCGCATCGCCGGCTTTCCGCCGTTCAGCTTCCAGGCCATGCTGCGTGCCGAGGCGCGGACCATGGAGCAATCGCTGGCTTTCCTCGCCGCCGCGCGCAGCACCGCCGAGGCGCTGGCCGCCGGCATCACGCTCTACGATCCGGTGCCGATGCGCCTGCAGCGCCTGATGACCCTGGAACGCGGCCAACTGCTGGTCGAATCCCTCAGCCGTCCGGCCCTGCAGGCTTTCCTTGCCAAGTGGATGGAACAGCTCTACGTGCTGAAGATGCCTGGCGGCCTGCGCTGGCATCTGGACGTGGATCCGCTGGAATTTTAAGACCGGGCAAGATCGACAGCACCCGCCTCAGCGCCCTGCAACCAGTCACGAACCTGGCGCGCGACCCAGGCGCCGTCGTCGAGCGGAATGTCGTGGCCGGCTGCGGGATGTTCGGCGAAATCCGCTTGCCAGTGCTGCGCGAGTTGGCGCGAGCAGCGCGGGTTGACCAGGGCGTCGGCGGCGCTGGCCAGGATCAGCAAGGGCACGGCGGGCCGCCGCCGCGGGGCACGGTAGCGGCCCGCGGCCCAAAGCTGGCGCAGCGCGTTGGCGGGTGCCACCGGATACTGGTTTTGCCACGCGCTCCATGCCGCCACGATCGGCTCCGGATCGGAGGCCAGCCGGCTGGTCAGGCGCAGGATGCGGCGTTCGCGCGTCTCGGGGCTGCCGCCGGGCAGGAGAAGTTTGAGCAGCGTTCCGTAGCTGCCGGGCCGCAGGCGCTGGTGAATCGGGTTGAACGGACGCAGGCTGGTGTTGATCAGCACGCAGCCCGCCAGTTCGTCCGCATGCAGGTCGGCCCAGGCCACTGCCACCATCGCGCCGAGCGACATCGCCAGGATGTGGAACGGCGGCCGCATGCCGCGCGCCTGGAGTTCGTCGCGGCAATGCCTGGCCATTGCCGCGACGCTGGTCGGGCTGCGCATCCGGCACAACTGGCCATTGCCCGGCAGGTCGAGTGCGACGATATCGGCATCGCCAATCTCGTCGCGAAAGAGGGCGGGGAAATTTCCCCAGTGACGGCTCTCGCGCGTCAGCCCGCGCAAAAAAACCCAGGTGCTCACGGCGCTTCCCTCGCTGCGGCGCCGGCACGGACGGGCTTCATGCGCGGGTTCCGCGGTACCACAGCGCGAGCGCGGCTTCGCGCCGTTGCTCGCGCTCGGTGCCGGTCGGCAGCCAGCGCCGATAGCCGCTCGCGGCGCGGGTCAGAAAATCCAGCCACGACAAGTGGCGGCGCAGGACGCGCTGCTGCCGGTGTTCGATCAGGGGATTGAAGATGCCGTGGCGCGAGAACAGCTGGCGCGGATTCTTCTTGACCCAGAGCCATGATCCCATCTCCAGCGTCAGCGGCAGGAAGATGCGTCCGGGGCTCGCCGTCGCGCGCAGGTACAGGTAGTCCCACAGGTCGCCGTGGGCCAGGTACTGGCGGCTCTGCGGCTCGAACAGGTAGTTGTGGTTGGCATAGGTTTCGTCGTAGATGGATTTCAGCGAATGAATCTCGGCCAGATGCTCGATCGGTAGCGCGGTGTGGGCGTAGGGGAACCAGATGCGGTCGCGGATACCGAATCCCGAGTGGCAGTCGACGGCAAGGCTGAATTCGCGCGCCAGCAGTTCCTCCTCGACCACGCGGCAGACTGCCTGGCTTTCTGCTTCCATCGGTGCATTCAGCGCGCCGCGATACCAGGGCAGTCCGGCACTGATGCGTTGGCCGCCGATCATGAATGGCACGCGCTCGGCCGATTCCAGCGGCGCGTTGCGCATCAGGTCGACGCCGTTCGGGTTGGCACGCGTGCCGCGCCAGATGCCGCCGGGATTGACCAGCGGCATGAAGACCAGGCGCACCGACTCCAGTTGCTTGTGCAGCAGGCTGTCCCAACGCAGCCGCGCCACCAGGCTGCGCAGGTAATCGAGGACGACCTCGGCGCCGATGCGCTCGAGGCCATGAAAGCCGCCGAAAAATCCTACCGCCGGGAGTTTCGCGCCAGGGTTGCCCAGTGTCACGGCATAGATCGGGAAGCGCCGCTCGCCGCTCGTCACTTCACACACTGTTTGCGCCCCGAGGTGGGCCGCGCCCTCCTCGATGATGCGCTCCAGCTCGTCCTGCTCGGTGAATCCACTTGGGTACATGTCGATCGGCGGCAAACATGGCAATGAGATTGAGTCGTGGCGGACATCCCGTCTGCCGCGCACTGCGCAACGATCAATTGTCGCAGCGCTGAAACAGAGTCTTAATGTGGCGCTGCTAAGGTGGCTGCATCCGCGATCCGATTGGGAGTGCCCTGGCGATGACCCTGACCATCGAAATGATCGACCTGCAAAAAATCATCGACAAACTGTTCGACGGCCTGGTGACCCTGTGGTTGCTGGACGACCTGTGAAGCAGGCGACTCCCGTGCGCCACCTCATCATTCGGGCAATTTCCCATCCGGCCTTGTCGCTGGGCAGTACGGTGCTCTGGGGACTCCTGGAATTCCTTGCCCTGCAGCGCTCGCGCCTGGGAAATTGCGGCGCAACAGAAAAGCGACGCCTGCACTAGCGCTGCCGACGGGCAGCGACTGTCCCTGCTGCATCACGGCGCGGCGGTCACCGCCGTCTTGATGGCCCGGCATCGGCAGGACGTGGGCGCCGATTGCGAGCCAGTCCCGCTTCTGCATGTACTGATCCCTGTTCATGTCGCCTCCTCGATCCATGTCTTTATGTAGCCGCCGCGCTTGAGTCGGCGGACGCCGCCCGGAGAGGACATCGAATCGATCCGCGCAGCCCGTTGCGTTCCGCTGCCTCCGGTGGCCGACCAGAGTAGCGCGACGATATTGCATGGTCGTTACGCGTCCGTTACGGTCGCGCCGCTCGCGCCGGGGTCCGCAGACGGCGGGATCTCAAGCGCGTCGGAGAAACCAGAGCCAGCTCATTACCTGCAGCGCGAGCAAGCCGCCGAAAGTCAGCTGGTAGGCGGCGCGCGGTGCATGGCCGGCGGCCTGCAGGGCGTCCACCGTTGCGCCGAAGCCCCACTGGATGCAGAAGGCGCCGATGAACACCATCAGGTTCAGCGCAGTGTTTACGCGGCCGGCCAGCGCTCCGGCGTAGTGGCTCTGCAGCAGCGCATACGCCAGGTTGCCGACGGAGAAGACCAGGCCCAGCACCAGCCACAGCGGTTCGCTGGGGCCGATGCCGAGCACGATCAGCAGCGTGGCGAGCAAGCCCAGTCCCATGCCGACCTGCAGCATGCGCAACGGCGTCAGTCCGCGTCTGCCCAGGGGCGCGACGCCGAAGGCGATGCCGAGAAAGCCGACCAGCATGCCGCTGCCCATCAGCAGCAGATGATGCGCCGCGGCGCTGCGTTCGAGGCCCGAGAAGCTCATCAGCCAGGGCACTGCCCAGAGACCTTGCAGCGCCAGGAAGCCGCCGATGATCAGCGTCGATTGCGGCGCATAGCGCCAGAAGGCGCGGCTGGCGAGGATTTCGGCGAGGCCGTTGAGTTGGCGGCGCAGCGGCTCGGAGTGTGCGCTGCCGGGCTTGTCCGGCGAACTGAAAATTCCCGCTGCGGCCGCCACGCCGGCCACGGCCAGCGCGACGAAGACGGCGCGCCAGCCGAATTGTGGAATCGCCCAGGACAGCGGCGTCGACGCGGTCAGGGCGCCGAGGCCGCCGGCAGCCATGATGGCCGCATTGAGCGAGGCCTGGCGTTCGAGTCCGAACCACTGGCTGAAGGACTTGAAGGAGGCCATCAGGCAGGCCGAGACGCCGAGCCCGATCAGCGCCCGCGCCACCGCCAGCTGCGTCAGCGAAGTGCCGGCGGCGAACAGCGCGCAGCCGGCGGCGGCGATCAGCAGCAGCAAGGCCTCGACGCGACGCGGACCGTAGCGGTCCAGTGCCAGTCCCAACGGCAGCTGCACGGCACCGAAGGCGAGCAGGTAGGCGCTGGTCAGCAAGCCCAGGTCGGCGGCCGAGACCCCCAACTCGCGCGTCAGCTCCGGCGCGATGACGGCATTGACGTTGCGCAGGAAGTAGGAGAAGTAATAGCCCGCGGCGAAAGGCAGGAACACGCGCAACCACACGTTCATTTGTCGCTTCCCTGATTGTTGTTGCGCAGCCATTCGGCACGCTGCCTGAGTTTGCCGGTCCAGTTCGCATCGAGGCCGCTGGCGGCGGCCAGTCGCAGCAGCGAATCGACGGCCGGCTGCGGTGCGCGGATCACGCGCCAGAAGTCGGCCAGTGTCACCGCGTCGGCCGGACGCTCGATGTGCTCCAGCCGGTCGCCTGCCGCAAGTTCTCCGGCCGCCAGCACCCGGTAGTACCAGCCGGCCAGCCCGTGCTCGGCGATGAAGGCCGCGACGCCCTCGCAGTCTGTGCGATGGTCGATCTTCCAGCAGGGCGTGCGCGGCTGCGAGACCTGGATGCGTGCGCTGCCCAGGCGAAACACGTCGCCGATGCAGACTTCCGCCTCGGTGAGGCCGCGCGTCGAAAGGTTTTCGCCGAGGCTGCCCGGCGCCAGGTGTTGCGCATCGGGGAAAGCCGCCGCCAGGCGTGCGTAGTGCTCAGCCGGGTAGTGGTGCAGCGCCTTGCCGGTGCCGCCATGCACCCGCCGATCGGCCTGGGCGTCGCCTGCCAGGCCTTCCGTGGTCAGCCGGCAGGCGCCGCTCACGGCCCTTTTGACGATCGCGCTGCTGCGACTGTCGCCGGCAAGCTGCGCGACCTGCCCGGCGAACAGGCCGTCAATCGCGACGGGTGTGATCAGGGCCATAGCCACGCGGCGCCGCGTACGCCGGAAGAATCGCCGTGCCGATGCTTGAGCAGGCGGGTCGCGACTTGATCGGAGAACACATGCGCGGCCCACAGGCGCGGCACGTTGGCATACAGGCGATCCATATTGGAAAGCCCGCCGCCCAGCACGATGACGTCGGGATCGAGGATGTTGATCACCTGAGCCAGTGCGCGCGCCAGCCGCGCTTCGTAGCGCTGCAGGCTGGCCTCGCACTCCGCATCGCCGTTCGCCGCGCTGCTTGCGATGTGCATTGCCTGCAAGTCGGCGCGGGTGGTGCGGCGATGATCGCGGGCGAGGCCGGGGCCGGAAAGATACAGCTCGATACAGCCACGGCGTCCGCAATAACAGGTTTCCTGATGATGCTCGCCGGGCATCGGGTTGTGGCCCCATTCGCCGGCGATGGCGTTGGCGCCGGTCAGTACCTTGCCGTCGACCACGATGCCGCCGCCGACACCGGTGCCGAGAATCACGCCGAACACCACCGGCGCGCCGGCACCGGCGCCATCGACCGCTTCGGACAGCGCAAAGCAGTTGGCGTCATTGGCGATGCGCACTTCGCGCTGCAGGAGTTTTTCGAGATCGCGCTTGAGCGGCTGGCCGATCAGGCAGGTCGAGTTGGCGTTCTTGATCAGTCCCGTGGCACGCGATTCGGCGCCGGGAATGCCGATGCCCACACTCGCCGCCGCACCGGACTCTGTCTGCCGGGGATTCCGCTCGCCCGCCGCGAAGCGGAATCCCGGGTGTGTTGAGACCGCGGGCCGGCAAGCGCCGTCCGGGTGGATACCATCCCTCGCGCAAGCGCGCAGGGACATAACTTTCGCCTCTGCCGTCGCAACCAGCCCGGCAACGGCCGCCAGCGTTCCCGCGTAGTCGCCCTGCGGCGTCGCCACGCGCTCGCGCAGCAGCACCGCGCCATCCTCATCCAGCGCGATGATTTCGATCTTGCTGCCGCCGAGGTCGACCCCAAGCCGCATCAGGAGCAGCTCGCCATCATCTGCCGAACAGACCCTTGAGCGTGTCCTTCACCTTGTCCTCGACCTTGCTCCTGATCTCCTGCGTCTTCTCGGCGACCTTGGCCTTGGCCGCGTCGGACACCAGGCTGCCGAATTCGACCTTGTAGGACAGGTTCTCGAACGGACCGGTGACGCGCACCGGTATGGTCAGTCCCTTCAAGTGCTCAAGACCCTGGCCGCCCTGCCCGGCGCTGGAGGCGACCACGCTGGCTTTGGCCAGGTAGTTCATCTGGCCGCCGCCGATGTCGACGTCGCCGGCGCCCGAAAGCCGCAGGAAGGGCGATTTCATGGACAGGTCGTCATTGTGGGCAACGCCGTTGGCGATCTTCAGCGAGGCCGTGAGTTCCGAAAAGTCGGTCTTGTCGCCGGCCTTGGCCTGTTGCGTGGCGTCTTCGCGTTTGCCGGAGGCGGCGCCGAGCTTGGCCTTCAGGTCGCGCAGGCTTTGCGCCAGATTGATGCCCTTGATCGCACCGTCCTTGAGGCTCACCGCCACGCTTCCGCCCAGCGCCTTCTTCATTGCCGTGACGGTGTCGCCGTGACTGGTGACGTCGAGCGCCACGCTGCCGCGCCCTTCCACCAGATCCTTGTCGGCGAAATCCTTCAATAGCGGATGGATGCTGACGCCGGCCAGGTTCTGCTTGATGGCCACCGTGTTGCCCGCTGCGTTGAGTGACAGGCTGCCGTTGGCCGAGCCTTCATAGAGGTTCAGCGTCAGCGGCGCGAGGTCGAGACGCCCGCCGGCGATCTTGATCTTCGCAGTCAGTTTGGCCAGTTTCAGCTTCGATACCTGCAGCGAGCCGATGCGGATCGCGCCATTCACGTCGAGGCCCTTCAGTGCCGAGAAGTCCAGCTTGCCTTCCTTGGCCGCCTTGTCCTCCTTCGTCGCAGGCGGCAGATACTGGTCCACGTTGAGCCGGTCGATGTCGAGATCGAAGCCCAGCGCCAGCGGCGCGAACTGGGCGACTTTCAGTTTGGTCGCGATCTTCGATTCGTCGAACTGCGTGGCGAGTTCGAGCGCCGCGGTCTGATGCGCGAAATCGGCGCGCAGATTGCCGCTGACCGGCAACTTGAGCTGTTTCATCGGCATCTGCGGGTTCACCAGAGCCACACTGCCGGCAATCTTCTCCAGTGCGAGGCTCTGTGCCGCGATGTCCGCGGTGACGGGTGAATCGAGATGGGCCTTGAGCGCCGTCTCGCCCGACGTGGCATCGACGTCGAGCGCCAGCTTGCCGATCTTCAGCGCCTGGGCGTTGCCTTCGACGCCCGACAGCACCAGCTTGGCCGCGACATTGCGGCCGGCGCCGGAAAGCCTCGCGGCAAGGCTCAGCGATTCGCCGCCGGCTTTGTCTGGCGCAAGCGCGAGCTTCGGCGCTTCGAGTTTCACTTCGAAGGCGTCGGCTCCGCTCTTGCCTTTTGCCGCGAGCGACAAGGCTTCCACCGCCAGGGTCTGCTTCGCGCCCTCGGCCTGCACGCGCCCGCTGGCCAGGTCGAGAGCGGACAGTGTCGTGGTGCTGCCGCTTTTCTCGTCGCGCCAGATGAATTGCGCATTCGCAAGCCTGATGCCGGCAATGTCGATCTGCAGCGGCGCGCTCGCCGCCTTGTCAGCGCCGACTTTTGGCTGTTCGCCGCCGCCGCCGAGCAGATCGGCGATGTTCAGCGTGCCGTTTTTGCGTTTCACCAGCGTCGCCTTGAAGCCATCGATCTCGACGCGCCGCACCTTTACCTGCTTCGACAGCAGCGGCATCACGGCCACGGCCAGGCGTGCCGATTCGAGCGCCAGGAATTCTTCCTTGCCGCCGGGTTCCGACAGCGTCAGGCGGCCGAGCTTGATGCCGACGTCGGGCCAGATCGAGAGTTCGAGTTTGCCGCTGATGTCGAGCTTGCGCTGCGTCTGTTCCAGCATGACGCGGCTTGCCTCGTCCTTGATCTTCTCGCCGTCGAACAGTGCATAGAGCAGGCCTGCGCCTGCCGCCAGCAGCGCTATGGCGAGGCCGCTGACCAGGCCAAGAATGCGGAGTGGTTTCATGTATTTGCCACGTTGGGGAAATGGGGTAGATTCGGCAGATTATCAGACCAAGGAGCTTTCAAATGAAATTCCAAATGAGTCTCGTCCTGACCCTGGCTTCGACGCTGGCCTTCGCCCAGCAGGGCGGCATCGGCGCCGTGAAGGTCGAACCCAGCCCCGCACGCGCAGGGCAGGAAGTGAAGATCACCGTTTCCGCTGAGGGCGAAGCCCCCACGTTTTGCGGCATGGTGGTGCATTTCGACGACGGCGGCGAGTCGCGCAATATCAAGATCGCCAGCGGCGAGAGCACGTTCCCGGTAAGCATCTCCAAGACCTATGCCAAGCCTGGCACCTACAGCATCAAGGCGGAAGGCAAAAAAATAACGACCCATTTTCCCTGTGTGGGTACTGCAACGGCCAAGCTGGTGGTCGAGGGCGCGCCGGCGGCTGCCGCAGCCAAGCCCGCGACTGCCGCAGCCGTTTGTCCCGATGGCTACAAGATGACCGGCAAGATGGGCAAGATGGGCGATTTCGCGTGCAAGGGCGGTAAAGCTGCCGCCATGCCGGCGCAGGCATTGGCCTGTGGCGCTGGGCTTGAGTCCTTCGCCAATGAGAAAGCGCGGCAGGTCGGCTGCCGCAAGCCGGTCGGCAAGAAGAAGTAGGGCAGGGTCTGCGTGGCGGGGACACGTTGTGTGTCCCTGCTGTCGCGTCGCCGCTGGAGCCGCGTCGGCGGAGGGATGTGCGGCAGCGCTGCTCAAGGCGCGTCTGGAATCCGCTTTTGAACGGCCGCAGTGACATCGAAGGCGATTTGCTATTTAATGCGCGCTATGACAAATGCGAGGATAGCGCCAATGTTTCGTCTTTCCGACATCAAGATATGGATCCGCCTGACGGCGTCAATTTGGGCTGTGCTCATTGTTGCCTGGGCCGGCGTCATTCTCTGGGAAAGCCATGCCAATCGCAAGGCGGCGATCGAGCAGGCGCAGGATTTCTCTCTGAGCATGCACGATTCGACCATGGCCGGCCTGACGGCCCTGATGATTGTCGAAAAGATGGAGAAGCGCCATGTGCTGCTGGACCAGATCAAGCAGCTGGCGGCGATCCGCGAACTGCGCGTGGTGCCCAGCGAACTGGCGATCGAGGGCGTCGAAAGCAGCAAGGACGCCGGCAAGGCGCGCAACGACCTGAAGCCGAACGGGCTTGAGGAGCGGGTCATCAAGAACGGGCAGGAGTTGATTCAGCTCGGCGAGGATGAGAACGAAGCCAGAACGACACCTCGACCGCCGCCGCAGGTTCGGTCGAACAGATTGCCGCGAGCATTGCCTCGGTGGCGCAAAGCGCCGAGGAAGTGCGCGAACGGTCGCGCGAGAGCCTGCGTCGTTCGGAGGAGGGCAATGCAAGTCTGTCGCGGCTTACCGAGGGCGTCGGCATGGTCGAGACCACGGTGCGCGGCATTGCCGATTCGGTGGGCCAGTTTGTCTCCAGCACGGTCGCCATCAATCACATTACCGGCCAGGTGAAGGAAATTGCCGACCAGACCAACCTGCTCGCGTTGAATGCCGCGATCGAAGCGGCGCGCAGCCTGGAATCACTGGCCGAAGAGCAGCAGGGTACGGTGGGTCGTTTCAGGACCTGACCGGCTGCATCCGTACGGCATGGGAACTCCGCTCGCGATGGCGGGGATTTCCGGTTGTCGGCCGCCGCCGATCCGTTTCAGCGACACACCGGGAAAGTCGGCGTCTTTCCTCGGGACGCCAGACAGGGCACAATCGGTCACGGATCAGGGAGGTCCGCGACCATGGGGACCAAGACAGCGAGTCTTGCGCCATGAAATTCCAGGACGACGACGCGATTTCCGGCGTGCCGCGCCACGCCGCAGCCTGCTGATGGCGGTGGCCTCATGCCGATTCATGGTCTCAGCGCAGAGCAGGCTCTCGCCAGCCTGAACACCACGGCAGCCGGCCTTGCGGCGCCCGAGGCGGCGCGCCGCTTGGCGGAGTTCGGACCCAACCGCGTCGAGGAAGTCGATCGCGAGCATCTGCTGCTCGGCTTCGCTCGTGAATTCACCCACTTTTTCGCGATCATTCTGTGGATCGGCGCCGCGCTGGCTTTTCTCGCCGACCATTTCGATCCGGGCCAGGGCATGGGTCGCCTTGGCGTCGCCATCGTCGGCGTCATCCTCGTCAACGGCATCTTTTCCTTCTGGCAGGAATACAAGGCGGAACAGGCGGTGGCCGCGCTGCGCCGGTTGCTGCCGCAAAAGGTGCAGGTGCTGCGCGGCGGCGAAGTCGTGGAGTTGTTCGCTACCGATCTGGTGCCCGGCGATATCGTGTTGCTGGAAGAGGGCACGCTGGTCCCGGCAGACTGCCGCCTGATCGAGGCCAGCGGCTTGCGCGTGAACACCGCGACGGTGACCGGTGAGTCCCTGCCCAAGGCGCGCACGACGGAACCCAGCAGCGAGGACGCGCCGATCTATGCCAGGAATGTCGTGCTGGCCGGCACCGCAGTGGTGTCGGGCCAGGCGCGCGCCGTGGTGTACGCCACCGGCATGCGTACCGAATTCGGCAGGATCGCCCACCTGACGCAAACTGCCGGCGAGGCTTCGTCGCCGCTGCAGCGGGAAATTGCCCGGCTTTCCCGCATCGTCGCCGCGCTGGCTACGGCGATGGGCGTCGCGCTGTTCTTCGTCGGCCAGGCCATGGGCTTGCCGACCTGGGAGAACCTGCTGTTTGCCATCGGCATCATTGTTGCCAATGTGCCGGAAGGCCTGCTGCCGACGGTGACCCTGTCGTTGGCCATGGCGACCCAGCGCATGGCGAAACGCAACGCATTGGTGCGCCACCTGCCTGCCGTCGAGGCGCTGGGCGCAACGACCACGATCTGCTGCGACAAGACCGGCACGCTGACGCAGAACCGCATGTCGGTGCGGCGCCTGTGGCTGGGGGGCGGCTTTGTCGATTTCGACGACCTGGCGCTGCAACCGCGTTTGCTCCGCGACAACCGCGAGTTGTTCGTCAATGCCGCGCTTTGCCACAATCTGAAGAGCATTGACGAACATGGTCGGCATACGCAAGCGGGCGACCCGATGGAAATCGCGCTGGCCGGCATGGGGCGACAGGCGGTCGGCCCGCTTGCCGACCATCGACGCATCGACGAGATCGCGTTCGACACCGATCGCAAGCGCATGTCAGTGCTCTGCGCAACGCCTGTGGGACGCGTACTCTACTGCAAAGGTGCGCCGGAGACGGTGCTCGCCGCCTGCGACTACGTCCGCTTCGATGCTGCGGCTGACGTCCAACCGGTACCGCTCGATCCCTTGTCGAGAACCCGCCTGCTGGCGGCGCAGCGGCAGATGGCCGAGGCCGGTCTGCGCGTGCTGGCATTTGCCCATTGCGCGGTCAGCGACGGCGTGCCCGGCGCCGAGCAGGGCATGATCCTCGACGGCCTGGTCGGGCTCGAAGACCCGCCGCGGCCGGAGGTGCCCGATGCCGTTGCACGCTGCGCCACGGCTGGTATCCGCATCATCATGGTCACCGGCGACCATCCGCAGACGGCGCTGGCGATCGCCCGCCAGATCGGTCTGGTCAAGACCGAACGGCCGGTGGTCATCAGCGGCGACCAGCTGCGCTCGATCTCTCCGGCGCAACTGCAGTTGACGCTCGACGCCAGGGAGATCGTCTTCGCCCGCGTTGCCGCCGAGCAGAAGATGCTGATCGTCCAGGCCTTGAAGAAAAAGGGCGAGATAGTCGCCGTCACCGGGGACGGCGTGAACGACGCACCTGCGCTGAAGACCGCCGATATCGGCATCGCCATGGGCATTGCCGGCACCGACGTGGCCAAGGAGGCCGCCGACCTGATCCTGCTCGACGACAACTTCGCCAGCATCGTCGCCGCCATCGAGGAAGGGCGCGCGGTGTTCGACAACATCCGCAAGTTCCTCACCTACATCCTGAGTTCGAACATTCCGGAACTGGTGCCCTATCTGGCCTTCGTCCTGTTCCGCATTCCGCTGCCGCTGACCATCATCCAGATCCTCGCCGTCGATCTGGGCACCGACATGCTGCCGGCGCTGGCGCTCGGGGCCGAGCCGCCGGATCCCGACGTCATGCGGCGGCCGCCCAGGGCGCCCCATGAGCGGCTGCTGTCATGGGGCCTGATCGCCCGCGCCTACCTGTTTCTCGGTGTCCTCGAAGCGGCGGCGGCAATGGCGGTGTTCTTCCTGGTGCTCGATGCGGCCGGCTGGCACTACGGCGTCAGCCTCGATCGCGTCGATCCCCTGTATCTGCAGGCGACTTCCGCCTGTCTGGCGACGATCGTGGTGATGCAGATGATGAATGTCATGCTGTGCCGCCATCCGGTCAAGTCGGCGTTCGGCATCGGCTTCTTTGGCAACCGCTACATCCTGCTGGGCCTGGCGGCGGAGCTGGGCGTGATCCTTTTCATCATCTATACGCCGGCCGGCAATTGGCTGTTCGGCACGGCGCCGGTCGGCGAGGAGGTCTGGGCAGTGGCGCTGGTCTGCGCGGCGCTGATGTGGGTGCTGGAGGAGGCGCGCAAAGCCTGGTTGCGGCGCCGTCCGACGCAGGCGGTCAGTTCCTGATCCGGTCCGCGACATGCACCGCCAGCCAGACCGTCGGCGCGTCCGGTTCGGTCCATTCGACGCGGTGGCGCCGCCCGGACCCGATCTGCAGCCAGTCACCCGGATGCAGGACGCGGGCTTCCGCTTCATCCTCGAAGCGCAACAGCGCCGCGCCTTTCAGCAGCAGTACCCATTCGGCATCTTCCTGCCGATACCAGAAGCCCGGCGGGCTTGCCTGGCCGCTGGAGACTATGCGTTCGATGCGCAGGCCGGGTTGCGCCAGCAGGATTTCCAGGCGTTCGGCGGCTTCCGGTGCGAGGGGCAGGTCGGCAAAAAGATTGCCCGCCATCAAGCATCCTCCAGCAGCTCGGTGTCCTCATGCGAGTAGGGCGGACTGCAACAACAGAGGAAGCGTAGCGGCTCCTCGCCGGTGGCTTCGATCCGGTGCGGCGTGCCGGGTGCGATCAGCACCGTGTCGCCAGCGCCGACTGTGAAGCGGCTCTCGCCCAGCGTCATGATGCCGCTGCCGGCACTGAGGTGATACAGCTCCTCCGTCAGCGCATGGCGATGCAGTTGCGTCCGCGCGCCGGGCTGCACGGTGGCCTCCGCCAGGCTTTGCAGGCGGTTGCCGTGCACTGTCGGGTGCATCAGTTCGCGAATTTCGGAACCGTCCTTGGTGAGGTAGGCGGGAGCATCTGCGTAGCGGTACTTCATGCTGGGCTATTCCGCCGCGGGGGGAGTGGCCGGGCTGCGCGCCTCGCGCTGCCGCTTGGCCTGGAGCAGGCAATGCAGCAGGGCTTGCTCGTCCGGCGCCAGCTCGGCATCGGCGTCGCTCGCCGCGAAGTGACGGCGGAAGGCCTGGCGCGCGGCTGCCGGGGCCGAGATGTCATAGCCCAGCGCCTGCAGTCCCAGCAACGCATCGAAGCCGGCCGGCGCCGTCGGCGGCGGCGTCTCGCACCACAGGCCGAAGCCATGTTGGGCCAGTCGTTGCCAGGGGAACAGGCGGCCCGGGTCGACCTTGCGGGTCGGCGCGATATCGCCGTGCGCGAGTACATTGGCCGCGGGAATGCGGTGGCGCGTGCGCAGTTCGTCGAGCAGCGCCAGCAGGGCGACGATCTGCGCCTCGGCAAAGATTTCGTCGCCGGTATTGTCGAGCTCGATGCCGATCGAGGCGGAGTTGAGATCGGTGTTGCCGCCCCACCAGGACTCGCCGGCATGCCAGGCGCGCGCGGTTTCGTCGACCAGTTGCAGGACCGCGCCGTCGCGCCCGATCAGGTAATGCGCGCTGACCTTGCGCTGCGGATCGGTCAGCGTCGCCAGCGCCGTGGCCGCGTTGTCGTTGGTGGTCTGGTGCAGGATGACAAAATTCGGCCGTCGCTGGTCGAAGTTCGGCGACGGCTGCCACAGTGCACCGCGTCCCTGATCCGGGCCCAGCGGCGCGCAGGCGGCGAGTGTCGTCAGCAGAAGCGCGGCCAGTCCGCGCGCCACCATGGATGCTTGTTGCCGCTGGGCGGGCATCCAGGCGAGCGCCGTCAGGCGGTAACGATCGGCTTGGCGAGTCGCGCCCGGCTTTGCGCCTCGGACTTGTTCATCTCGGATACCTTGCGGCCATAGGCTTCGCGTGCGGCTTGGCCCTGACGGGTTGCCTCGATGCTGCGGATACAGCGCCAGCGCTTGCCGGCCTTGGTTTCGATCTGGCGCATCTCCGTTTTCGGATGATGCTGACGGCAGTGGTAGCAGAATGCGGTTTCGGCCATTCGTAAGAACTCGGGCAGTAAAGTAGGCGAATTGTAAACCGATAATGCGTCCAGCGATTCGGTAGGCTGCAGCCTTGTCGAGTTTGGCAAGAGGCCGGCGGCGGTTTGCCGCAGCGGATTTCCAGAGGGCGGACCACACTCATGAATACCAGCCCAAGCATCGCCACCGATTCCGAGCTGCCCCTGTATGAGGGCGTCGCCATGGCCGACGTGGTGCTTGTCATATCGCCGGAAACCGCGGCCGAAGCCCGTCAGGCATTGCTGGCAGAAGATGTCGTCGGCTTCGATACGGAGTCGAAGCCGACCTTCAGCAAGGGTGAAATTTCCAGCGGACCGCATCTGATCCAGTTGGCGACCGCGACCAGGGTTTATCTGTTCCCGGTCGGCCGCCTGCCCGAGCACCACGGCCTGAAGGCCATTCTCGAATCGCCCCGCATTCTGAAGGTCGGCTTCGGTCTCGGCACCGATCTTGCGCAGTTGCAATCGCGTCTCGGGATCGCTGCGCAAAACGTCCTCGACCTTTCCCGCGTCTTGCGTTGCGAGCAGCGTAATCACGGCCTCGGCGCCAAAACCGCCGTCGCACAATATTTCGGACAACGGCTGCAGAAATCCAGGAGGACGTCCACCTCCAACTGGGCCAATCCGCGGCTGACGGAGCGCCAACTGCTGTACGCGGCCAATGACGCCCAGGTTGCCCTGCGGGTTTATCGCGCGGCACTCTGGCCACCGTCCGGGTAACGGAAACCGTCCATGCATTTAGACTAAGCTATTGAACGCTTTGGTGTTTTTCGCGAACGGCGGTACTATCCCGTCCGGCCATCGCGTCTCGGCCCATGTGCATCGCAAGCGGATAGCAAGGGAGCCTGGGCATGCTGAAACAACGCATCAGTCTGCAAGAGTTGACAGTCGGACAGCCGCTGCCCTGGGATGCCTACGATCAGGATGGAGTCCTGTTGCTGCGTCGTGGCGAGGCGATTCCCAGCCAGAGATCGATCGACCGGCTGGTTGAGAGCGGGCTGTTCGCGCAGAAGGAAGAGTTCGCGCAGAGGGAGAGCGTTCCGCTTGCCGGCGAAACGCCGAGCGCGTTGCAGCACGTGGTTGATGGACGGCGGATACTGGCCGGCATGTTCGGTCAGAATCCGGACAGCATCGACGACTTCGCCGGCCGCATGGACAAGCTGGTGCAGACCGTGCGGAATGCTTGCGAGGCTCACGCCGCGGTCAGCCTGGCGTCTATTCTGCTGATGCAGGACACCGAATACCGGGTCAGGCATCCGATCAACGTAGGCATCCTGAGCTATTTTTTGGCCAAGGAACTGGCGCTGGACGACGCGGCGCAGCAGGCCACCGTGGCCGCGGCCTTGACCATGAACCTGGGCATGTACGAGGTGCAGGAAAAGGTCGATGCGATCCCCGGCGCATTGAACGACAAGCTGGTGACCATGATCCGCCGCCATCCGGCACTCGGTGCCGAGCGACTGGCGAAACTGGGCATCGCCGATCAGAAGTGGATCACCATGGTCCGCCAACATCACGAATACCACGACGGCTCGGGATATCCGGCCGGCCTCGCGGGAGACGCCATCGAAATGGGCGCCAGGATCGTCGGCCTTGCTGACCGGTTTTGCGCAATGGTATCGGTGCGCGGCTATCGGCCGCCGCATAAGCCCAACACGGCGCTGCGGGATCTGTACCTGAAGCATGGGCCGAAGATCGATGTGGTGGTCGCCGGCACCATGATCCGGCTGGTCGGCATCTATCCGCTCGGCACCCTGGTGCGGCTCAAGACTTCGGAAATCGGCGTTGTAACGGGTCCGGGCAATGGCCCGGACACTCCCGCGGTGCATGCCGTGATTGGCCGCAGCGGGGTGTCCCTCGAAGTGGCGTCCCATCGCAAGACGCACCTGACGGATTCAGCCATCGAAGACGTGCTCACGGTCGACAAGATCAGCGTGCCGATCCGCATGGCGACCATATGGGGAAAGGACGCCAGGCTCGCTTGAGTGCCGGGGCATCGGTAGCCGTCGCGACAAGGGCTGATTGCGGGTTTCTGTTCAGGCCTTTTTCGCGCGCGGATGCGCTGCGTCGTAGATTTTCGCCAGGTGCTGGAAGTCGAGATGGGTATAGATCTGCGTTGCCGCAATGCTGGCGTGACCAAGCATTTCCTGCACCGCACGCAGGTCGCCGGAGGATTGCAGCAGATGCGAGGCGAACGAATGGCGCAGCATGTGGGGATGCACATGCACGCCCACGCCCTGGCGCTGAGCCCACTGCGCGAGGCGGCCTTGGATCTGGCGCGGCGTCAGGCGCGTGCCGTTGCGGCCGAGGAAGAGCGCCGGCTGGGCGTCGGACGCAAATTGCGGACGCACTGCCAGCCAGGCTTCGAGGGCGCTGCGCGCCTGGTCGCCGACCGGCACCGTGCGCGTCTTGCGGCGTTTGCCGGTGACCGTGACTTCGCCTGCCGCCAGATCGAGGCCGCCGGGCAGGTCGAGGCTTACCAGTTCGGCCAGCCGCAGACCGGACGAATACAGCAGCTCGAACATTGCCGCGTCGCGCACCAGTAGCGGCTCGTTTGCTCGATCCGCCGCCAGACTCGCCGCCGACCCGTCGAGCAAGGCCGCCGCCTGATCGATGCCCAGCGCCTTGGGCAGGCTGCGCGCGCGTTTCGGCGCGCGCAGGCCGTCGGCGGGATTCAGCGCGATGACGCCGCGCCTGGCCAGCCAGGTGTAATAGCCGCGCCATGCCGACAGGGTACGCGCGATCGAGCGCGGCGCGAGTTCCTGCGCATGCAGCTGCATCAGGCCGCGCCGTAGTTGCGGGCTTTTCAGTGCGGTCAGCTCGGCGCCGGCGGCCAGCGCCGTGAGGCGCGCCAAATCGCGGCGATAGGCATCCAGGGTATGCGGGCTGGCGCGCCGCTGCACCGCCAACTCGGCGAGATAGCTCTCGACCGAGGTGTCCACGTGGCTAGTGTGAAATAACCCGTTCGGAGCGACTGGTGAAAGTCGAGCGAAGCGAGCTGACCAGAAGCCTCCCCGTGAGGGGAGGATGGGAGGGGCGGGCCTTCAATTCGCCTTTAGTTACGGCCGCTGCGCTTAACGCCGATGATGCCGGCGTTAGCCTCCACTGAAACTTCGTTTTCGCGTGTTTCATCATCAGCGGGTGACTCTCACTGTCATGTGCGTTAGGCGACCACCCTCAGCAAAGCCGCCGAGGCCATCTCGCCGATCCGTTCCAGGTACAGCGTGCCGAGTTCCGGGTAGAAGCGATGCGGCTCCTCGCTGGCCATCAGCAACAGGCCGAAGCAGACGCCGCCGGATTCGCGCAGCGGCACCTGGGTCATCGAGCGCAAATGGCCGGCGGCTTCGCCGAACCAGGCCAGCGATTGCTGTCCGTTCACCGTTCCACAGTAGGGCCGGTGCAGGCCCGCGGCAAAGGCCTTGACGCTATCGGCGACCGCGTCGAATTCCGGGCCGTCGCCCTGGCCGGCGCCCCACAGGCGCAGCGTCACGTGCGGTACGGCGAAGGCGCCGCCCAGATGCGAATACAGCGCGCGCACCACGCTGGCCTGGTCGGTGGCCGCGATCAGAGCTACGGCCAGGCCATGCACCTTGTCCGAAATCGAGTCGTTCTCCTCGCCGAAGCCGATCAGTTCGACCAGTTTCGATTCGAGCGTGCGCACCTTGTCGCGCAGGGTGAACAACTGCTTCTCGGTGATCGAGATGGCGCGTCCGCTGTGCGGATCGGGCAGGGTCACCAGGGTCAGCATGTCGGCATACTGGTCGAAGAATTCCGGGTGGTCGTGGAGGTAGTGGGCGACGTCTTCCGCTTTCATGTCAGTTCTCATAGGAGGTTGTTCGGGAGTTCGATTTCTGCGCTGAATACGGTGGTGGCCGGGCCGGTCATCATGACCGGCTGTGGGGTTCGCTTCGCCTCGCCGTCCCAGGCGATGGACAGGTCGCCGCCGCGTGTGGTGACGCGCACCGGCGAATCCAGCAGGCCGCGGCGGATGCCGGCGACCACCGCGGCGCAGGCGCCGGTACCGCAGGCCAGGGTCTCGCCGGTGCCGCGTTCATACACCCGCAGGCGGATCGCATGGCGGTCGACGATTTGCATGAAGCCGGCATTGACCCGGCGCGGAAAGCGCGGATGGGATTCGATCAGCGGGCCGAGCCGTGCCACCGGCGCGGCATCGACGTCGGCCACCACCTGCACCGCGTGCGGATTGCCCATCGAGACCACGCTGATGTCGATCCTGGCGCCATCCACATCGAGCGCCTGTACCACGGCATCCGATTCGCTGTCGAAGGGAATCTCGGCCGGCTGGAAGCGTGGCGCGCCCATATCGACGGTGACCTGGCCGTCGGCTTCGAGCCGCGGCGTGATCAGCCCGCATTTGGTCTCGACCCGGATCTCGCGCTTGTCCGTCAGGCCCTGCTCATGCACGAAGCGCACGAAGCAGCGTGCGCCGTTGCCGCACTGCTCGACCTCGCCGCCATCGGCATTGAAAATGCGGTAGCGGAAATCGACGCCGGGCGTGGCGGTCTGCTCGACCACCAGCAACTGGTCGCAGCCGACGCCGAAATGGCGGTCGGCGAGAAAGCGCGCCTGGGCCGGCGTCGGCACGAAGTCCTGGCGGATCGCGTCGAGCACCACGAAGTCGTTGCCCAGGCCATGCATCTTGGTGAAGCGGATCTTCATGATCGGGATGGTACCGGAACGGTGCTCGGCTGATGGCCGAATAGACCGGGCTATCCCGCCGTTATTCGCGGCGGCGAGGCGTCCTTGAGTTGATTTCGCCGTGCTGCCAGCGCCGACTGTCAGGCGTGCCGTGCTCAGGTTTTTGCGATGGCGTCGAGCGCCGTGGCAAGACTGTCCACCGTGCGCTCGATGTCGGCGAGCTTGTCCAGGCCGAACAGACCCAGGCGGAAGCTGCCGAAGTCCGGCCCTTCGTCGCATTGCAGCGGCACGCCGGCGGCGGTTTGCAGGCCCAGTGCGGCAAAGCGCTTGCCGCTGCGCAGGCCTTCGTCGTCGGTGTAGCTCACCACCACGCCCGGCGCCTGGAAACCCTCGGCGGCGACGCTCTGGAAGCCGCGGCTGACCAGCAGTGCGCGGACCCTGGCGCCCAGTTCGAGCTGGGCGTCGCGCGTGGCGGCGCAGCCGCGTTCGAGGGTTTCGCGCATGCTGTCGCGGGTGCGGCGCAAGGCATCGGTGGGCATCGTCGCGTGGTAGGCATGGCCGCCCTGCTCATAGGCCGCCATGATCTGCAACCATTTCTTCAGGTCGCAGGCGAAGCTGGTGCTGCTGCTCGTCTCGATCCGCGCCCGCGCCGCCTCGCCCAGCATCACCAGGGCGGCGCAGGGCGAACCGCTCCAGCCCTTCTGCGGCGCGCTGATCAGGATGTCGATGGCGCTGGCGCGCATGTCCACCCACATTGCGCCGGAGGCGATGCAGTCGAGCACGAACAGGCCGCCCACGCCGTGCACGGCGTCGGCCACGGCACGCAGGTAGGCATCGGGCAGGATCATGCCGCAGGCGGTTTCGACATGCGGGGCGAACACCAGCTCGGGCCGCTCGGCGTGGATCGCCGCGACGACTTCGTCTATCGGCGGGGGGACGAAAGGCTCCTGCCGGCCCGCGCGGAGGCGTCGGGCCTTGAGCACCGTGCAGGATGCCGGGATGCTGCCCATCTCGAAAATCTGCGACCAGCGGAAGCTGAACCAGCCGTTGCGGATCACCAGGCATTTGCGGCCGGTGGCGAACTGGCGCGCCACGGCCTCCATGCCGAAGCTGCCGCTGCCGGGCACGATCGCCACGGCGCTTGCGTTGTAGGTCTGGCGCAGCATCACGGACATGTCGCGCATCACGCCCTGGAAGGCCGCCGACATGTGATTCAACGCGCGGTCGGTATAGACCACCGAGTATTCCAGCAGGCCGTCGGGATCGACGGCGGGAAGCAGGCCTGGCATTTCAGTCTCCGCAGCGAGGATTCATGAAGTTCGGTAGGGCGAAGGCTCGCCCGGCGGTCGCGTCTTGAAGCGCTTGTGCAGCCAGTAGTATTGCTCGGGTGATCGCAGCACCTCGGCCTCGATGAAGGCGTTCAGGCGTCGCGCATCTGCCGCCTCGTCGGCGCCGGGGAAGCCCGCCCAGGGCTCGCCAACGGTGGCGACGTAGCCATTTTCGGCCATCCGCGTCACCACCGGGATCACCGTCGCTCCGGTCAGTTTCGCCAGGCGCGCGAGCCCGGTGATGGTCGCCGTCGGCACGCCGAAGAAGGGCACGAAGACCGACTCTTTCGGGCCATAGTCCATGTCCGGCGAATAGTGGAAAAAGCGGCCCGCCTTCATCGCCTTGAGCGCCTTGCGCGTGCCCTCCTGACGCGAGGCCAGGTCGCAGTTGCCGAAGCGCAGCCGGCCGCCGTTCATTGCCGCTTCGAAGACGCGGTTCTTCTGCCGCGTGTAGATCGCCACCAGCCCCTGCTCCAGCGCCAGCCGTATCCAGCCGGCATCGATGCCGACGAAATGCGGCACCAGCAGGATCACCGGCTTGTCCTGGTACGCCGCCAGCCTGTCGCCGCCGTCGAGCCGCACCAGGCGCCGGATGCGCGCCGGCGAGGCGTGCCACCAGAGCCCGAGTTCGAGGATGCTGCGACCGAAAGCCATGAAGTGGCGTCGCGCCAGCGCCGACTGTTCGGCCGCCGACAATTTCGGAAAGCACAGGCCGAGATTGGTCAGCGTGACGTGGCGGCGTTCGGCCACCAGCGCGTAAAGCGCCAGTCCAAGTCCGCGTCCGAGTGCGGCCAGCAGCGGCAGCGGCAGCCAGTGCAGGAGCCACATCAGGGCGAGAAGGAGTCGTGTCACCTTACCTCGCCGAGTTCTCGCAGCGACAGACACGCCGGCGCGCTTTCGATCCAGATCGCGAGGGATGCCACGTGGAAAGCCACTGCTCGCATGCAACTTCTATCCGGTGATCCAAGTCCTGTTTCCCCATTCCATCCCCAACCAGCGAAAAAGGCGCCCAAAAGGCAGGGTGCGCATAGCTCAAACCAGCCTTTGGGTCGCCGGTCTTCATCACGTCAAGCATTGCGTGACGCAAAGCCTCCGCTCTTGGCAGGGATGGGTTCTCAACCTCACGCCGGAATAGTGCTGTAGTCAAGTGGCGGGCAGACGTGGTTTCCACTGCCCAGCTCGACACCAGCAGACTACGGGCGCCAGCGAAGAAGAAAGCTCGGCCGAGACCGGAAACTGCCTCGGAGGCTTTGCCGTCGGGACTGGCTGTATTGCACGCCGACAGCACCACCCAGTCGGCATCCAGCTTCAGACCGAGCACTTCTTCCATAGTAAGAAATCCATCTGCCTCAGTTTCTCCGGTGAGCGCGGGATTCGAAAGCACAAGAGCTGGCTGATCAAGGCCCACGACTTCTCCGGAGGCAATTCCGTGAGTTGCAAAGGCCACCACGCGCCGATCATCTAGATCCATGCGGAATCACGGAAAGCACCTTGGCCTGCCGCCAAAGTTCCGCTTCAGGAGCCAGGAATGCTTGAAAGAGCTTGCTTGCACGCGTCAGATCGAATGAAAGGGGCCGAACCTCATCATCATTGAACATCAATCCGGCGCGCAATTTCGCCACATCAGCGTCGACTTCGGCGCGCCCAACGGGAACGACCCGAAATCCCATCTTGCCCTGGTCTCCCACCGTCCAAACGTAGGATTGGGATTTGCCCAGATAGATGGAGACAAGAGCTTCGCCTGGAGCAAGGGCTTTCCTGACCTCGGCCAGGGTTGCGGGTCTGGGGGCGACAAGATCGCCGAACTCCGGGAAACGCCTCTGGATATCGGCTTGCAGCACAAGGTGTTCCTTTCGCAAACGCTCAACCTCTGTCCGCATGTCGGCGATAACCTTTTTAAGCCGCTCAGCCTCTGGTGCGGTAACCAACTTCGCCAGAATCCTGTCGAGCGCTACGGCCTGGTTCTGGGTGTCCTGATCGCGGCGCACCAACCCGGCCAACTCTGCATTCGGTAGCTGTGCCCGTGCTGCGCTCGCAGCGATGGCGGCCTGTACACTGGAGCCTCTTGCAAGATCGGCAATGCGAAAGGATTCCGCTATTGCATCAAGACCCGGCGGTACCTTGCCTTCTGCTTGAAGCCTTGTCAGCAGATCGACATAGGCTTCCAGAATCTCAGTGCGCCAAAAGACTCGCGTAACACCGGCCCCCTCAGCCGCACTATCATCCGAGTCTGATCGAACCATCTCCGGCAGTGCTTGCTGAAACGCTGACAGCGCAGCCGGCAAGTCCCCGAGGCTCGTCAATGTCATGCCCAGCACTCCCCGTTGACGCGCAACGTAGGTTGGATTTGGAACGGACAGTTGATGCTGGGCAGCGATGAGTCGTCCGGCCATGTCCTTCGCTGCCTGCGACGAACCTGACCGATGCAGCGCCAATGCCCAGGCAACGGAATCCGTAGGTAGTTTCTGTGCCGGATTGGATTGCAGCCCATCGGCCCGTTGTTGGAAAACAGCCACCGCTTCCGACCAATTGCTTCGCTCCACCAGCAATTCGCCAAGGATATTTCGCATCTCGGCTAAAGGTACGGAATCAGCGGAAACGCCAGAGCTTAGCGCTGCGGTCAGGGCGTGCCGATAGAGCTTTTCCGCTCCGGCGAGATTGCCTGACTGCTGCCGGATGAATGCAAGCAAGGCTAGCACCTGTGCCGTCTGAATCGCCTTTGGTCCAACGTACTTGATGGCGTCTTCCACCGTGGCCTGCGCATAAAACTCAGCCTCCCCCAATTTCCCATTAGATGCGAGGAGAAAGGCCAATTTTCCCCTGGCGTACGCGAGGTTCATGGCAGATTCTCTTATCCATCTGGGGAAACGCAGTTGCTGATTGAAATCTTCCTGAGCATTGTCCAGGGCAAGTTTCCTCAGACGCTCTGCTTCTCGGACATTGCCTTGAGCGGTCATTAAATTGGCGTGTGTCCGCTGGTTCAAATACGTCGCGTTGTAACGGTTCCAGTCCCAATAACTTCTCGTGGCCATTTGCTTCAGCGACTCATCTGCCTCATTCAGAGACTGGTCGGCGGTAGCGAAATTGCCAAGATCGGTATGTATGCGTGCAAGGGCAAGCTTCGCAATATGGTGTGCCCCCACGTTCGCCGCGTACTGGCGCGCAACAGCATCCCAATGCGACCGCTGCGCAAGGAGATCTCCCTTTCCGTAAAGTGCTGACCCAAGATTGTCTTGCATGCGCCATAGATCACCCCAGCCGCCTGGGGTTAGACGGTTCGGCATATTGTTCTGTATAGCAAACTGGATGTCTTCGACGGCGCGAGTGTAGTTGCCCAGTTGGTAATGGGCCATGCCCCGTTTGTGGTGGAAGACCGCTATCTCATGTTTGTCGTCGGTTTGTGGTGGCGTCATGGCCACCAGCTCCTGAGCCTCACGGGTAGCAGTACTGTTTTGAAGCCGTCCGATCAGGCCGGAGGCTGCATCTTCCTGTGCCCATGTAGGGGCAGCCAAGCTACACAGTAAAATCGCGGGAAGATTGTCCATGCTCGGATTGGCTCGACCGACTCGAAATGCTCACGCCGGTTCCAGCCCAATCACCAGCCTTTGCCCGAGCACGCTGATCGCCTGCGCGATGCGCGGCAGTTTGGAGCCATAGTGCGGGTCGAGCAGCCGGCGGACTTCCTTTTCATCGACGCCTAGACGTCGGGCGAGTTGCAGTTTGCTGATGCCAGCTTGTCGCATTGCCACGAACAAGGCGGCCTTTGCCATCGTCTCGGCTTGTGGCGCCACCAGATGCTCGCGCCGCTTCGCCTTGCTGGGCTCCGGAAACTCGATGCCTTCGATCATGTAGGTGGCGAACACCTCGTCCATCGCGTCAGCCGCCTGCTCCAAGGAATCTTGTTCGGTATCGCCCTGGGTGATGAGTTGCGGGAGGTCGCGACAGGTGACGACGAATCCGCCTTCTTCGGCGGGCGTAAGCAGAACAGGATATTGAAAGCGGTTCATGATTGGCCTCTCACAAGTCGAACGGTTTGATGCCCAGTTGCTTGCACATGGCATGGAAGGTGCCGGTTTTAAGTTCATCCTTCGGGTTGCGAACGATGGTGAATGCGGTGCCGAAGTACAGCGTTTGGTGGCTGCCCTTACCCCTCGCCGCATTCAGTGAAACGATCACCCGTCGTGCCTTGCCAAGAGCTTTCAACTTGCGGATGAAATCGTTTCCCGTCATGGGTGCATTATCGGACGAAAACGTCCGGCAGTAAAGAGGGATGTGTCAATCAAGTCACGGCGCCGTCGCCGTGGTCTTGGGCAACTCCGCCCTCGCCGGCACCTTGTAGCGGTTGTAGCCCCACAGATACTGCCCGGGGCAGTGGCGAATCAGCGCTTCAAGTTCCCGGTTGAGTTGCGCCGCGCGCTGCATGAGGTCGCCTGCGAGGGGCGTGGAGAGCGGGAACAGCTTGAGGTGGTAACCGGCGCCGTAGTGCAGGCGCTCGGCGTAGGCCAGCAGCACCGTGGCGCCGCCGGGTACTGATTGGGCCAGGCGCGCCGCCAGCGTCATGGTGTAGGCGGGACGGCCGAAGAAGGGCAGCCAGGCGCCTTCACCGTTGCCGGGCACCTGGTCGGGCAGCATGCCCACCGCCTCGCCATTCTTCAGCGCCTTCAGCAGCCGGCGCACGCCGGACAGGTCGGCGGGGGCCAGCTTCAGATTGGCGCCGCGCCCCGCTTCGATCAGCGGCGCCAGCCAGTCCTGCTTGGGCCGGCGATAGAGCACGGTCATCGGCTTGCGCGCGGCGTAGTACTGTGCGGTGATCTCGAAGCAGCCGAGGTGCGGCGTCAGGAACAGGAGGCCGCGCCCGGCTGCCCAAGCGTTCTCCACCAGTTCCCAGCCGGATACCCTGACCACGCGCCCGACCACTTCGTCCTGCGGCCGCAGCCAGATTTTCGGCAGCTCCAGCAGCGCCTTGCCGGCTTCGGCAATCGCCGCCGTCTTCGCCTCGGTCATGCCGGCCTGCTCGATGTGTGTCGAAAAGTTGCGCCGGTAGGTGGCCGACAGCAACCACGCCGACCAGCCGGCCAGGGCGCCGAGGTTGTGCAGCAGCGGCAGCGGCAAGCGGGCCAGCGCCTTGAAGATGATCGGGAACGGGGATGGCATCGAGAAATGAAGGGAACTAAAGCAAGTAGAATTATCGCCTACTGTTTGTTCCCCCGGACCATTCTCCCGATTTCTCCGTCATGACCAAGCCACTTCGTGCTGCCGTAATCGGCGTGGGCTATCTCGGCCGCTTCCACGCCCAGAAATATGCCGCGCTCAGCGCCGCGAATGCCGGCGTGGAACTGGTCGGGGTGGTGGACGCCCACCCGGAAACGGCGCAGCGCGTAGCGCAGGAACTGGGCGTCACGGCCTTCACCGATTACCGGGAACTGCTTGGCACCGAGCCAAAGGTGGACTTGGTTTCGGTCGCCAGCACCACCGAAACCCATCACGCTGTGGCGCGCGATTGCCTCGCCGCCGGCGTCCATGTGTTGGCGGAAAAGCCGATTACGGTCACCGTGAAACAGGCTGACGAGCTGATCGCGCTGGCCGACGCCAAACGTCTCGTTTTGCAGGTCGGCCATCTGGAACGTTTCAATCCGGCCTGGCTGGCGGTGAAGGACAAGATCAAGCGGCCGGTGTTCATCGAGGCCCATCGCATGGCGCCGTTCAAGGCGCGCGGCATCGACGTCTCGGTGGTGCTCGACCTGATGATCCACGACCTCGACCTGATCCTGCCGCTTGTCGCCAGCCCGGTGGCGGACCTGCGCGCCTCGGGCGTTTCGGTGCTGACCGACGGCATCGACATCGCCAACGCGCGCATCGAATTCGCCAACGGCTGCGTGGCGAATCTCACCGCCAGCCGCACCTCGGCCGCCTCGCTGCGCCGCCTGCGCGTATTCCAGCATCACGAATATATTTCCGTCGATTTCGGCGATCGCCGCATCGGTATCAGCAAGAAGCGCGAAGCGCTGGTTGAAGGCGAGGAACCGATCGACACCGAGACCTTGCAGCCGCCCCCGGGCGACGCGCTGATGACCGAGATCCAGGCTTTCGTCGCCGCCGTGCGCGACGGCAGCCCGCCGGTGGTCAGTGGCCGCGAGGGCCGCGACGCGCTGGCCATCGCGCTGGAAATCGACCGCATGATCGCCGCGCGCCAGAATTCACTTTCCTGAAGTCCATGCCCATGAACATCCCGATGCTTGATCTCAAGGCCGAATATGCCTTGCTGAAGGACGAAATCGAACCCGCCGTATGCGAGGCGCTGGCCGCCTGCCAGTACATCGGCGGCCCCAACGTCAAGGCCTTCGAGGCGGAAGCCGCTGCCTATGCTGGCGTCAAGCATGCGATCTCCTGCGCCTCGGGCACCGATGCGCTGCTGATCGCCCTGCGCGCCATCGGTCTGGGGCCGGGCGACGAAGTCATCACGACGCCCTTCACCTTCGTTGCCACCGCCTCGACCGTGCTCATGTGCGGCGCCAAGCCGGTGTTCGTCGATATCGATCCGCGCACGTTCAACCTCGACCTGAACCAGGTCGAGGCCGCCATTACGCCTGCTACCCGAGCCATCGTGCCGGTGCATCTGTTCGGCCAGCCGGTACAGCTGGCGCCACTCAAAGCCCTGTGCGAGAAGCACGGATTGAAGCTGATCGAGGATGCCGCGCAGTCCTTCGGCGCCGACTACGCGGGGCGCAAGTCGGGCGCATTTGGTGATATCGGCTGCACCTCCTTCTATCCCTCGAAGAACCTTTCGGCCTTCGGCGACGGCGGCCTGATGGTCACTGACGACGACCGTCTTGCGGCGGAAATGCGGGTGCTGGCCAGCCACGGCTCAAGGGTGCGTTACCACCACCATGTGCTGGGCTACAACTCGCGCCTGGACGAACTCCAGGCCGTGATCCTGCGCATCAAGCTGAAGCGCCTCGACAATTTCAACCAGCGCCGTATCGCCATCGCCGACTCCTACAACCAGCAACTCGCGGGCCTGGTCGAAACGCCGTTTGCCGACGGCCACGGGCGCCATGTCTATCACCAGTACACGATACTTTCCGATCGCCGCGACACGATCCAGAAGGTGCTGGCCGACTCCGGCATCGCCTGCGCCGTGTATTACCCGGTGCCGCTGCACCGGCAGGAAATGTTTGCCGCGACCCACGGCGATGTCCGCCTGTCGGTCACCGAGCGCGTCGCGCAGCGCTGCCTGTCGCTGCCGATTTCGCCGATGCTGAGGGACGAGCAGATCAAGCGCATTACCGGGGCCATGCGCCAGGCACTGGCATGAAAATTCACCCCGGCGCCGTCGTCGCCCCGGACGCGAAACTGGGCGCAAACGTCCGCATCGGCCCCTTCGCCGTGATCGAGGAGGACGTGGTGCTCGGCGACGATTGCGAGATCGCCGCGCATGCCGTGATCAAGCGCCACACCCGCATCGGCGCGCGCACCCGCATCGCCGAGCACGCGGTGATCGGCGGCGATCCGCAGGACTTCAAGTTCAAGGCGGACTGCATCTCCTACACCGAGATCGGCGAGGACAATTGGCTGCGCGAGGGCGTCACGGTGCACCGTGGCTCGCGCGACGGCAGCGCCACGCGCCTGGGCAACGGCTGCTTCCTCATGGCCTACAGCCATATCGCGCATGACTGCCGGGTCGGCAACCACGTCGTGATGGCCAATACCGCCGGTATTGCCGGCGAAGTGGTGGTGCATGACCGCGCCTTCATTTCGGCCGCCGTCACGGTGCACCAGTTCTGCCGCGTCGGCCGCAACGCGATGATCGGCTTGTCGGCCAAGGTGGTGCAGGACGCGCTGCCTTTCTGCATTACCGACGGCAACCCGGGGCGAGCCCGCGGCCTCAACCTGGTCGGCCTGCGTCGCAACGGCTTCGCCAAGGACGAGATTCGTGCGCTGAAGGAGGCCTATCGCTTGCTGTATTCGCGCGTGCCGCTGGAGCAGGCTCTGGCGCAGATGCGGGCAATGAACAGCGCCGCCGTCGCCGAAGTCGCCGACTTCATCGCAGCCAGCAAGCGCGGCTTCGCCCACCCGACGCGCTAGCTCTGCCTATCCGCGTCGAGCAGAGGGTTATCGGTTTGCGCCCCGATTGACGCTTGCGGCGGTTCGGACCTACAATGCACGCTGTTCCGCCGAGTTAAAAAGACAACTTGCGAGGCGGAGAAGACCCCCGGGGAAACGCGGCGGTCGGAAAACAAATATCGCTAAAGCGTCGCCTGCTTCCGCCCCATAGCTGGCCTCGCCAAGTTGTGGGGCGTTGTGTTTTTTTGGAGCAGGACAAATGGCGCAAGAATATTTCTTCACTTCCGAGTCGGTTTCCGAAGGCCACCCGGACAAGGTCTCCGATCAGATTTCCGATGCCATCCTCGACGCCATCCTGGCGCAGGATCCGCATTCCCGGGTCGCCGCCGAAACCCTCTGCAATACCGGTTTGGTCGTGCTGGCGGGCGAAATCACCACCAATGCCACGGTCGATTACATCGGCGTTGCGCGCAATGTGCTGAAGCGCATCGGCTACGACAACACCGAATACGGCATCGACTACAAGGGCTGCGCCGTACTGGTGGCCTACGACAAGCAGAGTCCCGACATCGCCCAGGGCGTGAACAAGGCCTACGACGACAACCTCAACCAGGGTGCCGGCGACCAGGGCCTGATGTTCGGCTATGCCTGCGACGAAACTCAGGTGCTGATGCCGCTGCCGATCTACCTGTCGCACCGCCTGGTCGAGCGCCAGTCGATGCTGCGCCGCGACGGTCGCCTGCCCTGGTTGCGCCCCGATGCCAAGTCGCAGGTCACGGTGCGTTACGTCGATGGCAAGCCGGACAGCATCGACACCGTCGTGCTGTCCACCCAGCACTCGCCGGAAATGTCCGACGGTCCGCAGATGAAGCAGGCCGCGATCGACGCCGTGATCGAGGAAATCATCAAGCCGGTGCTGCCCAGGGAACTGGTCAAGGGCCAGATCAAGTACCTGGTGAACCCGACCGGTCGCTTCGTCGTCGGCGGCCCGCAGGGCGACTGCGGCTTGACCGGGCGCAAGATCATCGTCGATACCTACGGTGGCGCGGCGCCCCACGGCGGCGGCGCTTTCTCCGGCAAGGATCCGTCGAAAGTCGACCGCTCGGCCGCCTATGCCGGCCGCTACGTGGCGAAGAACATCGTCGCCGCGGGGCTGGCCAGCAAGTGCCTGGTGCAGATTTCCTATGCCATCGGCGTCGCCGAGCCGACCTCGGTCTGGGTCACCACGCAAGGCACGGGCAAGGTCGCCGACGCCACCATCGCCGAACTGGTGAAGAAGCATTTCGACCTGCGGCCGAAAGGCATCGTGCAGATGCTCGACCTGCTGCGCCCGATCTACGAAAAGACCGCCGCCTACGGCCACTTCG